>JALEOL010000090.1 GCA_022766785.1 Oscillospiraceae bacterium
GCCACCAGCGCCCTTACCGAAGCCACAATGATATCCGTATGGATACCAGCGCCCCAGCTTACCGAGCCGTCCGGCTTTGAGATACCGATATAAGCCGCCGCCTTTGACTTGGACGACTGCTCCAGCGCATTCTCGGTGTAGGTCGCGATGTGGTAATCAATGCCCAGCCCGGTCTTTATGGCATTTGACACAGCGTCAAGACGTCCGTTGCCAACGCCCTCCCAGGTGCGCTTTTCTCCGCCGACTTCCATAGTAACTACCGCAGAAATGCTATCGCCCTGGGTATAGTGCGCCTCAACGAAATTCAGTCTTCCCTGCGGCTTGAGGTAATTTTTCTCGAATATCTCATAAATTTCATCCGGGTGAAGCTCCTTGTGCAGATGATCCGAAACGTTCTTTACCGCATATCCGAAATGCTCCCTCATCTTAGGCGGCATGGAAATTCCGTAGGTATGCTCCATGAGGTAGCCGATACCGCCCTTGCCGCTCTGGCTGTTTATGCGGATAACGTCCCCCTCGTACTCTCTGCCGATATCGTGGGGGTCTATCGGGATATAAGGCACGTTCCAGTGCTCCGGGTCTTTCTCCTCACGCCACTTCATGCCCTTTGCTATTGCATCCTGGTGAGAGCCGCTGAACGCCGCGAACACAAGCTGTCCGCTGTACGGCATACGCTCGTAAACATGCATTCTGGTGAGCCGCTCGTAGATAGAAGCCAGCTCCGGCAGATTGCTGAAATCGAGGTTCGGCTCCACGCCGTGGGAGTACATATTCAGCGCCAGCGTTACGATATCGACGTTACCTGTGCGCTCGCCGTTTCCGAACAGAGTACCCTCTACCCTGTCAGCGCCTGCGAGAAGTCCCAGCTCTGTATCCGCAATGCCGCAGCCCCGGTCGTTGTGGGGGTGCAGGGATATCTCCAGACTATCGCGGCTGTGCAGCACCTTGCACATGTATTCCACCTGCTGCGCGTAAACATGCGGCAGGCTCTCCTCAACGGTGACGGGCAGGTTGATGATGACTTTCCAGTCGGGGGCAGGCTGCCAGATGTCGATGACTGCGTTGCATATTTCAGCGGCGAACTCCGGCTCTGTTCCGGTGAAGCTCTCCGGCGAATACTCGAAGCGGAAGTTGCCCGGGGTCTTTTCGCGGTACTCTTTGAGCAGCTTTGCGCCGGTGACAGCGATGTCGATTATCTCCTCCCTGCTCTTGCGGAACACCTGCTCGCGCTGAGCCACGGAAGTGGAATTATAGAGGTGAACTATCGCGTTCTTGCAGCCGTCCAGCGCCTCAAAGGTCTTTTTGATAATATGCTCACGGCTCTGGGTGAGCACCTGAACAGTCACGTCGTCGGGAATGAGGTTCTGCTCGATGAGCGCGCGGCAGAACTCGTATTCCGTTTCAGAAGCCGCCGGGAAGCCTATCTCTATCTCCTTGAAGCCAACCTCCACCAGCTTTTTGAAGAACTCCAGCTTTTCGTCCAGGCTCATGGGGATAATAAGCGCCTGATTTCCGTCCCGGAGGTCAACGCTGCACCACTTGGGTGCCTTTTCAATGTAGTCCTTTTCAGCCCAGTCCATACATCTGAACGGCGGCATGAAATATCTTCTTGCGTACTTGTTAGCCTGTGTCATTTCCTGTTCCTTTCCGGGCAGTGCCCTGCGTGGTCTATTCGTAAACTAAACAGAATCCGTTGAACTGCCGCAGACCGCAAATAAAAAAGCTCCATCTCATCAAGAGATGAAGCTCAATACTCCACGGTACCACTCTCATTGGCAGAAACCTGCCCACTCGGTCACATCAAACAATGTGCCTCTCTATAACGGGAGAAACCGTAACAGCTTAGTAAGTCGCCTGTTCAGCTGTTCTGCTCAAGGAGGAGCTATGACCCTGCAGCTCTGCCGGCTCGCACCGACCGCCGGTTCTCTGGAAGTGCGTCAGGGCTTTGTTTCCTATCATCGCATTTCAACATATTCTGTATAGATTATATCACCTGTTTCCAATTTTGTCAAGGGGGTAAACAGGATTTTTCACGCCGTGTGTTTTCTCTGCGGCGGCATTGATTTTTTTATAATAATGTGATACAATAAAAAGATAGAAACAATCTGGAGGTAAAAGAAATGGCTGTAGCAGTACCAAAGCGAATAGCGTCCGGAATAATCAACGCGCTCAAAGGCGGCGTAGTGCCGAGAACGGGGCTTGGATATATCGCGGTAGGCAGAACTGCCGAGATAAACGCCCTGCTCCACGATGTTGACATAACCGAGGAGGGCGGCGCATTCTTCCGTTTCATCGTAGGAAGATACGGCAGCGGCAAGAGCTTTATGCTCCAGATGATGCGCCAGCACCTCATGGACAGGGGATTTGTGACGGCGGACGCAGACCTCTCCCCGGAGCGCCGGCTTATGGGAACAAAGGGACAGGGACTTGCGACCTACCGCGAGCTTATGCGCAACATGAGCACACGAACAAAGCCCGACGGCGGAGCGCTCCCCCTGATACTGGAAAAGTGGATAACCGGCGTGCGCACAGACGTCATAGCTGAGGGCACCAGCCCGGACGACCCGTTCTTTGACGCCGCCGTGGAAAAGAAGATATACACCAGAATAAGCAGCCTTGAGGACATGGTTCACGGCTTTGATTTTGCCCGGGTGATAAACGCCTACCACAAGGCTTACACCAGCGGAAACGAGGAAAAAACGGGCTGCGCAGTCCGCTGGCTGAGGGGAGAATACTCCACCAGGACCGAGGCAAAGCAGGACTTAGGCGTAAATGTCATCATCACCGACGACAACTGGTACGATTACATCAAGCTGCTGACAGCGTTCTTTGTGAGCGCCGGGTACAAGGGCTTCGTGATAATGATAGACGAGCTTGTGAACATCATGAAGATACCCCATGCGGTCACAAGGCAGTACAATTACGAAAAGATACTGATGATGTACAACGACGTGATGCAGGGCAAGGCTTCGCATTTAGGCATAATCATGGGGGGAACTCCCCAGTGCATTGAGGACACGCGCCGGGGCATATTCAGCTATGACGCGCTTCGTTCCCGTCTTGAAAGAGGGCGCTTTGCCACGGACGAGACCCACGACATGTTAGCGCCGATAATAAAGCTCCAGCCGCTCACCTATGAGGAAATGACCGTTCTCACCGAAAAGCTCGCCGAGATACACTCCGGGCTTTACGGCTACGAATGCCGCCTGACGCTGGAGGACAGGATATTCTTCATCAAGGCGGAATACAGCCGGGTCGGCGCAGACGCGAACATCACTCCCCGGGAGATGATACGGGATTTCATCGAGCTGCTGAACATAGCCATGCAGAACCCGGACAAGAGCATCGCCCGGCTTATGGGAGAGGACAGCTTCGAGTTCGCGAAACCCGAGGGAGCCGCAGAGGAAAAGAATGACGGGTTTGAGGACTTTGATTTATAATTCGGAATTCGGAATTCGGAATTCGGAATTATGGTGTCCGCTTCGCGGACGGATTTTGATTGTATGCATGGGGCGGTGATTGCTTGTGAAAACAAACAATGTTATTGTTGACAAATCCAAAAGGTTTGCTTTGAGGGTCATACGGTTGTATAAGTACCTTTGCAGTGAGAAAAAAGAATTTGTGTTGTCTAAACAGGTGTTACGAAGTGGAACAAGCATCGGCGCAAATGTTAAGGAAGCATTACGCGGTCAATCCAAACCGGATTTTTACGCAAAAATGAATATTGCGCTAAAAGAAGCAAGCGAAACTGAATACTGGCTTGAATTGCTCCACGAAAGCGAATACATCGAAGAATCCCACTTCAAAAGCATATTTACTGACTGTCAAGAAATCATCAGCATTCTCGTATCAATCACAAAAACACAAATCAATCAGTAATCAATTCGGAATGCGGAATGCGGAATTATGGTGTCCGCTTCGCGGACGGATTTTCATTGGTTCAAACCGAAAGCCACATTGGAATTATTGATATGTGAATATTTCCAATACAACAAATCAATCTTCAGCATTTTAAATCCGTCCCCCAAAGGGGGACACATTCAATTCCGAATTCCGCATTCCGCATTCCGAATTAAAATAACCCCCGGAGGTAATTCAATGTCAAATATATTCAGCCGCTACGCCCCCTTCATACAGGATTATATCTACCGCAACAAGTGGGAAGAGCTGCGCGAAATACAGGTAAAGGCTGCGGAAGCGATATTTGACACCGACGAGAACGTCCTGCTTTCAAGCGGCACCGCCAGCGGCAAAACGGAAGCCGCGTTCCTGCCGGTGCTGACTCAGCTGTGGGAGAATCCCTCGGCGAGCGTAGGGGTGCTGTACCTCTCACCGCTGAAAGCCCTGATAAACGACCAGTTCGAGCGCCTTGAGGAACTCCTTGAGGAGGCTGGCATACCCGTTACCAGGTGGCACGGGGACGCCTCTGCCGCCGCAAAAAAGCGCGTGATGAAGCGCCCCCAGGGAATAATCCAGACCACGCCGGAGTCGCTGGAAAGCATGCTGATGCGCAATTCCAGCGGAGCGTTCAGGCTGTTCTCCGACCTGCGCTATGTGATAATCGACGAGATGCATTACTTCATGGACAACGATCGGGGACTGCAGCTGCTGTGCCTGCTGGAGCGTCTGGCGCGGCTTATAGGCTATCACCCCCGGCGCATTGGGCTGTCCGCGACCCTTGGCGACACCTCCGGCGCAGAGACCTGGCTCAATACCGACACCGGCAGGAGGTGCGTCACCCCCATTACCCACGAAAAAGGGCGGTCGCTCCGTTTGTCAGTGAGGTTCTTCCCGATAAAGGAGAAAATCCCCAACTCCGACAGCAGGTTGCTTTTGCAGAACTACTACGACTATCTGTTCGAGAGCACCTGGAACAAGCGCTGCATTCTCTTTTCCAACTCCAAGGGCGAGGTGGAGGAGAATATCGCACATCTGAAAAAAATCGCCGCAGAACGCCGCCTGCCGGACAATTACCTTGTTCACCATGCGAATATCTCCCCGGCGCTGAGGGAATACACCGAGCAGAAAATGAAGTCCTCCGAACAGCCTGTGTGCACCGGAGCTACCGTCACGCTGGAACTGGGGATAGACCTCGGCAGCCTTGAACGGATAGTCCAGACCGGCTGTCCGCTGACCGTTTCGGGGTTAGTTCAGCGGCTGGGACGTACCGGACGGCGCGGCGGAGTTGCGGAGATGCGCTTCGCGTTCAGGTGGGACATGAGCCTGCCGCCGCAGGAGTTCTACAAGGAAATAAACTGGGACTTTATCATGTGTATCGCCATGATACTTCTCTACACCCGGGAGCGCTGGATAGAGCCGACCTACCTGCCGAAGCTCCCCTACAGCCTGCTTTACCACCAGACCATGAGCTGGCTTTCCTCCCAGGGCAGCGTGAAGCCGCCGGAACTTGCGCGTTATATCCTCACCATGGGAGTATTCCGCCATATCAGCAAGGAGGACTATCTTCTTCTGCTGCGGCACATGCTGGAAAACGGGCAGATAGAGCGCGGAGAGGACGGCGCACTTCTCATCGGCGACAAGGGCGAGGCTGCGGTGAACAACTACGAGTTCCTGGCAGTATTCTCCGTCCCGTCGGAGTTCTCTGTGCGCTGCAATGCCGAGGAAATAGGCACGGTGCAGACCCCGTTCCCGGAAAAGGCGCAGTTCGCGCTTGCAGGTCAGGCGTGGGAGGTAACGGAGCTTGACTTAAAGGAACGCCGCATTTTCGTAAAGCATATCCCGGGAATTTCCGCGAACATGTGGCAGGACACCGGCAACGAGTACGTCCATACAAAGGTCATGCAGAAAATAAGGGAAGTCCTGCGCAGCGACGAGCGGTACGCGTTCCTTGACGAAACGGCGAACAAACGGCTTGACGATATCCGCCGTGCCTGCCGCAGCGCCGCTCTCTCAGCTTCATCAGTGGTATCCGGCAGGATAGCCGGAAGCGCGCCGGGAACGCCCGGAGGAAAGGTCGTTCAGATAACGCCGACGCTGTATGCGGTGTTCCCGTTTCTGGGCACCCGGGCGTGCATGGCGCTGATGTACGAGCTGCGGCAGCGCGGCTTTGGCGCGAATGTCTGGCTGCACAGATACATTCCCGTGTGCATTGAGGTAAAGACCGACCGCAGCATTGAGCAGCTGGAAGCGGCTCTTGCAGAAATAAAGCGCAGCGGCGCGGACAAATACACCTTTAAAATACCCGACAACTGCGAAATATCCGGCAAATACAACGACTATATCCCCCGGGAACTGCTGCGAAAACAGTATGTCGAGGACTATCTCGACGCCGTGGATATGCAGGAAAATCTGTAAACAGAACAGCACCCCCGTTCATGTGCGGGGGTGTTGCTCATATATCGGGTGGGAATTCCTCCATCGAACGGATAAATATATCCGAATACCGGCTTACATCTCCCCGGGGTGCGGTGTTCACGTCATATATCCCCACCACGAAAAATCCGGCGTTGTGAGCCGTCTGCGCACAGTAGGCTCCGTCTTCCACCACAACGCATTCCGAGGGCTTCGCTCCCAGCCGCTGCGCCGCTTGCAGGTAGATATCCGGCTTGTCCTTGTGAGCGCCTGCTCCGGTACAGTCGAGGTAAAACCGGAAATACCTGTCGATGTCGTACTTCTCCGTGAACGGCAGTGACACCCAGCGGTCAGTGGCGCTTGCAATGCACATCTCGGCTCCCTGCTTGTGCAGCCTCTCCAGCACAGCCAGCGCGCCCGGCTTCGGAGCTATCACCGTGGCGTATTTCTCTTTCATTCCGCGGCGCACCACCGCCATGCGGTCGTCATTTTCGAGATCCTCCGGCGTGAAGCTGCCGTACCAATAGCCCATGCTGTCCGCTATTGTGCCGTCCAGGTCAAATATGTAGTATTTTTTCATGTTTCCTCTCTTTTCAAACAGATCATTCCGTGATGATCCCGTATTTTATCTTCATTTCAAGGATACGCAGCACCGACTGATCCAGGCGTTCCCGGGAGATCTCCCCGGACTGTACCGCCTCGTTCAGCGCACTGACCGCTTTCTCATAGTCCGAGCTGCACAGCAGGTCTGCGCCGGCAAGGAACGCCTTGACCGCCGCCGTATTCTCACCGCAGTACTCCCCCACTGCCTGCATCGCAAGATCGTCCGTCATGATAACGCCGTCAAAGCCCAGCCCTCTGAGCAGCGAATACATCTCCGGCGCCAGCGACCCGGGAAGCTCTGCGTTCACGCATTCAACGATATTATGCGATACCATTACCACCGGCGCCCCGGCGTTTATCCCGGAGAGGAACGGTCTCAGATCAAGCTCCTCCAGTTCGGACATCGGGCGGCTGTCAACAGATACGCCGGTATGGGTGTCGAGATTATCGCCATAGCCCGGGAAATGCTTCAGAGCACAGATCATTCCGCTGTCGCAGTAACCCGATACGGCGCTCGCCACCGCGTCCGAAACGGTCTGCACGTCCGTGCCGAACGCCCTGTCGAATATGTAGTCCGACTCCGACCGGGGCAGATCGCACACCGGGGCTAGGTTCATGTTAAGCCCCAGGCTCCTCAGCAGCTCCGATTTCTCCGCAGCGTCAGAATACACCCCCTGAACGCCGCCGGAAGCCAGCACCTCGGACTGCGCCGGAAACATCTCGTCACGGTATTGCGGGAACTTCGACACTCTCACCACAGTACCGCCCTCCTCGTCCACGGCGAACAGCAGAGGTATCCCGGCGCTCTCCTGCAAACCGGAAAGCTCCTGCGCCAGTTTCTCCGGGGAGCTGTTCTCAAAATCCGCGGCGAACAGCGTAAATCCACCCAGGTGGTATTCCTCGAGCGCCCCCTGCGCCATTATCCCGGGATATCTCGCAAGAACGACCTGCCCTGTTTTCTCCTCAGTCGTCATTTCGGCGAGCAGCCTGTGGGCAAGATCCGGGGGCGCAGGCTCCGGGGGCGCAGGCTCCTCTGTTGTGGGGGGAACCTCAGCCGTTCCGGGCAGTTCATCGCTCCCGGGGGTTTCTGTTTCTTCGGTTGTGACCTGCTGTTCAGTGGTCGAAGCTGCAGTTTCCGGAGCGTTCTCCTGTGGGTTTATGTCGCGCTGAGTGCTCACGCAGCCGGTGAGGATAAGCAACAGCACCGCAGCGGCAAGCTTTCTGAGTTTCATGCGATCCTCCTTTGCCGGTCATAAGATATATACCTTATCTATTATATCACATCTCCGAAAGGAAAGCAACAGCGTTCACGACAGATTGACAAAACCAGCATGTTGGTGTATAATAAAAAAGTGTGGTCGCTTTGCGAAGTGCCTGTAATATCCAGCAGCGCCAATTTGCTGCAGGCATTACGCGAACCGGCAAAATTAATGCATAAATTTTTGCTGAAATGCTGAAACTTTTTTCATCTGTGACGTGACTTCAGTATTGCAGGCGGTGGAACGAGGTGAGTACTGCGTGGGTAATCCTGACATAGACAGCTATTTTGACGCCGTTTACGCCGAAACTATCGGTCCGGTATCCCGCTTTGTTGTGAGCCACGCAGCACGCTTTCAGGACACCGAGGATATCGTGCAGAACATCTACACCCGGTTCTACAAGCGCATCTCAGAAAAGGGCTACCGCGATATAGAGTCCACCGAGGCGTTCCTTATCAACATCGCGAAGTTCGAATGCCGCAGTGTATTTGCCGGATTCAAGCGCCGCAAGGAACGCGATGTCATTCTCTCAGATATCGACGAGGAGCAGACCGCAGCCATTGAAGCGGAGATGTCCCGGGATCAGAAGCTGCTCGAGGACATCATGACGGACAAGATACTCGCAAAGCAGATATTCGACGATATCATGTCCGGTGATGAAACTGTCGGCAGGATATTCTATCTGCATTTCGTCTGCGACATGAAGCTGGAGGAGGTCGCAAATCAGCTTGACCTCAAGCTGTCCACTGTCAAGACGAAGCTGTACCGCACTATAGAAAAACAGAAAAAGAAATTCGGCATATAAGCCGTTTGACGCATATTATATAATACAACGAAAGGAGGTCTGTCGTTTGAACAGGAACGAATTCTACAAGCAGCTGATGAGCGAATACACCTTTGACGCTGAAAAGATCCGTGAAAACGCAAAGCACGGCAAAAAACGGCAGAAGCTCTCACCGTTGTATATCGGAATGACCGCCGCTGCCGCCGCCACGGTGGTAACGGTAGGTACTATCGCCATGACGAACCTCGGCAAGGATCACGGCGTCAGCCTTACAGACACCGGGCTAACCACGCTGTCCGCAAGCGACAGGCTCAATCACGCCCTTGAGCAGATCGAGCAGGAGCGCGAAAGCAGCGAGTCCAAGGATTTCCTGGTGACCTTTGCGCAGCCAATGACCCCGGCTCAGGCGCAGTCTGTGCTCACTTCCGGAGGCAATATCCCGGTTAAGCAGCTGTACCTTTCTGACGGCAGCCGCATTTCCGACGCTGAGCAGATAGGAAAAATCTTCACAGGCGGCGGAGATCAGAAAATAACCGGCGCAGCGGTCTACTGTTCCGGCAGCTTTGCGGCTGAATTGCAGGACGATCCGTCGGTATTCCTTATCGAAGTAATGGAGGCTTCCGATTTCGAGAATGCAGCTCCTGTTGATATTTCCGAAATACAGACCACCGAAGTGACCCTGCCGCAGCCCGAAGTGACCGAGCCTGTGGTAGTTCCCCCGGCAACAAGCGCCGTTATCCCCACGGAGGAACCCGGAATGGACGGCACAGCCGAACCTACCGAGGAGACCTCTGAAATGGACGGCACCGCCGAGCCTGAAACTGTTGACGTGCCTCTCACCGAGGAGGACGAGGGACTTCCCACCGAGGAGATCACAACTGTCCCCGAGGAGACCACCGCTCCCCCTGAAACTTCCGGCAGCACAACCGGAGACATCACCCCTGATGAACCCGGAGAGCATATCCCGTCTGTTCCGTCAGGCGTTATTCTCCCTGCGGACATCGATCCCGAATATTACAACACCTATATCACCGCTGACACAGCGTTCTTCATCAGCAGCGATGTTTTCATCGTAAAGGACAGCCAGAATGTTTCACTGTACCGCTATGACGGTGTATCAGAAACGCTCATCTGCACCGAACCGCTTGAAGACGCCAGGGTCGCGTGGGTATCCGAAAACGGACGAAACCTTATGATGACCGGTATCGGGGAATTCGGCAGCAGAAGTCGCACGCTCCTCATAAGCGCCGACAGCGAGTCTATCGTTGATATTTCCACCGAGGACACCATTATAAGCGGCGCACTCACCGGCTTCGGCTATAACGAGAGCAGCAGGCTGCTCTGCCTGTGCTTCAGGGAGGACGGCGTATATTACATCGCGGCTGCTCGCCTAAGCACAGACAACACGCTGGATTACATCGGCATTCCCGTGGAGTCTGAGGAAAAGCTCGCGCTGGTGGCTTCGGACGGCGACACGATCTACTACGCCGAGACGATCTCCGGCAAGACCACGATCTATTCCGCCGACGCTGTTTCCGGCAGCGGACGGCTGGTTCACAGCTTCTCCTCAGCGCCTAAGCTGACGAGAAATCTCGCGTTCACACACGCAGTATTCACCCCGGACGAGAATGCGGTCATCGGGTTCACCGAGATATTCGATCCTGCGACCGGTCGGCTTATCCCCGTTTCCGGCAGCAGCGTGAGCTTCGGTGCCAGCCGCCACAGCTTCCTCGACGGAAACAGCTGCTTCTCTATCACTGACGGGACGGCAGCGGCAGACGGTTCGATCTCATCTCTTGCAAAGATAGAATACAGGCGCAGCGGCTCGGAGAAATGGTACGCATACGTCTCCGGCGGCACGGTAAGGATCACCGAAAGCACCTACAGCAGCGAGAACATCAACGGGCTGCTCACATTCAGCGATATCACCTCGAACGCCTCCGACGAACTGGTTTCTGTGGTACGAGGAGCGATCGGCGTAAATAACGCGCTGGCGCTCGGGAAATGCAGAGAATGCGGTATCACCGATACGCAGTCCCTTATCGACTGCATAAACGCATTCTACTCCGCGAATACCTCCCAGAAGCTCATGACGAAATGCGGCATTACCCCGTTAGGTGCTCTGAGCTACAACAGCGGCGGTCTTTCCGGCATTGACTCTGGCAGCACTCTCCTGGTGATAAGCGAGCGTTCAGATAACTCATGCAGCGGAATGCTGTATATCGAGTCCGGGACGTTCGGCGGCAGGCTGGCGTATCGTTCGATCCCCGTTTCCTTTGTAAAGGAAAACGATGTGTGGAAGCTCGATACCATTCTTAAATAAAATCTTGTGGGACAGTTTCAGAAGCTGTCCCACTTTTTTGTCTGCAATGCAGTTTGATTGCAGCAAGGTACGATTTTGACCTTTTCTCTCGACAAATGTACTGTGCCAATCACCATATGATACAAAAAAAATCTCCCGGCTCTCTGTGGAAAGCCGGGAAAATAATTTAAGCAAGGTCTAAGGAAAAACCAATGATGCAGTCATTTACTGAATTGATCTGAAAGCGGTATCAAGAGCGTCAATGAGGTCGTCGATGTGCTCTGTGCCTATGGAAAGCCTGATCGTATTCGGCTTGATGCCCTGCTCCAGCAGCTCGGACTCGGAGAGCTGTGAGTGAGTTGTGGAAGCCGGGTGGATAACCAGCGACTTTACGTCCGCAACATTAGCCAGCAGCGAGAATATCGGCAGGTTGTCGATGAACTTCTGTGCGTCAGCCGCCGTGCCCTTGACCTCAAACGTGAAGATAGAGCCGCCGCCGTTCGGGAAGTACTTCTTATACAGCTCGTGGGTAGGCTCGGTGGGCAGCGAGGGGTGATGTACAGCCTCCACCTGGGGGTGCTTGCTGAGGTATTCCACTACCTTCAGCGCGTTGAACACATGTCTCTCAACACGCAGGGACAGCGTTTCCAGACCCTGGAGGAATATGAAAGCATGGAACGGTGATAAAGTAGCGCCGGTGTCACGCAGGAGTATCGCGCGGATATAGGTGACGAAAGCCGCCGCGCCCACCGCGTCCGAGAAGCTGATGCCGTGGTAGGAGGGATTAGGCTCGGAGATCCACGGATAAGCGCCGGACTTCTTCCAGTCGAAGTTGCCGCTGTCCACGATCACGCCGCCAATGGCAGTGCCGTGACCGCCGATGAACTTTGTCGCGGAATGTACAACGATATCAGCGCCGTACTCGATCGGGCGGAGCAGATAGGGCGTTGCAAAGGTGCTGTCTACCACCAGCGGAATGTTGTGAGCATGAGCGATCTGCGCCAGCTTCTCAATATCCGCTACGTTGGAGTTCGGATTGCCCAGGGACTCAACGTAAAGCGCCTTGGTGTTCTCATCGATAGCCGCCTCAAAGGAGCCTTCAACATACGGGTCAACGAACTTTGCGGTAATTCCGTAGAGCGGCAGTGTGTGCGCCAGCAGATTGTATGTTCCGCCGTAAATGGTGTTTGCCGCAACTATGTTCTCGCCCTGCTTCGCAAGAGCCTGCACGGTGTAGGTTATTGCAGCTGCGCCGGAAGCGGTGGCAAGAGCCGCCACGCCGCCCTCCAGGGCTGCGATCCTCTTTTCGAAAACGTCCTGGGTCGAGTTGGTGAGCCTGCCGTAAATATTGCCCGGATCTGCAAGCCCGAAGCGTGCGGCAGCGTGCGCAGAATTCTTGAACACATAGGAAGTTGTGGCGTAGATCGGAACCGCTCTTGCGTCGGAAGCGGGGTCGGGCTGCTCCTGTCCGACATGGAGCTGTAAGGTTTCAAATCTGTATTTCTTATTCTCTGACATAATATTAATCCTCCGTATATTTATTTTCAAACAGGTGTTTCATTCGTGAGAGTACAGTCAACATCGACGCATTCGGCCGCTTCTGGCTTCAATGAGATATTTCATTTCAGCACCTCCGTGTTTTTCTTTCTGTATTAAGTATATCACAACAGTAGGTATTTGTCCAATTGCATTTTTTTATTGCAGGTTATAGCCTGTGATTATAGCAAAACATAAAAAAACAGGCGCACCAAAGCACGCCTGTAATAAATTTATTGTATCAGACCCTCGGCGAGCCGCAATTATAACAGAACTTGCTGATAGAGTCGTTTTCCCTGGCGCAGTTGATACACGTCCACTTTCCGTTGACCGGAGCCACGGGAGCCACAGGAGCTACAGGAGCGACCGGCGCTGTACCGTAATTCGGCACCTGCATTCCCGGAACGGCAGGCGCAGACGGAGCAGCAACGACGCTCTGCTGCGTGTTCATCATAGCAGGAGCTGTCATGGCAGGCTGTGCGCTCTGAACGTTCTGAACCGGCTGTGCGCTCTGAAAATTCTGCACCTGCTGGAATGCCGACATCTGACCCTGATCAGAGCACACCTTTTGGCGAATAGCTGCAACGTTATCCACGAACTCCAGCATTATACCCCACAATGTGAACGATGCCGGAATAACGATGAGACCACCGCCGAATATGATAAATCCCCACCACCAGAGATAATCCCATGTAAATGCAGACACCGTGAAAAACAGCCACGCCAGAATGAAGATAACAAGCGTAACATAAAACACGACCTTATTCAGCTTTCTCCAGAAACTCATTTATAATACCTCCCGATAATAATTTTTCACTTAGTTAATTATAGCACAAATTTCCAAAGCGTTCAATGCTCAACTCCGACAAAAAACACCGGAATATCACAGCATTCTGCACAATATCAAAACAAAAGAACCGACAGACTTATGCCTGTCGGTTCGTGTTGATAAATCAGCCGATAAGCGACTTCAGATACTCGGTCATCTCAGTTGCAGCGACGTCCTGGGAAGCCTCGGTGGGGTGCCAGTCAGCCGCATAGCCGTTGGCGTTGCCGTCCTGCTGGGTCAGAAGCAGGGTGGAAACATTGGTGTCCCCGGTCTGCTCGGTGTACTGTGCGACTGCACGCTCAACGCCGTTCTTGTACAGCGTTGCGCCCATAACTCCAAGAGCGCACACGATATGTGCGTCGGGGTTCTTCTCGCGAACCACCTTGAGGAACTCGGTGTATCCGTCGGCGTACTCAAGCACGCGCTCCTTGTCAGAGCCGGTGTAGCTTGCGTCGTTGGTGCCGAGGTTGATAACGACATAATCCGGCTGGAATTTGCTGAAATCCCAGTCAACGTCCTGAATGTTGAACTCGTTCCAGTTGCCCCAGGACTTGCCAACCTTGTCGTAAACGTCCGGAACAAGCTGGCTGGTCTGCTTTGTTCCGTTGTCGGTGTAGCCGGAGATAATGCCGTTTCCGCTGTAGGAAACCAGGCTGTAGTCAGCGTCCAGCGCCATTGCGGTCTTGAACGCATATGCCTTGGTCGCGTCCTCGGTCGGGGTCTTGAAGTGGTGATCCCTGTCGGGGTCGTCCACACCGTAGCCGCAGGTTATGGAGTCGCCAACGAACTCTATCTTCAGATCCTTTTCAGCCGTGGGGGTAAGTCCGCCGACAGAGGTGACGTTTATGCTCTTAATGCCCATTGTGGATTCCTGGGCTTCGGAAAGCTTCAGCAGCTTTACCGTGGTCTCAGTCGCTTCATCGGCGCTGAATACCTCGACTGTCTTTTCAGCAGCGTCCACCAGCTCGTCAATGGTGCGCTCGCCGTTTATGTATACAGCAAATCTCGCCTGCTTCTCGGCATTGGAATACATGCTGTCCCCTACCAGGGTAAAGGAAGCGCTGGTGCCGTTGAAGGTGAACTCCACACCGCTTGCAGAAAGCCCCAGCCAGCGTATCCCCTCGTACTCGGCAGTCCTGCCGATGAGCTTTACATTTTCCTCGTTCGCAGCAA
Source organism: Oscillospiraceae bacterium (assembly GCA_022766785.1). Classification (GTDB taxonomy): domain Bacteria; phylum Bacillota; class Clostridia; order Oscillospirales; family Ruminococcaceae; genus CAG-115. Next base: position 14,799 of record JALEOL010000090.1, read on the forward strand.
ATGTCTTTTCTGAAAGTGTCATATCGTCCTCCGGTGTGGTTTCTGTTACTGTGTCAGCGGACTCGCCGCCGTTGTTTCCGCTCTCCGGGGAAGTGCTCTCGTTTGCCGAAGCGGAAGAACCGGTGCTGTCAGCCGCGGACGGAGCGTCGGTTTTGGCGCATCCGGTGAACAGCATTGCCAGCGCAGTGATAAATGATAATGCAGATCTCTTTATCTTCATAAACCCTCCTGAAACAAAAGACCGTCCGTCGGCATATTTGTATCCGGACGAACGGTCTGTAAAGTTTCTGTCAAACCGGCAGATCAGACACCGAACTTAATGGTGTTCACCTTAACGCCGGGACCCATTGTGGAAGAAACTGTGCAGCTCTTGATATACTGACCCTTTGCAGCAGCAGGCTTAGCCTTTGCTACAGCGTCCATCAGAGCGTTGAAGTTCTGCTCGAGCTTCTCAGCGCCGAAGGAAGCCTTGCCGATGGGGCAGTGAATGATGTTAGCCTTGTCAAGACGGTACTCTATCTTACCAGCCTTTGCGTCCTGAACAGCCTTTGCTACATCAGGGGTAACAGTACCAGCCTTGGGGTTAGGCATAAGTCCTCTCGGACCGAGCACCTTACCGAGTCTGCCGACAACGCCCATCATGTCGGGAGTTGCGATAACGACTTCGAAATCCATCCAGCCGCCGTTGATCTTTGCAACGGTGTCATTGTCAGCGATGTAGTCAGCGCCGGCGTCCTTGGCAGCCTGCTCCTTGTCAGCCTTGCAGAATACCAGGGTGCGAACCTTCTTACCAGTACCGTTGGGCAGAACAACAGCGCCTCTAACCTGCTGGTCAGCGTGACGGGAATCAACGCCCAGACGAATGTGCAGCTCAACAGTCTCATCGAACTTAGCCTTAGCGGTCTTGCAAACTAAGTCAAAAGCCTCTGCGGACTCGTAAACCTTAGCGGACTCAACGAGCTTGCTGCTTTCAACATACTTCTTTCCGTGTTTCATTAAAAAATCCTCCTTGTGGTCAAGCGGAATGTATCCTCCCACTGAATTAATAGTTTCTCAGTTGTGACAGGGGTCGTATCAGTCAACGACCTCAACGCCCATGGAACGAGCAGTACCAGCGATCATAGACATAGCGGTGTCGATGTTAGCTGCGTTCAAGTCGGGCATCTTTGTTTCAGCGATCTCCTTGAGCTGAGCCTTGGTGATCTTTGCGACCTTGGTCTTGTTGGGAACGCCGGAACCGCTCTCGATCTTGCAAGCCTTCTTGATGAGTACGCTTGCGGGAGGGGTCTTTGTAATGAACGAGAAGCTCTTATCAGCGTAAACAGTGATAACAACAGGGATTATAAGACCTGCCTTATCCTTGGTGCGCTCATTGAACTCCTTGGTGAATGCCATAATGTTTACGCCGTGCTGACCCAGTGCAGGACCAACAGGGGGCGCAGGTGTAGCCTTGCCGGCCGGGATCTGTAACTTAATAAATCCTGTTACCTTCTGTGCCATGATTTTAATCCTCCATAAAAAACTTGAAGTGTGATCTCACCACAAACGGCGGATCAGATCTTTTCGACAGCTGAAAGCTCGAACGAAGTCGGAGCCATCTGACCCATCATCACGAGGTCTACAACGACCTTGTTCTGATCGGGATCGATAGAGCTTACGGTACCCTCGAATCCCTCGAGAGGGCCGGACTTTATGCTAACTCTGTCGCCAACATCAAGAGAAACGCTTGTTTCCTTGGTGGTAATGCCGAGGTTCCTGACCTCTTCCTCGCTCAGCGGAGTGGGCTGTGACCCTGGGCCGACGAAGCCGGTAACGCCACGGGTATTGCGGCAGATATACCATGATTCGTTGGTAATGATCATCTTGACGAAAACATAGCTCGGGAACAGCTTTTCCTCTACCTCGACCTCCTTGCCGTTTTCCTTGACCTGCCTGGTCACCTCAACGGGAAGATAGACCTCTTCAATAAGGTTCTGGAGATTTCTGTTCTCAACGACCTTCATGATGTCGCTAGCGACCTTGTTCTCGTAGCCGGAATAAGTGTGCAGTATATACCACTTTGCCTCGGTGTCAGCCATATTTACCCCCTTGAACGTGTCAGCCCAGTACCAGTGAGTTGATCAGGGCGAAAAGCGAATCAATACCGAATATGAACAGACCGGCAAGCAGACATACTATAATAACAACGACAGTGTTATGAGTGGTCTCCTTGGGGGTGGGCCATACTACCTTCTTGAATTCAGCCTTGCAATCCTTGAAATACTTAACGATACCCTTTTTCGGCTTCTTTGCGGACGCCTTCTTGGACTTGTCGGACTTATCCTTGGCGTCCTTGTCCTTGGACTTTTTTTCCTTGGGTTCTGCGCTTTCCTTTACATCGGAAATCTCATCGGGAGTTTCAGTGCCAACGTTCTTCTTTTCGATCTCGTTTGCCATTTAGACTCCTCCTGATTACTTGGTTTCCTTGTGAAGAGTATGCTTTTTGCAGAAGCGGCAGTACTTGTTCATCTCAAGTCTGTCAGGATCATTCTTCTTGTTCTTCATGGTGTTGTAGTTGCGCTGTTTGCATTCTGTACACGCCAGTGTAATTTTAACTCTCACTTTCGGCACCTCCTATTTTCTTGCCCTTTCAGGCATTATTGCCTCCCTCGTCTGCGGAATTGCAGGTTATAAACGGGGGCAATCTTCCGCGCCGCATTCTGAAAATAGGCACAAAAAAATAGACCCCATTCGAGGTATCACTATTATACCACAAATATCAAGCCTTGTCAAGCACTATTTTATATTTTTCCTGTATTTTCTTTAACACTGCGCCAAAACCGCTCTCAAAGATCACTGGTGAATGGCGATCACCGCCGAAAACCCCGTGTAATACCTCGCCCGTTTCCGGCAACAGTCAATTTCTATTGACAAAATTTGCGTTAAGATGTATAATTAACAATGGTTTAGTGTATATACGTATATAAACTACGGAGTTCGCTCCGCACGGGGGGATATTTTTGCAGGACAGAGGAATGTATCAGGTCCTGGGCGTAATAGGACAAGGCAGCGGCGGCATCGTCTACAAGGCGCTGCACAAGCGGCTCAACAAGCTGGTGGTCATCAAGCAGATAAAGCACACCGGGCAGGACGCTTCGGGGCTGCGCAAGGAAGTAGACCTGTTAAAGCAGCTGAAACACACCTATCTGCCGCAGGTGCTGGATTTTATCCAGGAAAACGGCGAGACCTACACCGTTATGGATTTCGTGGACGGCGCGGACACCGACACGCTGATAAGATCCGGCAGGCGCTTTTCCGAGCAGGAGGTGCGGCGGTTTGCCGTTCAGCTTTGCAGCGCGGTGAAATATCTCCACGACCAGCGTCCGCCGATAATACACAGCGACATCAAGCCGTCAAACATCATGCTCACCCACGGCGGCGACATCTGCCTTATAGATTTCAACGTATCTCTGCTGTTCAAGGGGAACACGTCGGAAGTGCTGGGCGGCACCTTCGGCTACGCGCCCCCGGAGCAGTTCGGCATTCCGCTGGACAGGCTGTTCACAGATGTCAACGTCAGGGAGCTTGTGGGGATAAACCGACCGTTCATCAGTGAGCGCTCGGATATATTCAGCATCGGTGCGTCGCTGTATTATCTTCTCACCGGAGTTCGCCCCAGACCGGATTACCAGAACACTCCCGTCGATCAGTGCGGCGCGAAGGTCTCCAACGGATTTGCGCACATCATCTCCAAAGCGATGTCCCTCAATCCCTCGCGCAGATACCGCACTGTTGACGAAATGCTCACGGCGCTGAACAACATCGGCATGCTCAGCAAGGACTACCGGCGTATGAGGGCGCAGCGCATCGCCGTTACCGCCTCTGCGGCGGCGGTGATAGTGGGAAGCCTTGTCGTAAGCGGGATCGGCTGGAATGTCATGGCGCAGGAAAAAGAGGACAAATACGCAGGGTACATTAAATCAGCGGAAAAATACGCAGACGCCGCCGACAGCGAGCAGGCTCAGGAATATGTGGAGCTTGCGGCGGAGCTGTTCCCCGACCGGGTGGAGCCTTATCTGTACGGAATGCAGGCTATCTCCGGCGACAGCGCAAAGGAGCGCTCGGAAAAGCGGCTGGAATATTACAACACCAGCATTTCCGACAAGACCGGCAGAATACCCCGGGAGAAGCTGAGCGACGAAAACAGCTCAGTCGCGGCGGCAAACATCTACGCCATTGCCGGTGAAAGCGCGTTTTTCCTGGAGGACTATGACCAGGCGATACCGCTGTACAAGGAGTCGCTGTACTACGAAAGCGGCAACGACGGCTGCTACCGCGACCTCGCCATAGCGTATGTGAGGAGCGGCGACCTCAGCCGGGCGCAGGAAACTCTCAACAAGGCGGAAGCCCTCGGGATTTCCAGCGACGACCTTTCACTGGTTCGGGGAGAGATACTGCGGAAAAAGGGCGACATCAGCGGCGCGTTCCGGGAATTCCGCATAGCTGCGGACAGCTCCGACGATGATTACCTGATCTACCGCGTGCTTATCTCCTGCTGCGCTGCTGCGGCAGAGGTTTCCGGAGATGAAGCGCTGAGCGCCCACTCCACGGCGGCGGAGCTGCTGGAAGAACACCGGGATATCCCGGAGGAATACCGCTACACCGTGCTGGATCTTCTGGCGAACGAATACTACCTCTGCGGCAAAGCCGAGGAGCAGACCGCCGACGGACTCAACATGAACGCCGCCACACGCGACCAGGCGCAGGAACACCGCCTCGCCGCGGAGCAATTCTACGAAAGCTCGGCAGGCTGCTTCCGCACGATCTATTCCGACGGAAAGCTGACCGGGTTCGACAGCCAGAAGTCGTTCTACAACCTGCTGGAAAGGCTCGGGCATTACGATGAAGCACGGGATCTGCTGGGCTATATCAAAGACAGCGGAACTGCGGACAACGGCTACTGGGTGCCCATGTCTGAATGCTATCTGTGCTACTACGAGCAGTACGATAAGCCTGCGAACGAGCGCGATTACACCGAATTCAGCAGCGCCTACAACCGCGCGAAGTCCGCGTATCAGCAGTACCTCGCGGCAAACCCCGGCAGGACGGACGCGCTTATGGATCAGCTTGACAAGATCGTAAAGAAGCTCACGGGCGACCATATGCTTGTGATAAGAACGGAGTGATGATATGATATTCGGCTTCGAGATAACGACAGGCTCCATAATGTTTTTTGGGGGAATAGCGCTGGCGGCGCTGACGATCGTATTTGCGGTGATATATCTTTCGGTGACTGCCGCAAAAGCGCGGAAGCTCCTGAAAAAAATGGACAGCGAAAAGCTGTAAGCAGTTGGTGAATTATGTGGAAAAGGGTGAGTTGAAATGTTTTGTGTGAATTGCAGGGCGCAGATAGACCCCAAGGCCAAATTCTGCCCCATATGCGGCATCAGGCAGCAGTCAGCCCCGGTGCAGACCGCTCAGTGCAGACCTCAGCCTGTGAGCGCTCCGCCGCCGGTGCCGGTACAGATACCGCCGGTGGGTGGGGACAGCGTGTTCGATTTCAGCATGATGAGCAGCCAGGCGGCAGTTCCCCCACCGGGACAGACCACCACCGGCATGACGCCCCAGAGCAGGAACGCCAGGAAGAAAAGCTCCGGCGGCAAACCGGGAAAGCTGATCGCGGCGATAGTTTCTGCGGCGGTGGTGCTGGCTTTGGCAGCGGCTTTTGTGGTGTTCAGGGTGCTCCCCGGCGTAATGGTGGAGCAGGGTCTCGCAAGGGCGCAGGAATACATGGACGCAGGCAGCTACGAGCTTGCGGAGAGCGAATACGACAAAGTGATAAACGCTGACCCCGAGAATGTTCAGGCGTACAGCGGAAAGGCAGACTCCCTCGAGGAGCAGGGCAGGCTGAAAGAAGCCGCCGAAGTGCTCCGGGAGGGCTACAAACGTACATCGAGCTATCTGCTCAGCAGCAGATGCGATGAAATAGAAGCCGAATTATACGGCGGATAAACGGAAGGAGATTATATGAAACGACCAATCAAAAAAGCATTGGGATTTCTGACAGCAATGGCGTACACTACTGCGCTGTTCTGCGCCGCTTCAATGACGGCAGCAGCTGAGGACTCCCACGGAAACAACCAAGGCGGCACCACCGCGGACGACACCTGGAACACCTACACCACCTCAAAGGTGCTGGACAGCGTGAACACCGTTGCGGTAATGGGCGACCAGTTCTCGCTCTATTTTGAGGCTGCGGAGTATTCCGGCGGCAGTTTCGTCTTTAACCCCGAGACCACGATCACCATGGTGACAATGGACGGCACCACCACACGGCTGCGCGATCTTGACGACTTTGACGCTATCTACCTGTTAGCTTCCGGCAATGTGACATATCCCTTTGCCCAGTCCAGCACAAGCTGCACCGAGATCCACACCGAGCTTACCGGAACGAACGCCAGCAGCACCGGCGGCGTTATCTATGATTTCAGAGATATGTACGGTATCGACTACGGCAGTGATTTAAGATCGTTCATCAGCTACAGCAAGAAGAGCGGCGGCATCGGCGTTATCCTGCCAAACGGTAAGCTGCTTGAGGACGGAAAGACTTTCGATGGGGTAATTTACGGTGGACTTGTCACCGCAAGAATAGGTAGTACATATTACTATTACGACCTTGTTGGAAATCTTGTAGAGGAGAGCAGCAGCTATAAAGGAACGCTGGAGTTTTACGACGAGCACACCGGCATAAAAATGTTCCATGACGAATCTGAATGGAAATACACACTCTACACCTCACACGGAGATGTTATCACTGACGCAGGATACTATTATAATGAAGTTACCTCCGCTATAGGTTCGGACGGAAATTACTATGTCGCCGTGCCTTATGACCTGGATTGGCGCACAGACGAATATTATTATGATTATTATGACGCAGACGGCAACACCGTATCCGCCGATCTTTTCATGGTAGAAGAGGAGACAAAACCCGAATCCTCAGATGAGTACCGTGAACAAATATCCGTAACATCTGACTGGAATAAGAAACCCGATGAATATGGAATAAGGCAGTATGAGGTAGTAGACACTAACGGCAGGACAATATTCACCTTTTACGGGTGTCGTAATAGTAATTATAGCATTGGCGATGACAAAGGTTCTCCCGATACTGGCGCTCCATGCGCATACCTCGACGGCAAGCTGTTTCTCGCCACCACCAACGGTCTTGTTATCCTTGACGCCTACACCGGCGAAGTTCTCGGAAAGAACAACGATTATGCATACTACGACTTCCAGTACATGTCCTCGGTTGGCGGACACATCATCATGCAGGTCGGCGAGATAGTTGACAGCGGCTGGGGAGAGGTATACCAGAGCACCGGCGTTGTGCTGCTCAACACTGACGGCACGCTGCTCAGCGACAAATACGACACCATGGATCCTACAGCGCCCTACACCTCCCACACCTCGTTCATAGTATCCCGCGAAGACCCCGAGATACACGAGACCAGATACGGCATGATCTCCGGCAGGGGCAATCTTGTGGTTCAGCTCATCTACTCATCAGTATATTACAGCGACAGCGATATCAGCATATTCACCCGTCCCAACACCTACCAGGACGTATACAGTTCCCCCACCGGAAAGAAGTACGCCTCGGAGATCCTAATGCGCGGCAGCAGTACAGAAAGCGTGCGGTATTTTGACAACTATATACTGCTGCTTACCACCGATAAATACTCCAGAGGAAAAATAGGCGCGGTAGTAATACGCTGACATCAGAAAAGTGAGGAAGTAATATATGTTTTGCAGCCAATGCGGTAAAGAAATAAAGGACGGCGTGAAATTCTGCGGCTTCTGCGGAGCGACTACCAAACGCCCGGACAGCAGCCCGAACCCTGCACCGTCCCCGAACGGGGGATTCACAGCAGCGCGCCCCGTGGACAACACTGCGCC
>JALEOL010000093.1 GCA_022766785.1 Oscillospiraceae bacterium
TTAGAAAGCCTAATTTGTGGTATTGTGATAGGTCATATAACGGTAATACCATTGCACCTTTCAGTTTACAACCATTTAAATCCGTCCGCGAAGCGGACACCATAATTCCGAATTCCGCATTCCGAATTCCGAATTATCTTAAATTCCAATATATATTTCTATTTCCCCGGAGAATGATGTTCTCCGGGGATTTTTTCACCAAAAAGAAAAAACCGCATATACTGCCATAGAAAGAGGGTGGGCAGAATGCTTATCGAAACGGGGTACGACAGGCGCAGGGCGGTGAGCTATGCACTGCGGTGGGCGCTTTCCAGAAATCCGGAATTTTACGATTTTGACAATATCGGCGGAGACTGCACGAACTTTGTGTCCCAGTGCCTGTATGCCGGCTGCCGGGTGATGAATTACTCCGGGGACGAGGGGTGGTATTACATCGACCTTAACAACAGGGCGCCGGCGTGGACTGGCGTGGAGTTCCTGAACAGGTTCCTGCTGAACAACGAGGGACCTGCGGTTTACGGCGAAATCATGGAGCTGTCCCGGCTGCGCCCCGGCGATGTGATACAGCTTCGCAACAGCGAGGGGCGGCTTTATCACACGATGATAGTATCGTTCAATTTCTACCCCGGCACTCCGGACAGAATATTCATCTGCTCACACACCAATGATGCCAGGAACCGGCGGCTGTCCAGCTATAATTACGCAGAAGCAGTGGGGATACACATTGCCGGAGCACGCCGGGAGATCTTCTGAGGAGGGATTTCATGCTGATCTATACAGTTAAGCCCGGGGATACGATCGCGGCGATCTCACGGCGGTACGGGCTTCCGCCGGCAAGGATCGCAGCGGACAATGGACTGAGGGACACCTCTGCGCTGGTTCCGGGACAGAATTTGTTTATCAACACGGACAGTGTGCGGTATATTATTCCGGAGGGGCAGACGTTGTTTTCGATCTCCCAGGAATACGGCGTGCCGCTGGAGAGACTGCTGGAGGCGAACCCCGGGCTTGACCCGCTGAACGTCCGCCGGGGGGATACGGTCATTATCCCGATAGTCAGCCCCACAGAGCGGCGGCAGGCGCTGTTCAACGGCTATGCCTACCCCAGCATTGAGACCAGTGCCCTTAACTGTGTGCTGCCGTTCCTGACGTTCATCAGCCCGTTCAGCTATACCCTCACGCCCCAGGCAGAGCTTATCCCACCGGACGACAACAGTCTGATTTTCAGCGCACAGCGTTCCGCGGTAATGCCGCTTATGGTGGTAACGAATATTTTCGGTGAGGGGTTCAGCACGGAAAACCTGTCGGGAATACTTGCCTCGGAGGAATTGCAGCAGCGGCTGATAGGGAATATCCTCGCTGAGGTGACTTCCAAGCGGTACTACGGCGTGAATATGGATATCGAGTACATCGCGCCGGAGGACAGAGAGCGTTACAATGCGTTCCTGGAGCGGCTCGCCGACCAGCTCCACGAGCAGGGTTACATCGTCGTTACCGCCCTTGCGCCCAAGCTCTCCGCCGACCAGCAGGGCGTTCTGTATGAAGCCCACGACTACGCCGCCCAGGGCAGGATCGCGGATTATGTCATCATCATGACTTATGAGTGGGGGTATACATACGTCCTGCAAGCCGATAGTCATCACTGAATGGCTCTGTTATGCGGATTTCAGAGGCGTGTTCCGATAGATCAAATAGGGAAATTTTTCTCGTAAATGTGTTTCGCATGTATTGACGATCTATCATCAAAAGGCAGAGCCGCACAGTTATCACTGTGCTGTGAATCAGTGTTTGATTGTGCAAAATGACAATTTGTTTTGTTGATTATGCACAATCAGCAAAAAAAGCCACAGCGCTGCTGTGACCAATAGTTTATATGTCTGAATGAATATTACTGAATGATTTTATCGTTCTGATAATACAAATTTATTATACAACAATATTGCAGTTTTGTCATCACCTTTTGGGGTGAATTGTCTGCGGAAGTTTTCTGCTTTGAAAAAAATGTGGCGTATTTACGGGCTTTGAGCGGTCTGTTGGATATATTAGATAAAATGAATGTGCGTTTTTTGTCATCTTGCGTTTTGGGAAAACGCTTGACATTTTCTTGAAAACTATGGTATAATTCAATCAAAAGGTTTTGGCGAATGTGGTCATTTAATGCGGCTATGCATTTTAGGAGAGTATATGGCACGTCAGATTTTAAAAAAACGTAAGCCCACGCTCCGCACCGCTGCACCGTCCGAGGGGCTTGCGCGCAGGCAGAAGCAGCTTGGCGCACAGATATCACGTACCTCCGGAACGGCCGTGCCCTGTTCGCATGATCCGGTGTATCGTATGATAAACAGCTTCACGACCCAGTTTGACGCGGTCGGCAGACAGCGCGCCGCGGCACTTGGTTCAGAGCGGACTGAAGCTGAACACGGTTCAGAACATACCTCCGGGATAACTGCGGAAAACCGCCGCAGCGCTGATACTCCCATGTCAGAGGAAAGAAAGCGTCAGCTTCGCAGGAAGCACGATTTCCCGATGTACCGCCACTCCCGGGAGCAGCTGGAAAACGGCAGCTTCACGGACAGATTCGCGGCATATGCGTTCAACGGCGGAAATATGGCGGCAGCTGTGATGGCAGGTCAGGGGAAGCAGATGTTCACATCCTGTCTTTCAAGGGCGCTGGGCAGACCTATACCGGATTCGCCGAAGCAAAAGAATGTCCTCATGCAGAACGCAATAGAAAACAAGGTGGACGGCACTGAGGCAAAGGTCGTATTCAACCGGCACGCCCAGTCAGCGGTGGGGATCGTCCTGGACAGTATCAGGGGAGCTTCCACCACGCTTGAGGTGTTCAGAAAGCTCGCGAACGAAAGCGGAGCGATAAAGGACACCCCGATGGAGCACTACAACATCGAGACCATGAAAACGGTCTATCCCTACCTTGTTACCGCAAATGACAAGGCGCAGCTCTCCGAGTACAATTCGCAGCTAAAGGCGCTGGAGGGAGACAATTCCCCCGACGGCATTCAGCGGCGGAGGGCTCTGGAATGGGCGCGCGACCGGCAGAAAGCCATGCTGGAGCGCAAGGCTGCCGAGCAGCGCAGGCTTCTGACAGTCCTTACCAGAGCGCAGGCAAATGTGAAGGCGGCTGAAAAGCTGTTTTCATCAGACGGCTTCGCCGAGAGCGTTGCCGAGGAGATCGACCGGCTACAGGAGGATATCCCACCGGACGATAATGAGCGGTCTGGTCTGGATATGCTTAACGACTTCCTTGCAGGGGTGACGGGAAATGATGAACAGGCAGACATCGCGAAGCCCCAGGCAGAACAAGTCGCAGAGCAGCAAAACGCGCAGCGACCTGAAGAACAGCCAGAGCAGGAACAACGCCCCACAGCTCGCAGCGCTCCTGGCGGCAGGGGCAGGCGCAGGTGAGATATCCCAGCTTGCGGCGGCGCTTGCGGCAGGCGGCGTAGGAAGTAACCTTGCGCTGCTATCCATTGCGGAGCAGCAGTCGTTGAGCCGGGAGGCGCAGAGCGATACATGCCCTGTGCTTTCGGAGGGGATACCGCAATTCGGGGATACTCTCCCGGAGAACGACGCCCCCACAGGAACCTTTTCCTGCTGTCAGATACCGGCGGACGCCCAGAGCCTTCCCGCGGCGGAATTGTCGTGGTTTGGCGGTTGATCGGAGGTATAGGCTTTGGATATACTGCATAGATTTATGGCGCAGCTTGATTTGGCAGGTATATCCTACGCCGCGCAGGAAAACAGCGTTCAGCTTATCCTGTGCAGCGGCTCTCACAAGTGGAAATGCGCCGTGACAGCGCCGGACGCAGACCGTCTGTGCATTTTCAGCCGCTATCCCTGGAGCGTTCCCGAGGAATGTCAGGACAGGCTGCTGAGGGAGCTTAATTCGCTCAATTCCGAGCTTGCGGAGGGCTGTTTCATTCTTGACAAAGACCAGGTGATACTCCGGTATTCCGTTTTTGTCCCAGATCCGCTGATTTCCGCGCAGACCGCGTGGCAGCAGTTCACAGAGGCGGCTTCGCTGACTGAATGGGCATGGAACAGGATCTTTTCCGTGCTTCACTCCCCGGAGGATCAGTAAATGAGCATTGACTTTTCGATGTCGGGAAAACCGTTTTCTTCTCAGAGAGAATTGCTTGACCGTTTTTCCGAGATACTCGACCTGCATATATATTACCTGTACAAATACCACGCATGGGTCAGTCCCAATAACACGCTGCAAAGCATTATGGGCGTTGTCGTCACGCGTGAGGAATTTGAAAGCAGCCTTGAAAATGTGACCGAGACCACCGCCTATTCCTCCCTGACTGATGAGGAAGCTAAGGAACTGGACATGGTTCGGGATCATTTCATCGGCAGGTATAACGCCACGGCCGAAAGCGGCGCAGGATTTCCGCTGGTGCGCCTGGGAGCGAGCTTCGGGCTTGATTTTTTCCAGTACGCCGTGGTGCTCACGCTGCTGTGCTGTGAGCTTAACAGAAAATACGAGAAGATGTTCGCCTTTCTTCAGGACGACATCACCAAAAAAACTCTCTCCACCGATATCGCCATTCAGCTTTGGGCGGAGGTCGGTGATAATATATACGACTACTACTCCGCGTTTTCCGACAGCTCGGTGCTTACAAAATACCTCTGCACCACGGAGGAGGGCACGCTCAGCAGCCGCCTTATCCGCCTGTCAAAAGCGGTGGCGGACTTCGTGACGGGCACTGCTCCCGGCAGCGAGTATGAGTTCTTCCGGCGCGGTACGGAGCTTTCCCCGATGTGCGTTGACCGCGACATCATGGAGAGAGCGGCAGGATCTGTGCTCCATTCGCAGGAGGGCAGTACTTTAGTGGCGTATATTGTCGGCAAGCGCGGCAGCGGACGGAGATTTCTGGTAAAGCACTGCGCGCAGACGGTGGGGGAGAGCGTTCTGTTCATCGGAGCGGCTTCGCTTCTTAACAGCGACGGTATCACTGCGGCTCTGTGCCGGGCGGTCACTATCGCAAGGCTTGAGGGCTGCGCGGTGTGCATTACCGACTTCGAATGCTTCCTGAACGAGGATATTACTGACAAACTGCACGAGTTTTCCACCGCGCTGAACGGCGCAGCGGAGCAGCTCGGAACGCATTTGTATATAACAAGCGAGAAAAAGTGGAACGGCGCAAGGCTGGGCGAAAAGCTCACCAAGCTTGATTTCGAGATACCCGAAACGGACGAGGCAAAGCGCCTTACCCTGTGGGAGCATTATCTCAGGGATCGCAGCTTCGACGGCGAGATCACCGCGCAGGAGCTTGCAGCGAAATTCCGCTTCACTGCGGGGCAGATAAAGGCGGCGGCTGACCGGGCGGCGTCACTGGCTGAGATATCAGGCAGCGGCAGCGTTTCGGCGGAGCTGATGCACCAGAGCTGCTACGACCAGGTAGTCGTAGGGCTTGACGCCCTCGCAACGCCGATAAAGCCGGCATACGACTGGGAGGATCTTGTCCTTCCCGAGTCTGAAATAAAACTGCTGAAAGAGGCTTGCACCCATATCCGGTACCGCCACACGGTTTACAACGAGTGGGGTTTCGGCAAAAAGGCAGCCTACGGCAGAGGGCTTTCGCTGCTGTTCTCCGGTCCTCCGGGAACCGGCAAGACCATGGCGGCGCAGGTCATAACCAACCAGCTCCATATGCAGCTGTACAAGGTGCAGCTGTCGCAGATAGTCAGCAAGTACATAGGAGAGACCGAGAAGAACCTGAGAAAGGTGTTTACCGAGGCGAAAAACGCGAACTGCGTGCTTTTCTTTGACGAAACAGACGCGCTTTTCGGCAAACGCTCCGAGGTCAAGGACTCCCACGACAGGCACGCTAACATTGAGACAGCCTACCTGCTTCAGCAGATGGAGGAGTATGACGGAGTGGTGCTTATGGCTACCAATCTGCTTCAGAATATCGACGAGGCGTTTATGCGCCGGATAAGCTTTGTGATATCTTTCCCGTTCCCCGACCCGGCAACGAGAGCGCTGCTGTGGAAAAAGATGCTGGATACCAGCGCACCGCTTTCAGAGGACGTTGATTTCGGCTTCCTTGCGGAGAACTTCAAGATAGCGGGAGGAAACATCAAAAACTGCGTTGTTCACGCTGCGTTTTTGGCGGCGGCGGAGGGCGCTCCCATCGGCATGAGGCACCTGCTGAGAGCCGTTGTAAAGGAGCAGCGCAAGAACAACATAATCGTGCTGAAAGACGACCTGCGGCAATATGCAGACCTCGTTTTCGGAGCACAGTGAACCTGTAGTTTATCTGCTAAGGGCAGATTTGCTAAATATTTTATTTTGAGAGGAGGCACTGATTTTCCTCGCAATCACGCGCAGGAAATCAGGAACAGTTATGCCAGAGTATTTATCCCCCGGTGTGTATGTTGAGGAATACGAGTCGGGCGCCGTGCCTATGGAAGGCGTTGGCACAAGCACAGCAGGTTTTGTCGGATTCGCAGAAAAGGGCGATGTTATCGGCAAGCCGCAGCTTGTTACCAGCTTCAGTGACTACATTCGTATCTTCGGCGGTTACTTATCCGAAACAAAGTTCGGCGACAAGAGATATCTGCCCTATGCGGTAGAGCATTTCTTCATCAACGGTGGCTCCAGAGCCTTCGTAATGCGTGTTTGCCCTGCTGACGCAAAGTGCGCTGCAACAAAGAGCGACTCTGTTCTCAGCTTCACAGCAAAGAACCCCGGCGAGTGGGGCAACCGGATAAAGGTCACCGTTTCTCCTGTGTCCAGAGTAAAGACCCAGGTTTATGAGGTAAACGGCAACGACGCAGTGGTAAGAAGCGTTGACGGCTTCACCATCGGCGATGTGGTTGAGTTTGCTGACGGAAAGACCTCCGTTTATAACAAGATCACCGCTATCGAGGAAAAGACCATCACCTTCGAGAACCCGGTAAATCCCTCTATCATTGACAAGAACCTTGTTCCCACAAAGTTCATCAAGAGCAGCGAGATCGATGTTTCCGTAAAGTACGGCGACGTTAAGGAGGATTACCTCTTTGTTTCCCTCAACACCGAGTCCGCTGACTACATCAAGTCCAGAATGGCAAAGAGCGAGCTTGTTTCCGTTGAGGTAGGCGAGATCAAGGCTGGCGCAGCAGCTAAGCCCGCAGCTGACGGCAAGGACAAGAAGGAGGGCGCTCCTGCTCCTGTTCCTGCAGCTGCTATCACTTCTCCGTTCGAGGCAGTAGGCGGCAAGGGCGACGCTATCATTCTCCAGCTCTCCGGCGGTACCGACGGTAACGTTGCAGGCGCTACTGCAGCTGATTACATCGGTAAGGACGAGGGCCCCGGCAAGCGTACCGGTATCCAGGCGTTCATTGAGAACTCCGACGTAAGCCTCATGGCAGTACCCGGCATCACTATCCCCGAGGTACAGATGTCCCTGATCGCTCACTGCGAGAACCTCAAGAGCCGCTTCGCTGTTCTGGATATGCCCAAGGACAGAAAGAAGACCGACGAGCTTCTGGAGTACAGAGACATGTTCGACTCCAACTACGCTGCGTTCTATCATCCGTGGATCCAGATCTTCGATCCGCTGTCCAAGAAGAACATCATCGCTCCTCCCTCCGGCTCAATGCTCGGTATCTATGCGCGCACCGACAACACCGTCGGCGTACATAAGGCTCCGGCAAACGAGGTCGTAAGAGCATGCACCGGTCTTGCAAGCAGCTATAACACCGCTGAGCAGGATCTCCTCAACCCGAAGGGCGTAAACCTTATCCGCTCCTTCCCCGGCAGAGGCATAAGAGTATGGGGCGCAAGAACAGCTACCTCCAACGCAACATGGAAGTACATCAACGTCCGCAGACTGTTCATCTATCTCGAGGAATCCATCAGAGCAAACACCAACTGGGTAGTATTCGAGCCGAACACAGAAGCGCTCTGGGGCAGAGTTAAGAGGACTATCGAAATGTTCCTCGCAAGCACCTGGAGAAGCGGCGCTCTGGCAGGCACATCTCCTTCCGAGGCATTCTTTGTTGAGATCGGCCGCAGCACTATGACGCAGGACGATATCGACAACGGCCGTCTGATCTGCGTTATCGGCGTAGCTCCCGTTAAGCCGGCTGAGTTCGTGATCTTTAAGATCGGTCAGTATACCAGCGAAAGCAATGGTTGATTTTGTTTGAGAAAGGAATGAGAGTAAATGCCTGAAATCAGATATCCGTTTAAGAATTTCAGATATAAGGTAGAGTTCAATGGCACCGAGGCTGCCGGCTTCAGCGAGGTTTCGGGTGCTGATATTTCCGTTGACGTTATCGAGTACAGAGAGGGCAACGAGGTACGCACGACCCCCAGAAAGCTTGCCGGACTTACCAAGTACGGAAACATTACCCTCAAGTGGGGCGTTGTCGGCTCCCTGGAGATGATGGAGTGGCTGCACACAGTCGCTTCCGATAACACCTCCGGCCCCACCGGCATCGAGCGCAAGACCATCACTATCAAGCTGCTCGACGACACCGGCGCAGACGGTCCCAGCTGGGAGATCATCAACGCATGGCCCACTCACTACACCGCTCCCGACCTCAGCGGTCTTGGCGGCGAGGTAGCTATCGAGTCGCTTGAGATATGCCACGAGGGCGTCAACAGAATAGACGGCGGTTCTATGGATTCCGCTACACCTTCTGAGAACTAATGTGATACGGCACAATAATCAGCGTGAATAATGTTTCGCGTTTCAGCTCGCCATCGGGGAAACTCGGTGGCGGGATTGTGCTTTATTTAAGGCAACACCGCGCAATTTGAAATATCTGTAAAAATGCCAGATATAGGCAGAGAGGGACAAAAATTGAGCTTCCAGACAGAATATGAATTTGAACTTCCCAGGGGCTATGTTGACCAGAACGGCGAGGTGCACAAAAAAGGCACCATGCGCCTGGCGACTGCCGCTGATGAGATAATACCCCTTCGCGACCCACGCGTTCAGCAGAACCCGGGCTATCTGACGATAATCCTGCTTTCGAGAGTGGTGACAAAGCTGGGCACGCTCCAGGTCATAAACAACCGCGTCATAGAAAACCTGTTCACAATCGACATGGCGTTTCTGCAGGATCTTTATCAGCGTATAAATATGCAGGACGTTCCGTCCTACAAGGTGATATGCCCCCACTGTGAGAAGGAATTCGACCTTCCTTTGGATTTTTTAGAAAAGTAGAGCTATCCTTATATCCCGAAGATAAGCTCTATGAAGAAATGTCTTTTCTGGGATACTATCTCCACTGGTCGCACGATCAGCTGATGGATCTCGATCACCGCGAGCGCCGCAGGTGGTGCTCCAGCGTATCGGATATCAACAAGAAGCTGAGCGGTCAGAAGGAGAAGAAAAATCTTTTTGAGAAATAGCGGAGGTGACACATGGACAGCCAGCATACAGGCAGTAATTTCACTGTGTTAATCGCCCCGATAGAGCTGAGAGGAAATTTTTCCTCCGTATCCGGACTAGGTGCACAGCTGGAATACGATGAGATAGCAGAGGGCGGCAATTTCACTTCTCCGATCTATCTCCCAAGGGGTATGAAATACGACAATATCGTTCTGCAAAGAGGAACTGCCTCGCTTGAGCCGCTGTCGCTGTGGTTCACTTCGGTGCAGGCAGGAATGCAGATGAGATACCCTATGATAGTTACGATGATGGACAGCGCACGCACCCCGGTCAAGATATGGACGGTGCTTGATACAATGCCTGTTAAAATAGATTACGGCACGCTTGACGCAATGAGCGAAAGCGTTTCAATAACCTCGATCGAACTGATCCACGGGGAGATCATTAACGTGCTTTAAGGCACGAAGCAAGGTGGCGGAATGATGTCAGCAGCAATGTTAAAACATAATATAAGCGGGATCGTTCCACTGCCGTTGTTCGGCGGCATAAGACCGGTCTGCGTTCCTATGCAGCCCGACAGCAGCTTTTCTGAGGAGATCGGTTCAAGGTTCACTGTGGGCGTTGGTCAGCTTTGGGAAAGGCTGGGTCTGGTATTCCTTATTGAAGAATCGCAGCCCGAGACCACGGGGAGAAACGAGACGATCATCAACAATTTCTCCTCAAGGCTCATCCTGCAGCTTTTCGGGAACAAGAATATCCGCAGGCTTGTGGAGAACGCCCAGCCGGGATATTATTTCCCGGACATGTACATAAAGCAGGCTCAGCGCCGCCAGAGACAGACGGAGCAGAGAATATCGGCGGAGATCACAGAGCGGATACTACAGACCGAGCGCATTTCGGAGCAGCTTAATGCGTTTTCGGATATGCTTACCCGGAAGAACGATGATAGCTGCTCGGTGCAGATGATGTGCAGTCTGCTTACCAGTGTGATGAAACGTCACACCGGCGCGGGTGATCTGTCCGCTGCCGAGGTTCAGGTAATTGAACGGCTGGAGCAGAGACTGCGCAATTCGGACAGCGTTCAGGAGAAAAAACTGTATTCCGTCTTTGAGGAGCTTCGCACCGCCGAAGCAGCCCCGGAGGAGCGCCGCACCCGTATTCTTTCGGCGGCGGAGCAGCTTGTCACAGCCCTGCCGGGTTCTGATGAGAGAATTGCTTCAGAGCTTGCCGCGGCAGAGCTGGAAAACGGAGACCCTGGGGATATTGCGGAGAGAATAGCGCAGACGGTGAAAAATCTGGACGTTATTCTGACCGAAAAGCGATATCAGAACACCGTGCTGTCGTCCGGCAGCGGCGAAGCTGAAAGGCAGGCTGTCGGCAGGGTAAAAAGCATTGACGAGCCGCAGGATATCCGCCGCAGCGTGACCGAGCTTCTGTTAAAGGCAACAGACAGCGAGGAGATGCAGGGAGTGACCGGCAGGATCGCGGACAGTTTTTCCGGGAAGGGAATTGAGGAGATACACCGCTTCATTCGCAGCGTTTACGGGCAGCGCGGCAACAGCAGCCGCGAGGGCGTCGTAACAGACATCGCAAGGGACGTTGTCTGCCGGATAATGGAGCGGCGTAAAGTCATGCCCTCAAACGGCAGCGGTATAATGGACAGGACTGCGGCAGAACTGCGTTCCGGTCATTCAGAGAATACCAGGTCAGCAGGCGGCGATACTGTCGTTTATTCCACTGAGGGCAGGGTGCTGCCGGGGGAGAGCAACAGCTACACGCTGAACCGGGCAGGCGACCTTTATCTTGGCAATTCTGTGGAGAACAGCTATTATGCAGATCCCACCGGAAAAGCTCCGGCAGCTGCGGCAAGGAACTTCCGCACAGTATCCGAGAGGTATTCCGGCAAGCCGGCAGACAGCCACAGGATCAATGTGCTGAACGGCGCGGAGTCTCTTTCGGCGATAACCGGGGACAATGGGAAGGTAAATTACAGCAGCATCAAGAATGCGGTCAGTCTGTTGATGAATACCGGCAGCGGCGGCGATGAGTATGTCAACAGCACGATCTTCGGCGGCAGGGATATACGATATCTTCAGAACAGTGCCGGGGATAACGTTCAGAACATTATCCGCGAGGGTGATGTGTATCTCTCGACTTCGGCGGCAAATACAGCGCCCGTTCCGGAGCAGGGAACAACGTCCCATTCAGCCCCCACAGCAGAGGGCAAGGTGCTCCCGACCGCGCAGAACACTTACAGCATAAACCGCGAGGGAGATGTGTATCTCTCGACCCCGGCGGCAAATACAGCGCCCGTTCCGGAGCAGGGAACAAAGTCCCATTCAGCCCCCACAGCAGAGGGCAAGGTGCTCCCCACCACGCAGAACACTTACAACATAAGCCGCGAGGGAGATGTGTATCTCTCGACTTCTGCGGCAAATACAGCGCCCCTTCCGGAGCAGGGAACAAAGTCCCATTCAGCCCCCACAGCAGAGGGCAAGG
>JALEOL010000035.1 GCA_022766785.1 Oscillospiraceae bacterium
TGTATTTATCCCGATGGGCGAGCTTGTTGACAAGGAAAAGGAACTTGCACGTCTGGACAAGGAAAAGAAAGCCGCTGAAAAGGACATCGAGTTCCTGTCAAAGAAGCTGAACAACCCCGGATTCCTCGCAAAGGCTCCGGCTCAGCAGATCGAGAACGAGCGCGCAAAGCTCGCAAAGGCAGAGGAGAAGCTGGCGAAGATAAACGCTTCTATCGAGGGAATGAAGTGAATTCGGAATACGGAATGTGGGGTTTCGCGCACAAAGCCACTTGTTTTAGAAGATCAGTGCAGCTTTGTGCGAAACCAGATTCGGAATTGAATGTGTCCCCTTCGGGGAAGGATCAGGATCGTATGCAGGTTAAAAAGGAACTGCATAATCGCAAAGCTGAAATCTGTTACTGGGCAGCATTTGACTTCGCATACAATCAGATCTACCGCGAAGCGGTAACAATAATTCCGAATTCCGAATTCATAATTCCGAATTAAACAAGGGGGTGCAGTCATGGCAAAAATGACTTTGGTAGTCCTTGCGGCAGGCATGGGCACACGCTTCGGCACAAGGATAAAGCAGCTTGAACCGCTGGGGCCGGACGGCGAGCTGCTGATAGATTACTCCGTTTATGACGCCATTCGCGCCGGCTTCGACCGGGTGCTGTTCATTATCCGCAGGGATATCGAGGAGCTGTTCCGGTCAACTATCGGCGCACGGGTGGAAAAGCGCATTGCGACAGACTATGTGTTCCAGTCCCCGGATCAGCTTCCCTGCCGGGGCGGAGATTTCCCCGGGAGGACGAAGCCCTGGGGTACTGCGCAGGCTCTGTGGTGCTGCCGGGAGGCGCTCCACGAACCGTTCGCGATAGTGAACGCAGACGATTTCTACGGCAGGGACGCGTTCCTGCGGCTGGGCGGATTTCTCAGCAGCACGTCCGCAGCCGCCGAAGCCTGCTCCGTGGGATTTATGCTGAAGAACACCCTGTCGGATTTCGGCACGGTGAACCGCGGCGTGTGCAAGACCGATCCCCGGGGACTTCTCACCAGCGTTGAGGAGACAAAAAAGATCGCCCGGGGTGCTGACGGAGTGATCTCCGGCGACCACTGCGGCGAACTGAGGATACTGGGCGAGGAGGACACCGTGTCCATGAGCATGTGGGGCTTCGGTGTGGAGTTCCTGCCCCGTCTGGAGCGGCAGCTTTCTGCGTTCCTGGAAAAGCTCCCCGATGACGAGCCGAAAGCGGAGCTTACTATCGCCGATGCGGTGGACGCTGAGATAAACGGCAGCGGATTCAGGGTGCAGAACCTCACCACGGACAGCAGGTGGTTCGGCGTGACCTACGAGGCGGACGTGGACTCCGCACGGGATACTCTCAGAAACAGCATTAATGCAAGGGTTTACCCCTCTCCCCTCTGGGGCTGATACTAATGACCGTTTGAACCAAGGCGAAGATCGACTGATTTCAAATGGGTATTAGTATCAGTGATTTTTTCACAGTCAGGAGTGCTCACAATGATAATTGTTCCGATTGAAAACGTCACCGAGGGAATGGTGCTTGAAAAGGACGTTGCCTCCTCATCTGCCAGGGATTACAAGACCCTTCTCATGAAGGGAACGATGATCACCAGCGATATGATCGACCTGCTGAAAAGCAAGGGCATAAAGAACATTACCATAAAAGGCGGCGATGAACCGAAAGAGGAGCACGTCAACGCTCCGGTGCTCTCTGCGGCGCAGGCGGCGGAGGAGATCAAAAATCAGCACATCGGCAGGGCGCTCAATGAGCTGAGTTCGGTGTTCGAAAGCGAGGGCGAGATCAAGGAGCTTTCCCAGAAAGCTATGCAGCAGGTAGACGGTATCGCGGACGATATCCTTGTGGATATCGGGAACGATTCGTCTTACCTGGGAAACCAGATGATAGCTCTCCAGAATTACGACGACTATACCTACAAGCACTGCCTGAGGGTGGCTATGCTCTCCACCAGTATTGCCCACGAGCTGCACCTGCCCCAGCATGATATCAAGGAAGTTATCGTGTCTGCGCTGCTGCATGACATCGGAAAATCCAACATCGACCACGAGATAATAGTCAAGCCCGGAAAGCTCACCGATGATGAGTTCGAGAAGATAAAGCAGCACCCGTTCATCGGCTATGAGATACTGAAGCGCTCCGGCGGCTACAGCGCCAATGTCCTTTCGGGGGTGCTGTTTCACCAGGAGAAATTCGACGGCACCGGATATCCCACGGGGCTGTCCGGCAGAAAAATACCGCTTATCGCAAGGATAATCACCGTTTCGGACGTGTTCGACGCTCTCACCTCCAACCGCCCTTACCGCCGTCCGTGGTCAGTGGCGGAGACTGAGGAATACATGCTCGGCGGCTGCGGCGTGCACTTTGATTATGATGTGGTGGCGGCGTTCCTGCGGTCGTTCAACCCCTATCCCGTGGGCACAATGGTGTCCCTTTCGGACGGCCGCCACGGGGTGGTGGTAAAGCATAACACCAACGTGCTGCGCCCGGTGGTAAGAATACACGGCGCTGGTACCGGAGAGGAGATCGACCTCGGCGGCGATTTCAGGTTCCTGTCGCTGATGATCACCGGAATATACAGCGGAAGCTACGCCGGCTGACAAGCAATTCATACTGCACGGACGATTTGGTAAAGACCCCTGTGCCGGCGCAGATATCAATATTAAAGGAGAATTATCATGGTAGTTATCGAAATGGAAAACGGCAGGAAGATAAAGCTGGAGCTTTATCCGGACAAGGCGCCTGTCACGGTGGAGAACTTTCTGGGACTCGTTAAGGACGGCTTCTATGACGGGCTTATCTTCCACAGAGTGATCAAGGATTTCATGATCCAGGGCGGCGACCCCCAGGGCACCGGCATGGGCGGCGCAAAGAACAAGATAAAGGGCGAGTTCCTGATGAACGGCGTTCCCAACGACATCAGGCACGAGCGCGGAGTTATCTCCATGGCAAGGGCGCAGAACCCCAACTCCGCAAGCTCCCAGTTCTTTATCGTGCACAAGGACAGCTTCTTCCTTGACGGGCAGTACGCTGCTTTCGGACGGGTAGTGGAGGGCATGGACGCCGTTGACGAGATTGCCGGAGTTAAGACGGATTACAGCGACCGCCCCCTCAACGATTGCAGAATGAAGCGCGTTTATATCGAGGATTAAAGGTCACCTCTAAAGTTGTTTATTTCACGGCTGTGTGATGTTTCCGGGTGGGAGTGTCGCGCAGCCGTGTTTTTTCGGCAGAAATTTTGCGCGGATTTTTGTGCATGTTGCCCATATACCGCCTGGCAAAAAAGCATAATTTGTCCATGATTCGGGTATTTATTGACTTTTTAGGCTGTGTTGCTATTGACAAAAACGCTGTTTTATAGTATCATTAAATAATAGGGGCAGAAGCATTTCCTGAAGGCTGTCCCGGAATGAGATCATACGTTCCCGGTATTCAGCCGGAAGCGTTGAAAATACAAATGAGGTCTTGATATGCAGTTTGGCAGTGTGGCATTCTTCAAAGTGCTGATAAAAACAGTCCTCTGCATACTGTTCTTTGTTCCGCTGGTGCTTTGCGTTGTGTTCGCTGTGCTCCTCTGGAACAGCAACCAGAAGCAGGAGCAGCTGACTCAGGATAACCAGAAGCTGGAGTATTACGCCGAGATCCTCAGCGGTGAGCGCGAGCCTACCGTAAAGGGATTTTACGACATATATCAGCGAAGCGGTCTGTCTGACGACGATCTGGTGGAATATATCCTCCACGGAAAAGAGCCGTCAGCGCAGGCGATCGCGGACGATCCGGGCACTGAGGAGAGCGCTCCCCGGACAACTTCTCCGCAGGAGAGCGCCGAAGATCCCACCGTGGACACACAGGAGCCTGCTTCCGTGACGCAGGAGCCGCAGAGCCTGTATGCGGATATCTATCCCGAGATGACCGTTTCCGCACCGGACGAGAGCGACTATGTGCGCGAGGAGGGTACGGTCTACCTCACCTTTGACGACGGCCCGTCCGAAAACACCTACAGCATTCTCAGCTATCTCGAGCAGTACAACATAAAGGCGACGTTCTTCGTGGTGCCCACACGCACTGAAAGCTGCTATAAAAAGCTCAGGGCGATAGCCGACGCAGGGCACACTATCGGCGTACACAGCGCTTCCCACGTTTACAAGGATATATATTCCTCCGTGGAGGCGTATCTTGAGGATTTCCATGAGGCATGGGAGATCATATACGAGGCGACCGGGATCAGAACTGAGATATTCCGCTTCCCCGGCGGCAGCGTGAATGATTTCAACGCTGATACCCGGGATCACATAATCCAGGAAATGACCCGGCGCGGTTTCCGGTTCTTCGACTGGAACGTTGACAGCAACGACGCCGGCGGTGCAAACTGGACGGATATGTACAACTCCATACCACGGGATATCGCGGTGAATTACCGGTCAGTGGTGCTGATGCACGACTCCGCGTCAACGCCAAACACAGTGCTGGTGCTTGGAGACGTGCTCCAGGTGCTGGTGAACGAGGGATATAAATTCGATAAGATAAACAACGACACAAAGCCGGTACAGTTCACCGGCCCGTTCGCGTAAAGGATCACTACGGCTGAAAAAGAAAGGACAATAAAATGGGCATCAAGGATAATTTTTCACAGGCAGTCAAGGAACTGTGGAAAAAGGACGGTCTTGAGGAAAACGGCGAGAACCGGAACGAAAAGCCGGCTCAGCCCACTGAGCTGGACAAGTACCTGACAGAACCACAGCAGGATACTGTAAGTATCCAGGCGGCGCAGCAGGGTACGCAGGCTCCGCAGAATCCTCAGCCGGAGCCGCAGGCTGCACCTCAGCCGCAGCAGGGGGGATACCAGTACAGCGCAGGGCAGCAGGATCCCCAGGCAGGCGTTCCCCTTGATACCCCATACTACCGCCAGCAGCCCCAGCAGAACACCGCTCCCGGAGCAAACGGCGGCTCCGGCTTCGGTGGTAATAACGGCGGCGGCTTCGGAGGTAACGGAGGAGTTCCGCCCACACCGTCCGGAAAGCCGATAGACGCGCCCAGCGACACCGACGAGGTGACGGTCATCTCCCGTAACACTATCATCGACGGAAACGTGCGCAGCCTTGCCAACATGCAGGTGGACGGCAACATCAAGGGCAACGTCGAGACTACACGCGACATTGATATGTCCGGAAAGGTAGTCGGGGATATCAAGTGCAATAATGCGAACATGAATTCTGCGGCTATGCAGGGGAACCTTAATCTCAAGGGAAAGCTCCGCATGGATCGCGATACCATACTTATCGGCGACCTCACGTCCCAGTACGCCGACGTCAACGGCAGGATAAGAGGAAAGCTGGAGATAGGCGGAAAGGCAGAGCTTAAACGCGACGCTATCGTTTTCGGCGATATCAACGCTTCCACTATCGCCGTGACCGACGGGGCGATAATCCAGGGCTATGTCAACACGACATTCCTTTCCAAGGAGGACAGCCGCAGCGCATTCCCCGAGGCTATCTCCTTTGATAACAAATCAGCTGACAAGGCATAATATTTCCGGGAAAGGCAGCATCACCCAATGAGCAGCAAAAAGAAACAGAACCTCGCACCTCTTATAGCAACAGTGATAATCGCAGGGCTTGCCTGCGCGGCGGCGGTAGTCGCGGCAGTAATGCTCCTGGGAAAAGACGGAAAGGACGAAAGCCAGCCTGAGCAGGTATCCTCGAAGGACACATCTTATCTTACCGAGGAGTACCGTGAGGACGCAGGGCTTGCGGCGCACGACCTGCTGGACAGCAGCCACGAGATACTCCGCCTGTTCGTGACCGAGGGGCTTCACCACAACGACGAGCCTTACGGAAATCTTCCCGAGGACGGCTATTACACCGTGAACAACACCGACTATGACCTGCGGAAGATACAGGAGCTGGTGCGCTCCGTATATGTTGAGGACGCGGCGGAAAAGATACTCACGGATATCAACGGCAGCGGACTTGCCGTGTACGCCAACAGAAAGATACAGCGCAGGGTAGAGACCACGGCACCCCCGGAAGGCTCCACCGCTGAGGCGGACGATACTGTTAAGTACGAGACTGTCGAGGTGCTGGGCATAAGCTCGGATTTCACCCCCGACCCCTCCAAGAGCTGGGTGAGCTGCTCCATTACGATAGATTATGTCGAGGAGGGCAGATGCACCCTGGAAGTCGGCGTATATGACGAAAGACTGGAGACCGTTATCGGCACCGCCGAGGAAAGCTCCGAGGTCAGTCAGCCCGACGCTTCCTACACCGTCGATATGGTGATGACCGACGACGGCTGGCGGCTCCAGCAGTTTGTCACCAGATAATGGACGGGAAGAAAAACCCTTTTGCGGCGTGGGCGGTCGCGAGCCAGCTGGCGTTCGTCATTCTGGCGCCGCTGCTGGTGTTCATCGTCGGGGGGCACTACGTCGTAGAGCACTACGAGCTGCCGGGCTGGGTCATGGTGGTGTGCATTATCCTCGGCATTGTATTCATGATAAGCGGCGCGATAAGCCACATCATGAAGATGATACGGCTGTTCGCAAAGGACGACAAATCGCAGTACCGCAGCTACCTCAGCGACCGCCGGGACAACGATTACTACGACGACCACGGACATCAGTGAGGTGGCAATGGCGGAGAAAAGATATAACGTCACCCGGCAGGAGCTTCGCTCGATGCTCCCCTGGCTGCTCGCGATAAATGCGGTGTATTTCGCATTGCTTCTCGTGCTGTTTTTTGCGTTCGGTATGAAATATTCCCTGCTGCTGGGCGGCGTGTGGGGGAATATCGCCGCAGTGGGCAATTTCTGCCTGATGAGCATTACAGCCGAAAACGCCCTGCGCAGAGGTGCAAAGTCCGCGCAGCGCTATATGAACACGCTGTACTGCGTCAGATATCTGGGGCTTTTCCTGGTGATGACCGCGGCAGGCGTGCTTCCCTGTATTGATCTTGTTACCGCGGTGGTGCCGCTGTTTTTCCCCAGGGTGATAATCACGATAAGAACTCTGTGGGAAACGCGTCCGCAGCGTAAGAAAGATAAATAAACTGGGCGCCCCTGAAAACCGGGAACGAAGTTTTCAGCCGTGACCAATATTAAAGGAGGAATGAAAGGATATGCCATCAGCTTTGCTTCTGGTATCTGAGGGCGGATTTTCCGTCACCGGGCCTAAAGTCATCGCAAGCTTCGACCTGTTCGGGATAACGTGGAACCTCACTGAGACAGTATTTATCCAGTGGATAGTCATGCTGATCCTGCTGGTGGTAATGCTAGTTCTCACAAGCAAGCTGGAGATAATCCCCACGACAAAGCGCCAGGCGGCGGCGGAATGGATCGTGACCTTTGCCAGAAACATGGTGGATACCACCATGGGACCGAAATACAAGGGCTACACCACCTATATCGGCGCGCTTCTGTGTTTTCTGCTGCTGAACAACCTGATGAGCCTTTTCGGACTCAAGAACCCGACCTCCGACATCTCTGTGACCGGAGCCATCGCGATAATCACTTTTGTGCTGACCCAGGTGAACCGCGCAAGGACAGGAAAGGTAAAGGGCTTTTTCCGGTCGTTTGTTGAGCCAATGCCGTTCATGCTGCCGTTCAATATCATCGGCGAGATCGCAAATCCTGTGTCCCAGGCGCTGCGTCTGTTCGGCAACATGGTCGCAGGTATGGTAATCGGCGGACTGATCTATTTCGCGCTGGGCCACTTCGCGATACTCGTTCCGGCGGTAATGTCGCTGTATTTCGATGTGTTCTCGGCGGTGATCCAGGCGTACATCTTTTCCACGCTTACCATGGCGTATATTTCCGGCGCGGAGTGCGAGTGATTTCGCGGTTTCCGCAAAACAAGGCTGAAACTAATAACCATTTAAACTCAGGAAATCTTTGCCGAAATCCAGCACCGCTATCGTCGTCAAAGAAACTTGACGTACATACAGTACGTCGGCGTTTCTTTTCCTAGATATCGGCACTGTCTTTCTGCAAACCTTTTCCTTCGTTTAAACGGTTATTAGTATGAACTCCCCTTTGGGGATAGTATTATTATCTGATATGGAGGAACTTAACAATGACAGATATGCAGACATTATCCAGTGCTATCGTACTTGGCGCTTCCGCTCTCGGCGCAGGCACAGCAATGATCGCCGGTCTTGGTCCCGGTATCGGTGAGGGTATCTGCGCCAGCAAGGCAGTTGAGGCTATCGGCAGACAGCCCGAGGCTTCCGGCGCCGTTACAAGAACCATGATCATCGGTGACGCGCTCGCTGAGACCACCGGTCTGTACGCGCTGGTAATCGCGCTGCTTCTCCTTTATGCAAACCCGCTGTTCAGCAACCTGACAAATCTGTTCAAGTAAGAAATAGCGAAAAAGCATAAAGGGAGGAGTTGGAACAAATGCTGACACTTATCAGTGAAAGCGCAGCGCAGGAAGCCCTGCCGCTCGTAACCATCGACCCCGGGACCATAGTGTTCACCCTGATAAACACGCTGATAATCTTTATCCTTTTCCGGATATTCCTGTTCAAGCCGGTTGGAAAAATGCTTGACAAGCGCAACGAAATGGCGGCGGCTGAGATAGCCGAGGCAAAGCGCGCGAAGGAGTCCGCTGAAAAGACCGAGCAGGAATATCTCGAAAGACTCGCCAGCGCTAAGGAGGAGGCTGCGGAGATAATGAAGCAGGCTACCGCCAGGGCGCAGCGCCGCGAGGAGGAGATAATCAGCGAAGCTAACCAGAAGGCGGCGGAGATCAGGGCAAGGGCTGAGGAGAACATCGAGCGTGAAAAGCAGAGCGCCGTCAACGAGATAAAGGATCAGATATCGGATATCGTCATCATGGCGGCTTCCAGCGTCGTTGAGAAGGAGCTTTCCGCAAAGGATAACGAGGCGCTGATAAACAGCTTCCTCGAGAACGTGGGCACCGCAAAGTGACCGGCGGAGAAAGGAACTTCTATGAACGACAAGGCTGAAAAGGTATATGCCGGGGCGTTCTTTGAGCTGTGTTCGGAGGAGATACCGGATAAGCTCAGCGATATTCTCGGCGAGCTTGACGCGCTTGACCGCACTTTCACCGAAAATCCTGAATTCATCAAGCTGCTGGGCACACCCACAATAACCATGGACGAAAAGCTTGCGATGATGAAAGATATCATCAGAGAGGGCGGCGTGTCGGAATACACCGGCAATCTGCTGTGCGTTCTGACGGAATATGGGAGAATGAACTGCTTCAGCGGTATCCTCAGGAATTTCCGCGCGTCATACAACGAGTATTTCAGAATAGCTGAGATAACCGTTACCAGCAGCGCTCCGCTGTCGGAGGCTGTTGTTGAAAAGATCAGGGTGAAGATGTCCGAGGTCACCGGAAAGACCGTTTCCGTCAGGGAAAAGGTAGACCCGGCGCTCATCGGCGGCGTCGTCATCGACTACGGCAGCACACGCTGGGACGGCAGCGTCCGCACAAGGCTCGCGGGTCTGAGGAAAGAGCTTGGCGGCGTTATCGCCTGACCGCATAATTTAACAAGAAAGGGATGTATTTAATGGATCTACGCCCCGATGAAATAACGGGTCTGATAAAGTCCCGGATAAAGAACTACAACTCGAAGCTCCAGCTCGGCGACGTGGGCACGGTGGTTACTGTCGGCGACGGTATCGTGCGTATCCACGGGCTTGAGAAGTGTATGCTCAACGAGCTGCTGGAATTCGACAACGGCGTGCAGTGCATGGCGATGAACCTCGAGCAGGACTTCGTCGGCGCGGTAATGCTCGGCTCTGACGAGGATATCAAGGAAGGCTCCAGCGTAAAGCGCACAGGCAGCATCATGTCCGTGCCGGTCGGCGAAGCGCTGCTGGGCAGAGTTGTAAATTCACTGGGACAGCCCATCGACGGCAAGGGCGCTATTCTGGCAAAGGAAACACGCCCCATTGAGAAGATAGCCTCCGGCATTATCACAAGAAAGCCGGTAACGGTGCCGCTCCAGACCGGCATCAAGGCAATAGACAGCATGATACCGATAGGCAGAGGTCAGCGTGAGCTTATCATCGGCGACCGCCAGAC
>JALEOL010000053.1 GCA_022766785.1 Oscillospiraceae bacterium
CTTTGTACCGTTGTAGTCAAAATTATCGACATATACGGTACCGCTTTCTGTAAGCCTGAACGAATCATTGCCGAAGCGAATGTAATCCTCGCCATTATTCGCTTCCAGATCGATGAAGTATATGAAGTTGTTCTCGCCTGCATTCAGCGAATCGCTCAAATAAGTGTTAGCGGTGGTATTAAATTTCTTGAGAACTTTGCGCAGATCACCAATGGTGGTGTTGCCGTAGGTTTTGCCGACGGGATCGGGCACAATGTAATCTGCATATGCATAGCTGCCGATAAGCCAATCTTGTCCCTCTTCGGCGGTGAGCACCATTGAGTACTCGTCTACCGCAGGGAGAGGCAATGCGATACGAGGGTCATAAGCGATCTCAAGCTGGATACGCGTATTCGGTTTAGCTAATCTGATCTTATCGCTTACAGCCTGATTTTTTGAAATTTCGCCGTTCCAGAACAGCTTTGCACTGATCTCGATTTTTATTTCGTAGACAACGAAAGAGTCCAGCTCGTCGGTACAAAGACTGTCGATGTATGTAGTGCCGGGGCTTGTAAGATCAAAACTATCCTCGCTGGACATAGTAGAGACCACAACTCCGTTCCCGCATACAATCGCAACGTTGTAGTTGAATGCGTCTGCGCCTGCGTCCAGAGAGTCGCCGTAATAGGGGATCGCGCTCGTACTGATGTACTTGACATTCTCGCGGAGTTGGCTAACGGTGGTTTCGCCGTAGGTAATGTCGTAATCGCAGCTTATCTTATCCGCAGGAATAGAGACTGAACCGAAGCAGTTGCCGCCATCCATCCAGTCGCTTGCGTCATAAGTGTTCACAGTGACATTCTCGCTGAGAGGAGCGAGAGAGATCGCTGCACGAGTGTCCGCAGTAAGATTGCTTACCGTCACGGTGAATGTCGCAGCCGCGGGAATCTGGCTCTGAACCTTGAATACGGGGTTGTCCTCCAGCTGTTCCGCGGTGAGGGTCATTTCAAAAACCGTCTTGTTGGAGTCATAGGTGCAGCGGGGCATTGTAGCTTTGTCCCAGTTGTTGTTGATGACAACGCCGAACGCCGCCTCCGGAGCTTTTCCGTCACCGCCCACGATTCCTGTTTCATCGGTCACGCAGGTGATCGTGACGGTGGTGAATTGGTTCATTATGCCGTACGATCTCAGATCCACGACAAAAGAATCCCAGCCATTAACGGACTGACTGTCGATCACGGTCTGTGCCGCACCGTCTGCCGGCAGCATCGGGAGATCCCAGGTGCTGTCATCTGCCGCGAACGCTGTGGGAGATACTGAAGCGACCGATGATGTGATCGCCATTATCCCTGCCAGAGCGCCGGACAATAGTTTTTTGATATTCATTAATACACCTCCTGGCATTTTGCGCATTTCTGCGTCTTACTTTTATTATATCCACATTATACCACTTTGTCAAGAAAAAATGGTATGCATATCTGCATTTTTTTCGTGTTTATGTTTTGCGAAAATGAACGAATTTACTGCCTGTTTTTTGTATATTTTTATAATTACAGATTCTTTCTTTGTAAAGTTCACCTCTGAAAAATGCTTCAAATTATAAAAAAAAAGCCCCAGGCACTACGCCCGGGGCTATCGCACTATTTTGATTTAAGATACCGAAGCCGATACAGTTTCGGACATATCGCTCCATGCGCCGTTTACATAAGCCTTGACTACGAAGTAATAGGTTTCTCCGCCTGTAAGGTCTTTCGCGGTGTATGTTGTCTTTGTTCCGGCAGCGCCGAGCGTTACCCAGCTGGTGCCTTTCTTTACCATTACAACATAGTTTGAAGCGCCTGTTACTGCGTCCCATGTGATAGTAGCCTGACCTGCGCCGCCCACCGCCTTTACGTTCTGCGGTGTAATGCATACCGGGATAGCAGATACGATCGCGGATTCATCGCTCCACGAGCCGTTGACGTAAGCCTTAATCATGTAGAAGTACTTGCCGCCGTTCGCCAGACCTCTGGAGGTGAATGTTGTGCCTGCTCCGGAAGAACCGATTTTGAGCCACGCGGTGCCTTTCCTCAGGAACACGGCGTAGTTAGAAGCGCCGGGAACAGCGTCCCAGGTGAGAGTTACCTTGCTGTCGCCTGCGGAAGCCTTTACGTTCTGCGGCGTAATGCATACCGGGATCGCAGACACGATCGCAGATTCCTCGCTCCATACGCCGTTGACGTAAGCCTTTACCATGTAGAAGTACTTGCCGCCGTTCGCCAGACCTCTGGAGGTGAATGTGGTATTAGTGCCGGAAGAACCGATTTTGAGCCATGTTGTGCCTTTTCTCAGGAACACGGCGTAGTTTGTCGCACCGGAAACTTCATCCCAGGTGAGAGTTACCTTGCTGTCTCCTGGAACTGCCTTTACATTGGTGGGAGCAGGGGTGACAGCAGCCGTAGGAGTTGCGGATACCGGATCGGACATCTCGCTCCATGTGCCATAAACGTAAGCCTTGACGCCAAAGGTATAGGTCGTGCCACCTGTAAGTCCGGTAGCAGTGTAGCTATTATTTGTGCCGGTCGCGCCAAGCGACTTCCATGAGGTGCCGTCCTTTACGAAAACAGCATAATTGGTCGCGCCGGAAATTGCCCCCCAGAACAAGGATACCTGTCCCACGCCGGGTGTTGCCATAACTATTGGTTTTTCAGCAATAAATGGTGTTGCATATACAAGATCAGAGAAAGAGAACTCTGTCCATTCTGAATCGATAAGCGCCCTCGCGATAAAGCCATACTCAACTCCGTTCGTAAGACCGTTTACTGTGATCGATGTTCCGCTTGTCTTTCCTGCAGAAGTGTACTTGCCATTGAGATAGTAAAATACTGCATATTGAGTTGCATCGGGATGCTCTTCCCATGAAACGACAGCATTTGCGTTACCAGCCTTAACATTGAACATAAGGTCGGGATATCCTTCAGGCGTTGCATATACAAGGTTTGATTTATCCGTTGCTGTCCAATTATCATCAACGCACGCCAGCACAAGGAATCCGTATTTAACGCCGTTTGTAAGATCGACGGCGACCATGGAAGTACCGGACGTACTGCCTACATAATTAAACTCGTCATCAAGATAATAGTATAAGGAATATCTGGAAGCGCCGGTAACTTCAGTCCACGAAACAGTGACCTTGCAGTCGCCGGGAACAGCAGTGATCACAGGACTGGGAACTTCGCCGGGAGTGATGTAAATAAGATTTTCGGCGTTGATATCAGTCCAGCTGTCGTTAATGCAGGCAAGCACCAGAACGCCGTACTTTGTTCCGTTGGTGAGTCCGCTTATCGTGGCAGATGTTCCGGTCGTCACAGTGACGGGGGTATACTGTCCGTTAAGATAGGTGTAAACAGAATATTTTGAAGCTCCTGCTACTGTTGTCCATGAAACATCTACCTGACCATCTCCGGTCTTGACCGCAAACCTGGGTGACGGAACCTTTAAAGGAGTTTCATAAACTATATCCTCGATGCCTGCCTTTGTCCATATTCCGTTCACACAGGCAACCACAGCAAATCCGTACTTTGTGCCGTTAGTCAGCCCGGTAACTGTAAAAGATGTATCGGTGGTCATTCCGGAAAGTTTGCTGCCTGAGTTCAGGTAATAATATACTCCGTATCTGGAAGCACCTGTTACACCGTCCCATGTCACTGTTACCTGACCATCACCGGGTGTAAGAGAAGTGATCGCCGGTTTGCCCGGTTTGAAATATGCCTCGTCATCGTCAAACGCAGTCAGGTCGGGGTAATAAAGACATTCGCCTGAATTTGACTCCTTTGTCCAATAATTGCTGTCGAAGCCTAAATCGCTCAGCGCAGTTGCCGCAGTAAGCTGCATGGTTGTTTTGCTGAACTCATCTGCGCTGCCCCCGGATACGGTGATATCAAAGTAGATATTGCTGTGGGAGATGCAGGAACTGTTGCATGCGCCTAACAGAGATACTGTTGAGCCGCTGATCGTGCAGACGGCATAGCAATTACTTATACTGGTGTCTTGTGAATCGGTAGTAGGGCCATATCCGATCAAGCCGCCTACATCTTGCTTGTCGCCTTTGTTGTAAATATTGCCGATATTGTAGCTGTTATTTAACGCGCTCGAGTTAAAAGAACCGACTAATCCGCCGATACAATTAGAATAGCATGCCAGCGTGCCTGAATTATAGCAGCAGGAAATTTCGCTGGATTTATTCAGATAACTGCAAATACCGCCAACATATGTTGTTCCTGTAATGCTTGCTGTATTATAGCAGCGAAGTATAGAAGCAGATATGCCATAGCCGCATATTCCTCCGGTGTATGTTGCTCCGTCAATCGTTCCATCATTATAGCAGTCGCATATTTCCGATCCATCAGAGTATCCGCACACACCGCCGGTATTGTTATTGCTTGTTACAGAACCCAGATTAAAGCAATTGGTGATGTCGCTGTTATCAACATAGCCGCATACTCCTCCCGAATACGAATAGCCTTTGACAATGCCTGTGTTATCGCAGTTGGAAACGCTGGTATCATCAATCGAATTACCGCATATTCCGCCAGTCTTTTTCGAGCCGGTTATGGTGCCGGAATTGCTGCAGTCTGTGACAATTACCGCGTCTGCATCGCCAACTACTCCGCCGACATTGGTGTTGCCTGTAACATTACCGGTGTTATAGCAGTTTTTTGTATAACCGCTGGTCAACGGGTCGCTAAAAAGCACCGGCATACATTCGCCGCATACTCCGCCGATATCCGACGCATAGTCTGAACCGAAAATTCCGCCTTCGTTGTGGCAGTCGGTGACAATACCCTGGTTTAAGCCGCATATGCCGCCGACCTTTAAGGTTTTATCCGTTGAAAAAGAGCCTGTTCCGGATATACTGCCGGTGTTGTAACAGTTGCTTATGGTGCCGCTGTTATATCCGGCTATTCCGCCGCCATATCCGCCTGTGTTGTATACATTTACAGTAGAGGTGTTGTAGCAGTCGATTATTTTGCCCGAGTTATAGCCGCAGATACCTCCTGCATAATCCTTGTTTGTACGAACCCTGCCATCGGTAACGCCGAGGTTCTTAACAACACCAGAGGTGCCGATTCTTCCGAAAAGTCCACGCTCACTCGTATTGGTGTCTATGTATAAACCAATGACCTTATGCCCGTTTCCGTCGAAAGATCCGTTAAACGGAATGTATTCACTGCCCATAGGAGTCCAGGCATTGCTGAGCGAATCCGGATAGTTAAGCAGAATATCCGCAGTGAGCTTGAAATACATGCCGGTTCTGTCTGAGACACTTGCCATGTCATCGAAATGCATCACCGCCGCGAGCTGTTCTCCGGTGGCGATAAGATACGGGTCGCTTGGTGTGCCCGAGCCGCCCGCAAAGGAAGCGGCTATGTTTCCGCTCCATAGGGGAGAGGTCGCGCCATCGCCTGTTTCGGTTATGCCGGTGCCAATTACTTGCGCAAATGCAGCAGAAGGGATCGCAGCTACGACAGTTGCTGCCGCAAGTATAGCCGCAAGAAACGATCTCAGTTTCTTGATCGTTTTTGTCTGACAATGCTTTTTCATGGTTTATCCTCCTATATTTGATTAATGCAATTCTGCATTATTCTCCAAAAAGACCGAATGCGCTGTATATATCGCTCAAGAGATATATACAGCGCAGCATATTATGTACAGAGTTTTGGGTCGTCAGTAAAAATTGTGACAAACTATTTCCCAATAATTATTATACTCTCATATCTTATTTTTGTCAAGAAAAAATTCATTTGTGCCTTTATGATCTCAATGAGAAAATACCGTTGACCTTACCGGGATCGTCAATATCCGCCAATAAATTCTGCAACAAAAACAGCCCCAGGCATTTCACCTGAGGCTGTCGCGCTATTTTAATTTAAGATATCGAAGCGGATACAGTTGCGGACATATCGCTCCATGCGCCGTTCACAAAAGCCTTGACCACGAAGTAATACTTTCCTCCGCTTGCAAGACCTTTGGCGGTGTAGCTGGTCGTTGTGCCGGCAGCGCCGAGCGTTACCCAGCTGGTGCCCTTCTTCATCATTACAACATAGTTTGAAGCGCCTGTTACTGCGTCCCATGTGATGGTAGCTTCGCCGGTACCGCCGACTGCCTTTACATTCTGCGGTGTAATGCATACCGGGATAGCAGATACGATCGCGGATTCATCGCTCCATGAGCCGTTGACGTATGCCTTTACCATGAAGAAATACTTTCCGCCGTTTGCCAGACCTCTTGCCGTAAATGTGGTATTCGTGCCGGAAGCGCCGATCTTGAGCCATGTTGTGCCCTTTCTCAGGAACACAGCGTAGTTGGAAGCGCCGGGAACAGCGTCCCAGGTCAGCGTTACCTTGCCGTCGCCTGCGGAAGCCTTTACGTTCTGCGGTGTGATGCAAACCGGGATCGCAGACACTATCGCGGATTCCTCGCTCCATACGCCGTTGACGTATGCCTTTACCATGTAGAAGTACTTGCCGCCGTTTGCAAGTCCTCTTGAAGTGAATGTGGTGTTAGTTCCGGAAGCGCCTATTTTGAGCCACGCAGTGCCTTTTCTCAGGAACACAGCGTAGTTCGTTGCACCCTCTACTGCGTCCCAGGTGAGAGTTACCTTGCTGTCGCCTGGAACTGCCTTTACATTGGTGGGAGCAGGGGTAGCGGCTGCTTTCGGGGTGGCAGATACAGAGTCGGACATCTCGCTCCACTTGCCGTTTGCATAGGCTCTTACAGCAAATGTGTAGACAGTGCCGTTTGTCAGCCCTGTTGCGGTATAGGTTGTATTAGTGCCGGTCATACCCAGGGACTTCCACGATGTGCCGTCCTTTACGAAAACGTTGTAATTAGTAGCTCCGGAAACCTTATCCCAGGTGAGCGTTACCCTGCCGTCGCCGGGAGTTGCCTTTATGTTGCAGGGCTTAACAACCTCGCCATTTTCAAGCACTTCTATCTTGTAGGCGGTACAGCCGCTGACAGAACAGCCTATGGTCTTTCTTCCCTTTGTGGTGGCAGTAGCCGGTATCGTGATATTCTCAGTGCCGTTGTAAATGTGGGTATGCGCCGATGTCCTCGGGATATACACCTTTGTCACGGTAAGGGAAGAAAATGTTGCGCCGATAAAGCCTCTGCTGAGGTCGGAAAGATCGCCGCCGAATTTGCTCAACAGAGTGCTGAATTTCCACTGTGCTACTCCGTCGGCACAGCTGTCCGGCTCAATCTTTACCCAGCCCTTGGCGTCGTTGCTGTCGCTCTGGAGGATAAACTCGGGAGCGGCGTCGCTTGTGTAATTGCAGTAGATCGTGTCCTCTGCGGACAGCGTTACTATCGTGCCTGCGTCAAGCTGAACAGCCTGACCCCATGCGTCGCATGTTCCGCCGGCAGATAGCACATCTTCACCCGTGGTATATTCCTCACAGGCGGGAGCACCGTCGTATGCACCGATAATTGCGTCGGCAATTCCGCCGTATGTAAAGCTTCTCTGTGAGCGGTTGTAAATTCCGAAATTCTCTGCGCCCGTACCATAGCAGTTGTTGTCCCACCATACGCACGGAATATCCTGCTGCGCAAACTGCCTTGCAAGTCCGCCGTAGATCCCTGCATACTTCTCGCGGTCTGTTGTGTTATTCTTGTTGCATGCGCCGAACTCACCGATAACGACCGGAACGCCCTTGCTTAAAAACAGCGACTCCATCCGGCCGAAGAATGCGGCAAGCTCTGTAAGATCCGAATCTCTCCAATCTGTATGACCTGTGCCTTCAAAGGCAAAATCAAACGGGAGATATGCGTGTATGGAAACTGCGATCATATCATCATCGGCATTTTTTGTCCATGCCGCTGCCTTGGCATAATCCCCCGAAGCACAATAGGTCGGCAGCATGACAAGTCTGTCGGCATTGTTGCCGCCCGTAGCTCTGATAGCTGCACGCGCTGCCTCGTTGCACTGGTTTACGCTCTCGTAATAAGCAGCAGTTCCCATCCAGTCTTCTTGGCATCTTGGCTCGTTGTTGACCTCAAAAATCAGCTTGTCGCCATAATTCTTAAAGCGTTCTCCTATCTGATCCCAGATCGCAGTCAGCTCTGCCGAGATAACGTCCGTATTGGGAACATTGTGCTGCAGGTCATTATGGTGTACGTTGAGGATAACATACATATCGTTATCCAGACCATAATTAACGACCTCTTCCACTCTGTCCATGTAGCCGCTGTCAATGGTATATGTGGAAGCGTTGGTATAATGATCATCCCATCTTACCGGCACACGCAGTGTTGTAAAGCCGCGCTGTGCGATATCGTCGATCATTCCCTTGGTGGTGACAGGGTTGCCCCAGTAGGTTTCGTTGTTTGAGCTTTCGAGGGTATTTCCAAGGTTCCAGCCTGCGCCCATGTCATTCACGATCTGGAAAGCCGTTAATCCCCTCATCTGTGAAGAATAAGAGGGCTCGGCTGCGGCAGTATTCTCTGCCATTGCAGGTGCAGAAACGGCAGGTGCACAAGCCGCCATAACTGCCGCCATCATTGCGGAGATAAAACGCTTTATCCCCCGTGAGCTTTTGTTTGTCATAAAATTCCTCCTTTATGCTGTCCGAATTTTTCGCTGATCATATATACACCGAAACAAAGCCTTGATCCAAAATCAGTGTTTTCTTAATTATATACTATTTTTTCATTTTGTGCAACCCCAAAACAGGTGATTTTGGAAATAATACTAATAACCATTTAAACTCAGGAAATCTTTGCAGAAATCCAGCAACGCTCTCGTCGTCAAAGAAACTTGACGTACATACAGTACGCCTGCGTTTCTTTTCCTAGATAACGGCACTGTCTTTCTGCAAATCTTTTCCTTCGTTAAACGGTTATTAGTATAAAATCTGCTAGCGCAATCGCACGGTAATAATTGTGCAGTGTTGCCATTATACCACTTTTTCTTCTCTCCGCATCAACCACATGGGTGATATCTGGAGATTTTTTGAATAAATTCTGGAAAATGAATACAGCCCCAGGTATTTCGCCTGAGGCTGTATTTGTAATTTGATTTAGGAAATAGACGCTGCTACCGTCTCGGACATATCGCCCCATGCGCCGTTTACAAAAGACTTAACCACGAAGTAATACTTTCCTCCGCTTGCAAGACCTTTGGCGGTGTAGCTTGTTTTTGCTCCGGTTGAGCCGAGGGTCAACCAGCTTGTTCCCTTCTTCATCATCACAGCGTAGTTAGTAGCGCCTGTTACTGCGTCCCATGTAATGGTAGCCTGACCTGCGCCGCCTACCGCCTTTACGTTCTGCGGTGTTATGCATACCGGTGTTGCAGATACTACCGCAGATTCATCGCTCCATGAGCCGTTGACGTAAGCCTTTACCATGTAGAAGTACTTGCCGCCGTTCGCCAGACCTCTGGAGGTGAATGTGGTGCCTGCTCCGGAAGAACCGATTTTGAGCCACGCGGTGCCTTTCCTCAGGAACACGGCGTAGTTGGAAGCGCCCTTAACAGCGTCCCAGGTGAGAGTTACCTTGCCGTCGCCTGCGGAAGCCTTTACGTTCTGTGGTGTTATGCATAACGGGATAGCCCATGCTGCGTCGGATTCGCCGCTCCATGCGCCGTTAACGTATGCCTTTACCATGTAGAAGTACTTGCCGCCGTTTTCAAGCCCTCTGGAAGTGAATGTGGTGTTAGTGCCGGAAGAACCGATTTTGAGCCATGTGCTGCCCTTTCTCAGGAACACGGCGTAGTTTGTAGCGCCCTCTACTGCGTCCCAGGTGAGAGTTACCTTGCTGTCGCCGGGGATCGCCTTGAGATTGGTGGGCTTTGGTTTTTCGCCACTAATATAAAATGCTCCGTCATCGTCAAATGCTTTTAGATCCGGATAAAACCAGTAAGTATTTGTATTTGTTTTCTTATCCCAGATTGAAGGATCCAGTCCCAGATCGTCAATTGCTTTTGCGCTTGTGAGCTGAACAGTGGTTCTTGCAAAATCAGAATTGTCTATCTCAGTGGTGTCGGATTCTTTTATAACATCGCTGTCATAATATAGACCGGACAATTTTCCCGTTGTATTGCCAACAGGGTAATGGTCTCCAAATTTGTCACTTGTAATTCCTATGTTAATGCAATTTGCCATTGTGGAATCAGAACTGTCTGACCAGCCCCATATACCGCCTGACCATTCAACACCTGATACCGTACCTGTGTTATAGCAATTTTTTATTGTTGCATCTGAATTTTTCTCTATATACCCAGCAATACCTCCGGTTGTATATCCGGAAGATGACACTGCACCGGTATTATAGCATCTAGAAATTGAACTGCTCCCTTCAATTTTACCGCAAATTCCTCCGGTGAAATAGTACTGTCCGTTTACCTTTCCCTTGTTATAGCAATTTGTTATCGTTGCACTTTTGATGTATCCGCATATTCCACCTGAATGACCATTTGTACCGCCAGTTACCAGTCCCAGATTATAGCATCCAGTTACATCATTAGGGATTCCGTATCCACTCTCATAATAAGTTCCGCTTTCTCCACACACACCACCTACATTCCAATAAACGCCAGTTACTTTACCGGAATTATAACAATCAAAGACCGATCCCGAACCGCATACTCCTCCTACACTTTGATAGCCGTTAACTGTTCCTTCGTTATGGCAGTTTCTGACAATGCCTTTACCGCATACACCACCGACATATTGGTTATAAACCGTTGCCAATACACTGCCTATGTTGTAACAATTCTTTATAGGCCCTGATGACAATCCACATACGCCGCCAATATTTTCTTTTTTTACCGAATCGGTACCGCCTGTGATATTCAAAGTGCCTTTATTATAACAATTATCCAATATACCATTATTATTTCCGCATACACCGCCGTAGTTACAATCAACAGTGGAGCTATCTATGGTAATGGCACTATAACAATTGATTATTTTACCTTTAGAGCTTAATCCACAGATACCGCCAACATTTTCGCCGCCTGCTTTTATATAGCCATCAGTAACACCGACATTTTTCACCTCTGCTTTGATAACAGTTACTTCCTCACGATGTTGTATTGTGGTATAACTATTGTTTATAAAGCCAAACAAACCAATATTGTCAGTGCTGCCATCATAGATATACATACCGATAACCTTGTGGTTATCTCCGTCAAAGTAGCCGCCAAACGGATTGTAATTTTTTCCGATAGGCGTCCATTCTGTGGAATAATCATCAATAGTATCGTTCAGCAGAATATCAGCGGTGAGCTTGAAATAGTTGTCCTTATACGCGTTCCCGTGATTTACTTTGTATGCCAGCAATGCAAGCTGCTCTCCGGTTGCGATAAGATAGGGGTCTTCTTCAGTACCTGTTCCTCCGTCGTAGGAATCTGCAATAGTGCCGTTCCATTCTTTGGACACATTTCCCGATAACTCTGCTTCTGCCCGTGTGAATACCCCGTCGGTATCGTCAACTATGTCGTACTGCTCCGCAAAAGCCGTCATCGGAACAGATAATGCCGTTGCTGTGACAGCGGCTGCCATTGCTGCGGAAATAATACGCTTTATCCCACGCAGCTGATGTTTTGTGTTTTTCATGTTTACCTCCCGTTTTGTTCGGATTTGTCGTGAGACGCCGTGCACCGAATGCGATCGTCCCAGACTATTCCAATATCCATTATATATATATATATATATATATAATGTCAAGTACTTTTTGGCATAAAAATAACGATTTTTGCATTACACTTTCCAGAGACTGACAGTTTCTTGCTTTACATATAAAAATCCCCGGGAATTACTTATCCCGGGGAGATATATCATTCATCGTCAGCCGCAGCAAGCTGGCTCGGGTGCTTGGTAAAGAAATCCACCCTCGGCTCCAGGAATTTCAGCTTGTGATCCTTTCCGCCGGTGAAGTCCGAAAGGGTATCGAATATCCTGTCCCAGCTCCAGAAGCTCTTTTCGCAGCCGGGGAGCTGGAGATATTCCAGTATCATCTCCGTGCCGCCGGGTGCCATGGGGTGGAGCAGCACCGCCGCCGTCCTTATCATGTGGAACACCTGGATAAGCGCATGGCGGCGCGCCTCGTTGTCGTCCGCCTTGTCTGCGTCGCCGAGATTCTTCGCCATGTACTTGCTCGCTTTCCTGATGTAGCTGTCCAGAACATAGGTCGCCTGGTGGAACTCGAACCGGTACATGAACCGCTCGTAGTCGAGGATCGCTTTCTTCGCGTCCGCAAGCACCTGCTCGTCAACCTCGCCCACCGGCATTACTCCGTCAAAGTGCTTCTGGGTGGAATATATGCAGGTGCGGATAATTCTGTTGAACACGTTGGACAGCAGGAAACCGTCCTTTACAACGGGATCGGGGTCCTCCGGCTTTGCGTTCGGGTTGTAGGGCTTTGGCATGAAGCTTACGCTGCGCTGACCCAAACCAAGTCCCAGGAAGTGCATTCTCAGCTGCTCCGCGGTGTAGTAGTCCAGCAGATCCTGCGCCATGGGCGGCTTTATCGCACCGGAGCTGGAAGCCTTCTTGTCCAGGAACAGAATGTGGTTATTTGCGCAGAGCACCGGCAGCTGCATTTCGCCCTCGGGGGGATCGACGGTGTTCTCGCCCTCGTTAAGCCCCATGAACATCGCCATTTCAGCCACGCCGTAGAAGTAGATATTGTCCGCGCCGATGAACTGGTACACAGTAGCGTCCTTGCTGCACCAGAACTTCTTCCACTCCTCAGGATCTCTCCCCTGCTTTTCAAGCGCCGCCCGGGTGAAGGAGATAGGCGCCCACAGCGACTCCGGCCATACCCAGATAGTCAGCGGATCTTCGCCCTCCAGAACCGGCGCAGGAACTCCCCACTCGATATTGCCGGTGAGCCGGAACGGAACAAGGGTCTTTCCGGTACGGTAGCGAATGCCGTTTGCGGAGAGTATCGCGGTCGCCTTGTTCATCTCGTCAAGCTCGGTGAACTTAATGGTGAAGCTGGGCTTCTTCTTTTCCTCGATGAATTCATGCGCCGGCAGCTGGTCTTTTACCTTGTTGTAGCTTTCCAGCAGCTCGTTCTTGATGTGGACAACCGGGTCTGCAAGGAACTCTGTAATAGTGCTGGAAACTAGCTGGCGCACGTTCTTCTGCTTTGATATTTTCGCAGCATATTCCTTCATCAGCCCGTTGTAGCTGGGCAGGTCGAAGTACCAGTTCTCCACGTCCTTCATGACGGGGGTATCACCGGTGAGGGTGCTCTTGGGGTCGATGAGGTTTTCCGGCATGTACTGATGACCGAGGTCGCACTCGTCCGCATACGCCTTTTCGCTCTGGCAGCCGTCCACGGGGCACTTGCCTATGACCTGACGACCGTTTAAGAAACAGCCAGCTTTCTCGTCATAGAACTGCTTGGTGCTTATCTTTTTCAGGTGTCCGTTCTTGTATAAAGTGCGGATAAACCAGTCGGACACGCTGTTGTGTATTTCGGCAGTCCTGCCTAAACCGGACGCGCCGAAGATGTTCAGGCTTATCTCGTAGTTGTCCAGGGTCTGTTTCTGCGCCTTGTGGTTTTCTTCCACGAAATCGTGGATAGTGCCCTTATAGCCCTGTTCCTCGCACAGCTTGCGGTAGCTCTCCGCGATAGGGGAGCCGTAGCAGTCGGTGCCGGACACAAATATCACGTTCTCATCGCCGATCCTGTCCCGGAGAAATCTCGCGTAAACGTCCGCAAACACGAACACTCCGCCGATATGTCCGAAATGCAGCTTCTTGTTGCCGTAGGGCATACCGCCGGTTATTATCGCGCGCTTCGGGAATTCCGGGCGCGGTATCTCATGCTTTACATATTCCTTTTTTTCTTCGCTCATTGTATTGTTTTTCCTTTCCTGTGAAAGTTTGCCGTTCCCTTTGCAAGGTTTTTATTTATAATCTATATAATACCACATTCTCCGAAAAAAATCAAGGGCGGCAGGCTATTTTTTGTGAGCGACCGGAACATTGAAGGCGCTGCCCTCTTGAAGCCGCAGAGTGTTTCTGCCGAAGCGCCGTCAGCTCCGGGACAAGGTTATCGAAAAGATCTTCGCGCAGCCTGAACAGTCCTTATCCCCGGAATGACATGCATGCCGGGGTTTGAGAACGGTTTTGCAGTAAAATGCAGTAATAGATGATGTATATTCAATTTGCGGGAAGATCCCGACATTTAATATAGGAGGAAATATTATGGTAAAGGAAAAGACAGTAATTTTATCAGGCGTGGAAAAAGAGGTTTCTCTTTCCGGATGCAACTGCGATATCCGAAACGACGGAATTTCGACTGTGTACATCAGCCGAAGCCCCGGTATTCAGGAAGACGCAGACGGAGTAATGTCCGTTCCTGCCGGTCAGGC
Organism: Oscillospiraceae bacterium; assembly: GCA_022766785.1. GTDB lineage: Bacteria > Bacillota > Clostridia > Oscillospirales > Ruminococcaceae > CAG-115. Next base: position 14,348 of record JALEOL010000053.1, read on the forward strand.
GGTGAAGTACATTGGCATAAGCGGTTCGGTATATCTGCTCGGATCGGGAAAGGTGCAGCTTTGTGGGAATGATTACATAGAATCGGTTTTTAACATTACCGCCGCTTCTTCCGGTGACGGCGGCACCATCGATCAGACCGCAAGAGATGCGATCAACTTACACGAGAGCAATTCTGACATTCACACCTCTCTTTCCAGTGCAGCGGCTCTTTTCAGCAATCCCAGTCTGCTTGTGAACGGTGATTTCGCAATAAATCAGCGTGGACAAACAGAGTATACAGCGGACGGATACACCCTTGACAGATGGCGTCTGTACCGCTCCGGCACGGCAGGCGCTGGAGAGATAAGCGTGAAGAAGACCGCCGCGGGAATCAAGATCGACAATCAGACCAATGGCGGAATAGTACTGTATCAGCGTATCGAGAGATATACTGACCTTTTCGGAAAGGAGATCACCGCGTCTGCTGAGATAAACGGAGAGATACTCAGCGTTACGGGAACTCCGGAAGAAACAACGGGCGTTCAGATGTCCGTCACCAGGGACTGGGGTTCTTTGCGGTATTTCACAAATACTTCCACCGGTTGTGGTGAGATCGAGATACTGGTTTCGTCAAATATGACAGCGGAGGTCAAATGGGTAAAGCTGGAGGCCTGCCCTTGTGCCACGGCATTCACGCCTGCTGATCCTGCATTGGAGCTGGTGAGGTGCCAGAGGTATTATCAGATCCGCTCTTCCGGTGATGTCAACGCAGTTGATTTGAGTCCTGCAATGTGCTCCGCGCCGGTCGTTACGCAGCTCGAAAGCGACAGATATGCTTATTCTGCTGAACTGTGATAATGGTGAAGCGATAGCGGCATGACTCCGTTCATTTTTTCGGCAGGTTTATTTACCTGCCGATTTTTCTTGTTTCATAAGCCAGATAATATGGAGTATTGTCGGAAAGTATGGCAGCTAGGATTTATCCCCTTTTTTACATGGATTTGCTATGCGGCGGAAACATATATGCATTGACTTTTCTGATCGTTGGTGTTATAATTATAATGTGGTAAAAATGTTTCAGGTGATCCCGGCTGATAAAGAGAAACATGGTGAGGCGTTTTTTGCGGAGCGTTTACGTTTATTTCCTTTTTATCCAAAAGATGTCTTTATTTGTTTCGGGCGCACGATCGACCTGAATGTATTGACAAAGTATGCCGATTAGTGTATAATATTTGGGTGTCTGAATTATCGTGCTATCGATCGTCCTGACGCCGGAGCAAGGAGTACCCAGTGAATGGTTCGATTTATGTTATCAGCACATATTATCATGCGTTCATCTCATGCGTGAAACAGCTTGTAAACAAAGAGAATGCTGATATCCTTGTTACCAGGTATATACCTGAAAGCGATATTCTGTCAGAGCGTCTGAAGCAGAGCGGATTATTCCATGGGGTATATCTTGCCGGTGATCCTGCGGAATATATCCCCAGAAACAAGATCGATCTTCTGATCAATCTTCACAGAAAAAACGCTGAAATGCTCCAGCCGGCGATACCGGTAGATCTTCGCGGCTATCAAACGGTGAATATCTTTCATGACGACACCTGGGTCGCCCATTATCTGAAGGACTGCAGGATAAGATACAGGCTTATAGAGGACGGTCTGGACAGCTTTAAGACGATAAAAGACACGCCGTTTTCGTATATGGTGACTAAAAGAAGCCTTGTTTCTGCTGTGAAGCGCACACTGAGAATTGGATATGTTTTCAGCGGTTTCGATCCTCTGACGACTGAGATCGAGGTCAACGACAAAAACGGAGCAGTGATCGATCCTTCGGTAAAGCACAAGCTGGTGGAAGTTCCAAGAGCGCCCTTGCTCGGAATGCTGACGGATAAGGATATTGAAGTTTTAAAGAGCATTTTTGCGAGAGATATTCCGGAGATCGACCCGCTCAGATCTGTATTACTGCTCACACAGCCGATATATGCTGACGGCAATACGGTATCAAAGCCGGAACAGGCAGAGCTGTACAGAATGCTGGTCTCAGATCATATTAACGCAGATGAAACGCTTGTCATAAAGCCGCACCCCAGAGATGAAACTGATTATTCTGCTGTGTTTCCGGACGCGGTTATTATCAACAAGAATCTGCCTGCCGAAATGCTGACTTACTTTAATATCAACGCCAAAAAGTTGATCGGTTTTAATTCCACTGCGATGAAAACAGTAAATGCTGACCAACGTTTTTATGCAGAGCTTAATGAATATTTGCAAAAAATCAGGAGGACGAACAATGACTGAATTACCTGTTATTCCGGCTTTCGGGGGGAATAAGCTGGCGATAGTGCTCCAGGGCTCAGACTTTTACACGCCCTATAGTGCTGTTACTATCCGATCTATTATAGAGAATAGTTCCAGCGACCACTATTATGATATAATCCTCAAGACCCTTGACATGAGCGAGGAAAACGCTGCTGTCATCTGTAAGCTGGCAGAGGGAAAAGACAACGTCAGCGTCAGGGTCATCAACGTGAAAAACTGCTATGATCGTTACCTGAATAAAGAGCACATTTCCGGAGATAAGCGTTTCTCAGGCATGTCTGTTATGAAAATCCTTCTTCCCGAACTGCTTGAGAATTATGACAGAGCGATCCATGTGGACAGCGATATGCTCGTGTTAGGCGATATCGCAGGCGTATTCGACCTTGATCTTGATGAATACTATGCCGCTGCTGTACAGGATATTCTTGCGGAGTTTATGTATAATGACGATGGATATGTAAAAAAAGCGATAGATACATTTCTTGAGATCGATTCGCCGAGGGATTATCATAACGCCGCGTTTATGATGTTCAACCTCAAAAAAATAAGAGAAGACTTCACTATCGACCAGTTCGTGGATTTTATCCTTGATAATAAGTGCGAGCTTTTTGAGCAGGACGCATTCAATCACTTCTTTAAAGGGAAGACGCTTGAACTGGGATATGAATGGAATTTCCCGATAGATACAAGAAGGATAATCGAAAACGGCAATAAAAAGAACCCCTCGCCGTTATACGAAAAATATATGGCTGTTAAGCCATACAGAAAGGTGATACATTATGCTACCGCGGTAAAGCCGTGGGACAGTGCGCTGTGTCCGGAGTCCGTAAAATGGTGGGACGTGGCGGCGCGTTCACCACTGTACAATATTATTGTTGACCGGCATAACAAGCTCGAGACCGGCAGCCGGAACTCCAACAGAATGTTTTTCGTTTGCGAGACTGTATTTCAGCTTATCAATATCCTCAATATCAAATATCATATTTACCCTGATGTCAAAGCGGATATCGGTCTGGTTTCGACAACTGATTTTTCAAGATATGTAAAGCCGCTCCAGGATTCAGGCTTGTTTGAGAATGTGTATATGTCGGGATACCGGGTCCAGACTGATATGGCAATATTCAAGGATAATGCGCCAAACAGGGATCTCCTTAAAAATCCCGACAGCTATGAGCATGCTTTTCCGCTGACAGAAAAGTATACGGATTACTTTATGTCGGTTTCGGCTTCGCCATTTCAGAAGCTCACCTATTACCAGATAGTCAGAAAAGGTATTGTGCCGCGCGTCCATATTTTCGAGGACGGTTCGGACACATACATAACCAATATACACAGCACTCTTTGCGGTGATATGTTCGATCACGGAGTATTCAAAAAAGATCAGCAGATGCTGAATAACATCAACGAACTCTTGTTCTACGAGCCGGTGCTTTACAGCGGCAGAGATCCGTTCACTCTGTCCGTACTGCCAAAGATCCATGAAAACGATACGGAATTTACAGATCTCTTGTACAGTGTGTTCGGAAAGTGCGAGATGCCTAAAGAAAAGTATATTTACTTTAATGAGTGCTTTTCCACCGATAAGATACCGACTAATGATATTCAGCTGCTTGACCTTATCGGCGATGTTGTCGGAAAGGATAATGTAACAGTAAAGCTCCACCCTCGCGCAGAAAGAGGAGAACAGCTGTATATGCTGCACGGATACAGCATCTTTGCGGAGAGCACCGTGCCGTGGGAGATGTTTGTTTTGTCTGCCCGGATGAAGGACAAGGTGCTGGTTTCGGTATCTTCCAACACTCTTATTAATCCTTACATCGTGTTTAATAAGCCCGTCTATGCGATCTATCTGAAGGACGTTATGAAATTGTCCCAGCGCGCTCATGTGCGCAATCCATCATATCGGATTTTCTTCAATAAAACCATGCATCTGCTTAATGACCCTGAAAAAAGGGTGTTCTGCCCTACTTCACTTGATCAGCTTTATGCAGATATAGAATTCTTGGAGGGTACTTTATAATGTCAAACAGTCCTTTGGTTTCAATACTTGTACCGACATATAACGGAAGTAAATACATCAGAAGATTTCTCGATTCTGCGCTTGATCAGGAACTCAGCGATTTTGAGATCGTTTTTGTAGACGATATGTCTACTGACGATACTCTTGATGTTCTTGAACAGTACAGAAAGGTTTTCCCTGATAAGATATGCATTTTCCCTTCCGATGTACACCATGGTTCCATTGGTGCAATGCGCAATCTTGCATTCAGCCATGCACGCGGAAAATATGTTTATTGGTGCGATCAGGATGATATCCTTCACCCATGCGGACTGAAAAATCTTGTTGACACGGCAGAAGAACATGACTGTGAGATAGTGTGCGGCTGGGCATATATCACGCAGGTCGGCGACGACGGAATTGCTACGACCCTTACTGTACATAACAAGAAGCAGACGCAGGCGGCAAGCATCGAAGCGTCTATAATCAACGGGATCGACTATTGGGTAAGGCTTATCAGAAAGGATTTTGCAGAGCAGCACGATCCTATTCCTGAGAATTGCTTTTTTGACGATGTGGCATACATGCCATGTCTTCAGTCATATGCCAAAAGCATTCGGTTTGTCAATTATCCGATCTATTATTATCATCGCCGGAAAGATTCTGCGTCAGGCAGCGTCAGACGGGAAGTCTGCGAAGGTTCTGTAAAGGCAGAAAAATATGCCCTGGAGCACTGCAACCCTGATTATCTGGAAGCGGTACAGTACTTTGTCGCCACCAGAACAGAGATGAATCTTAACATGCGCTGGCAGTATTTCGATGTCTTTGTGAACTGGGCAAAGGAACAAATGGCATGGATCCCTGACAATCACCTCATCACCCGAAACAGAAAGCTGTTCGACCGTATAAAGTGGGCGGCTTCCCTGACTGAAAATCTTATTCCGAACCGTGTTTATGTAAGCGGTTTCGGAGCTGCTCCTAAACAGGAACGGCTTGATGAGCTGAGGGAAAAGGTGTTTTACGACGGCTGCGATGTAGTTGTTCTTTCAGAGGAAAACTGTGACATCAACAGCAACGAATATGTTAAACGCGCATACGAGAACGGCGATTTTGAATTTGTTGCCGGTTATTTTGCCGTGAAAAACATTTTCGAAAACGGCGGTGTTTATATTCACGACAGAATAAGAATACTGAATTACTTCACATATTATAAATATCAACACGCGATCATATTCAGACTTGACAATACCACATTTTCTGACTGTATTTTTGGCGCTCCTGCCGGGAACCCGGTTTTTTCGGATATCCTTGAAACTTATTGCGATCACTGGGATAAAAAGCAGACCTATAGCCCCCTTGCGCAACGCATCAAGGTGATCCTTACAGCAAAATACGATATTCCGCTTAATAATTCGGGGAAAGGTTTCTCTTACCCTGTTTCGGTCATATCGCCGAACAATGGCTTGGTAAACATTGATTTCGGCAAGCAGATCTGTGAGCATGATTTCTCCGACAGATATGCAGACGAGGAATATGTGACAATAAAACGAAGTGAGATCCTGGCTCTTTGCGATATCCGTGCAATGTCGGGAGGAAGACGTTTCCCCGGAAATCAGGCACGGGGAAGTGCTGCTGAACGCGAGCTGAGCGAGATCAAGAACTCTAATACATGGAAGATCGTTATGAAGCTCCGCAAGCTCGGAGACAGTCCCATTGGACCTTTCCTGAAAAAGATTTTTTATGGAATGCTGAAAATCAGGAAAAAATTCAAAAAGAAAAAGTGAGCGCTGCTCCGGCAGAAAGGCGGGTCAACAGATGAAAAGAATAGTGGTCACCGGCGCGGACGGATATATCGGTACTCATGTGATCGCGGAGCTGGTCAAACAGAAGGAACGGTTTGATATCACCGCAGCAGTTCTGGACGCAGATCATTGTGAAAGGATCAGCGGAGTGAACTATGTCTCGTTTGATTTCGTGACAGATCACAGCCGTGAGAACCTCTGCGATGTGCTGGGACGTCCCGAGATATGCCTGCATCTCGCATGGCGTGACGGATTTGTACATAACTCCACCAGACATATCGAGGATATTTCTTCCCACTTCGGTTTTCTGAAAAATCTGGCAGATCACGGAACGAAACAGTTCGCTGTTGCCGGATCATTCCGCGAGTACGGCAATGTCAACGGAATGGTTGATATTAACAGCTTTGCATATCCGGACAACATGTATATGCTTTCAAAGGTCATGCTGAAAAGGGCATTAGAGTTATATTTCGCCGGGAAAGATATCTGCCTTCAGTGGTTCAGACCGTTCACCGTATACGGCGATGAGGAGAAGAACCATTCTATCCTCAGCAAGATATTGATGTGGGAAAAGGAGGGCAAAGAGACCTTCCCGTTTACCGATGGAACAGAGCAGTACGACTATATCGAGATACACGAGCTTGCAAGGCAGATCGCGGCGATAGTTTCTCAGAACGAGATAGATGGTGTAATAGATTGCTGTTCAGGCGTTCCCACCAGATTAGGCGATATGGTAGAAAAGTTTATTTCTGACAATCATCTCAGGATCCGCCCTGAGTATGGCGCCTTTCCGAGCAGGAGCTATGATTCGAAGATCGTATATGGCGATGTCCGCAAAATAAACAGAATAATGGAAATAACAGGAACAAACGGCTGACAAAGAGGAGAAACATGAACGTCACAAAGCTTGAAATTGAAGATGTGCTGGTTATCGAACCTGATGTTTACAATGATTTCAGGGGTTACTTTTATGAATCATATTCGAAAAGAACGCTGGAAAAGTTCGGAATAACCAACGAGTTTGTCCAGGACAACCACCTGCTTTCCCTGAAAAAAGGAACTATTCGTGGGATACATTTTCAGAATGCCCCGATGTCTCAGGCGAAACTGCTGCGCTGCACAAAGGGAAGAATAATGGATTACGCAGTGGATCTGCGTAAAGGCTCACCCACCTACAAAAAATGGGTCTGCGTGGAGCTGAGTGCGGAAAATAAAAAGCAGATCTTTATTCCCAAAGGATTCGGACATGCATGCATCTCTCTTGAGGACGATACCGAGGTACAGTATAAGGTCGATGAGTTTTTCTCCCCTGAAAACGATCGGTCTGTCGCGTGGAACGACCCGGAGCTTGCCGTAGACTGGGGGACTGACGAGGTTATTGTGTCTGAAAAAGACCGAACGGCTCCATTCTTAAAGGAATGCGACATCAATTTTACTTACGGAAACGACTGATACTAATAACCATTTAAACTCAGGAAATCTGTGCCGAAATCCAGCACCGCTATCGTAATTAATGTGGTTTGCGAAGACTCGCTCACTTATGTCCAGCCTTTCCGGTCGGAGCGACCGGAATTTCGCCTGCGGCGAAACCGCACGGACTAACGAAAGAAACTTGAGCGTTTTCCGCGCAGCGGATAATGCGTACATACAGTACGCCGGCGTTTCTTTTCCAAGGGACACGCTGATTAAAGCGTAGAGTAACAAAATCAGCGTGTCTCTGGATATCGGTACTGTCTTTCAGCAAATCTTTTCCTTCGTTTAAACGGTTATTAGTATGAACACAGTGCTGATGTGAGGTGTGCAAAAGCATGAAAGGTATTATTCTGGCAGGCGGCAAAGGAACACGATTATATCCGAGTACTGCGGTAGTTTCAAAGCAGCTGCTCCCAATATATGATAAACCTTTGATCTATTATCCGCTTTCTGTTCTTTTACTTGCAGGTATAAGGGAAATTCTGGTCATATCAACTCCTCAGGACACGCCGAATTACAAGCGTCTCCTGGGTGACGGAGAGCGGCTGGGGCTTAATATACAATACGCAGTGCAGGAAACGCCGCGCGGGCTTGCTGACGCGTTTATCCTGGGAGCGGATTTCATCGGGGAAGACAGTGTTTGCCTGGTACTTGGTGACAACGTGTTTTATGGACAGGGTCTGACGCTTTATCTCAGGAATGCGCAGGAGCAGATAAAAAACGGCGGCGCATCTATATTTGGTTATCCGGTGGGCAATCCGAGAGAGTTCGGAGTGGTGGAATTTGACGAGAACAATAAGGTCATTTCCATTGAAGAAAAGCCTGCCAGACCTAAATCAAACTATGCGGTGCCGGGGTTATATTTCTATGATCCACATGTTGTGGATATAGCCAGAAAGGTCGAGCCGTCGCCCAGAGGAGAGATCGAGATAACCGCAGTCAACAACGCCTATCTCGCGGAGGGAAGTCTGAATGTTACGCTGCTGGGACGCGGCGTTGCGTGGCTTGATACCGGATCGCCGAAGGGCATGCTGAAAGCGTCGCAGTTCGTCCAGACAGTGCAGGATATGCAGGGTTTCTATATTTCCTGTATTGAGGAGATCGCATGGCGCAGAGGATTTATAAGCACAGAACAGCTCCACAGACTGGGTGAGGAGCTGTCCATGACTGCCTATGGACAATATATACTGTCTCTATCGGAGGATATATTATGAATATCATTGTAACTGGGGGCGCCGGTTTTATCGGCGGTAATTTCGTTCATTATATGCTGAGGTCACACCCGGATCATCGTATAGTCTGCCTTGACTGCCTCACCTACGCCGGCAACCTTGAAACGCTTGCGCCTGTAATGGAAAACCCGGGGTTTCGCTTCTGCAAGGTAGATATCACTGATCGCGAGGCGGTTTTTGGTGTGTTTGAAGAGGAAAAACCGGATATCGTGGTGAATTTTGCTGCGGAGAGTCACGTTGACCGCTCGATCGAAAATCCCGGAGTTTTTCTCAACACCAATATCATTGGTACACAGGTGATGATGGACGCATGCCGCAAATTCGGGATACAGCGGTTTCATCAGGTGTCTACGGACGAAGTGTATGGTGATCTGCCGCTTGACCGTCCGGATCTGTTATTTACCGAGGATACCCCTGTCCATACCTCCAGCCCTTATTCTGCGTCCAAGGCGAGCGCCGATCTTCTGGCAATGGCATATCACAGAACATTCGGACTTCCCGTAACTATTTCCAGATGCTCCAATAACTACGGTCCGTATCAGTTCCCGGAGAAGCTTATTCCGCTGATGATCGCTAATGCCCTCGGCGACAAACCGCTTCCGGTGTACGGCGAGGGACTGAATGTGCGTGACTGGCTGTATGTAGAAGATCACTGCCGGGCGATAGATCTGATCATTCACAACGGAACCGTGGGCGAGGTATACAACATCGGCGGCCATAACGAAATGAAAAACATTGATATCGTAAAGCTCATCTGCAAAATACTCGACAAGCCCGAGAGCTTGATAACCTATGTGTCGGACAGAAAAGGTCACGATATGCGCTATGCGATCGACCCCACAAAGATACATAATGAACTGGGCTGGCTGCCTGAAACCAAATTCGCGGACGGAATACAGAAAACGATACAGTGGTACCTAGATAATCGTGAATGGTGGGAAAACATTATCAGCGGCGAATATCAGGAATACTATCAGAAGATGTATTCACACAGATGACTGGAGAGTATGAAAAATGAAGGTTGCATGTTTTATTCCGATCAAAGCTAATTCGGAGCGGGTACCCGGAAAAAATCTCAAGATGATGAACGGAAAACCCTTGTTTCAGTACATTTGCGAGCATGTTAAGCAAGCAGATGTCTTTGACGACATCTACATTGACACAAACAGCGAGATAGTGACCGAATACGCAAAGCAGAACGGCTTCATTCCCATAAAGAGGGAGGAGTGGCTTTCCACCAGTGCTGCAAACGGCAACGATCTGCTTGTTCATCATTACAAGATGTTTCCTCAATACGATCTGTATTTTCAGATCTTTGCCACAGCGCCGTATCTTCAGCCTGAGTCGATCAGAAAATGCGTGCAGACGCTGAAAGAAAATGAACAGTATGATTCCTGCTTTACTGCTACGGAAAACCACAGCTTTTACTGGTTCAACAACGTACCTGTAAACTATCGTCCGTGTATTCTTCCGAGAAGCCAGGATATGGCTCCTGTATTTGAGGAGACCACCGGGCTTTACGGCATGAGAAATTCTGCTCTGGAAAAGTATCGCTGCCGTATCGGAGCCAAACCATATATACACACCGTAAGCAAGTTCGAGGCGGTAGACATCAATACCGAAGAAGATTTCAGCGTTGCCGAATATATCGGAAAGGCATATTGGAAATACTGAAAACAAAATTCTGGCAGGGGGTGAGATATAATTGATACGAATGCTTGACTGCACGCTTCGTGATGGCGGGTATATCAATAACTGGCATTTCGGGCGTTCCAAGGCGGTAAACATCGTCAGAAAACTGGAAAGCGCCGGAGTTGATATTATTGAGGTGGGTTTTCTTGATCAGAAATTCGCGTCTTCTGACGATCACACGGTATTCAACAGCGCTGCCGACATAAACAGGTTTATTTCGGAATGCAGTATCAATCCTGACACCAACGTTGTTGCGATGATCATGCACGGCAGCTTTAATGTTGACGATCTCCCCGAAGCAGCCGGAATACTGAAAGGCATAAGGTACTGCTTCAAAAAGGAATTCGTATGCGAAGCTCTTGAAATGTGCCGTAAAATAGCCGAAAAGAAATATGACGTTTATCTCCAGCCTGCGTCGCTCACTGATTATTCTGATCTCGACATCATTGACCTTGTGAACAGGGCAAACAAACTTGATATCAAGGCTTTTTATATCGTAGACACATATGGACTGATGCGCAGAGAACAGGTCGTAAGATATTTCTATATCATCGACAATAACCTTGCCGCTGGAGTGCCGATAGGATTTCATTCGCATAATAATCTTCAGCTCTCCTTTTCCAATTCCCAGGCGCTGATCGATATCTGCAAACATCGGGAACTGTATATCGACTCCTCAATATTCGGCATGGGGAGAGGTGCCGGAAACCTCTGCACCGAGCTGTTGATACAGTATATCAACGAAAATATACAGCCAGAATATGACCTGATCCCAATACTTGAAACAATGGACGAAAGCATTATGCCAATATATTCTGTTCGTCCATGGGGATATGCCGCTCCGTACTATATTGCAGCCATCAACGACTGCCACCCGAACTACGCGACCTATCTGGTGGACAGGCAGACGCTCTGTATTCGTGATATCAACTCGATAATAAAGAGCATACCCAGGGAATACAGGCATAAATACGATCAGACCCTGATCAGCGAATTGTATAATCAGTATCAGCAGTGCTCAATTGACGATTCAGCTGTCCTGGAAAGTCTCAGCAGGCTGTGCCTGGAAAAGAAAGTGCTGATCATCGCCCCGGGCAAGAGCGTTTCGACCCATTCCGAGATGATAAACAATTTCATCATCAGTAATTCGCCGATAGTTTTTGCCGTCAATCATATCCCCGATCTGGTAAGGTTCGATAGGGTATTCGTGGCAAATTCCAAGCGTTTCAAGGAGATCACCGCTTCAGGACAAGAAATTGCAGACAAGATGATCTGTACGTCCAACATCAAGGAAAATGATCATTTCTGTGCTGTAAATTATTCCTCTTACCTTAACGACGATGACGCGATCTCTGATAATTCAGGGCTTATGCTGATAAATCTGTTGATAAAGGCAGGAGTGAATGATTTTGTTCTTGCCGGTTTTGACGGTTACAGTTCTGACAGCCAGAATTATTTCAGCGACAGTCTTTCAGACAGCGTTGAGTATCAGAAAAGAGAGCTTACCAATGCCGCGGTAACGACTTATTTTTCAAAGCTGCGCAAATCAACATCGGTAACATTCCTTACCCCATCGAAATACAGGAGTTAAAATGAAGTACGATCTGGTAATTTTTGATTTTGACGGAACCCTTGCAGATACCTCTCTCGGGATCTTTAACAGTATCCGGCATGCCTCTGCGGCACTGGGTCTTCCGGAGATCCCTCAGACGCAGATGCGCTCGTTTATCGGCCCGCCTCTCAGCAGCGCCTATATCAGCAATTTTGGTCTGAGCGGGGAAGTCCTGGAAACCGCGATGCGGCTTCACAAGGAGTATGGCGTGGCTCACGGATACAAGGAGCTGGAGTTTTATAACGGGATATTCAGCTTGCTTGAGTACCTGAAAAAAGCCGGAGTTCAGACGGCGATCGCAACGCTGAAGGTTCAGCCGACGCTGAATAAGATCGTTGAGGAATTTGATTGCTCAAAGTATTTTGACATTTGCAAGGGCGCTGATCTCGGCGCTCCCATGACAAAGGCAGAAATGCTCAGGTTCTGTATAAGTCAGGCAGGAAATATCCCTGATACCAAAGCAGTGCTTGTAGGCGACAGTATTTTCGACGCCGAAGGCGCACAGGAAGCCGGGATAGATTTCATAGCGGTCACATATGGATTTGGCTTTGCAAAGGGAGAAAAGTTTAAGCTCCCCTGTGTGGCAGAGGCGGATTCTGTGGAGGAGCTGTCAGGGCTGTTTGAAAATATGCGGTAAGTATGTCTGCATTGTCAAGAGGTAGTGGTTTTATGCTTCAAAAAATACATCGGTATCGCTTCCTTTTTGAGGAGCTGGTAAAACGCGATTTTACAAAGAAATACAAGAGAACAGTGCTGGGTATGTTCTGGAGCGTACTCGGGCCGCTTATGACTCTGGGAGTAATGGCGCTGGTGTTCACGCAGTTTTTTGGCAGGAACATTGAGCACTATATTATTTACCTGTTCTGTGGAAATCTGCTGTTCAGCTATTTCAAGGAGTCCACTTCAAGCGGAATGACTGCCCTGTATGATAACTCCGGAATATTCTCCAAGGTCAACGTCCCGAAATATATGTTCCTGCTTTCAAAGAATGTTTCTTCACTGATAAATTTCGGTATAAACATTCTGGTACTCTTTCTTTTCTGCATTATCGACGGCGTGGCGTTTTCGTGGAAGTTCCTGATGCTTATCTATCCCATATGCTGTTTAGTGGCATTCAATCTGGGAATGGGGCTTATCCTTTCAGCGCTTTATCTTATGTTCCGGGACATGAAATATCTCTATGATGTATTCACTCTGCTTCTTATGTATGTTTCGGCGATATTTTATTCTGTAGACGCATATCCACAGGAAATACAATATCTGTTTAATCTCAATCCGGTTTATGTGTATATCAGTTATTTCAGAAAGATCATTCTTGATGGTGAAATACCTCAGTTTTCATTTCATCTGATCGCAGCCGGATATGCACTGATCGCTCTTGCGCTCGGTGCAGTGATATACAAGAAAAAGAACTATAAGTTCCTGTATTACATCTGACGGGGGAAATATGGGCGATCCAGTTATTGAAGTTAAAAACGTATCTATCAGATATATCACCGGTGATCTGCGGAATATAGGGCTGAAAGAATTCCTGATGAAAAAGCTGACAGGAAAGTATCAGGTTCAGAGCTTTATGGCGGTAGACAATGTTAGTTTTACTGTTGAACAGGGCGATATGCTTGGCATCATCGGCACGAACGGCGCAGGTAAATCCACGCTCCTGAAGGCGGTCACGCAGATCATGGTGCCCACCAGAGGAAGCGTTAAGGTCAACGGCAAAATCGCCGCCCTGCTGGAACTTGCCAGCGGCTTTGACGGCGATCTTGATTTAAAGGAAAACGCCTATCTGAGAGGTGCTATGCTGGGGTACACGCGGAAATTCATGGACGAAAAGTACCCGGAAATACTTGCATTTTCAGAGCTTCAGGAGTTTGAGAACCGTCCGTTCAAGCAGCTGTCCAGCGGCATGAAATCAAGGATCGCATTCTCTATAGCCAGTATGCTGGAACCGGAGATACTCATTCTTGATGAGGTGCTTTCCGTTGGTGATGGAGCGTTTCGCGAGAAAAGCGAAGCGAAGATGCGGGAGATAATCAGGAACGGAAAGGCAACGATCCTGGTATCTCATTCTATCCAGCAGGTACGCAGGTTGTGCAACAAAGTGTTGTGGCTGGATCATGGAAAGCAGATAGCCTTCGGAGAAACAGACCCAATATGCGATAAATACGAAGAGTTCCTCAAGACAAAAAAACTTCCGTGAATAATATGATGAACGATATTCAGATATTCATGTGCTGCCACAAGGCATTTGAGTTTCTGCCGCCAATGTGTCAGCCTATACAATGCGGAGCAGCTCTGTCCCAACCGGTGAAGGGCGCTGTTTCAGATAACACCGGTGACAGCATCTCGGCGAAAAACCGGGAATATTGTGAACTTACCGCTCACTATTATGCGTGGAAAAACGTTAAGGCAGATCATTATGGCTTCTGCCATTACCGTCGTTTTTTCTGCGCAGACGACAGTGTAAAGTATCCGTACCTGGCATGGGGTATGCGCCCGGACATTCCTGTGGGGGACGAAAACCACTGGCGTCACGCCGTTTCAGAATACGATATCGTTGTTCCGCGAAGCGAGGACATGGGACTTTCCGCAAGGGAGCACTACTGCACCTCGCTATATCATTATCCGGAGGATCTGGAGCTTTTCCTGAAAATACTGTCAGGACATTCTCCTCAGATAATGCCGACAGCGGAGCGTTATCTTTCTCAGAGACGTCAGTATTTTTGTAACATGTTCATTATGAACAGAGAGGATTTCTTTGAGTACTGTGGGATCCTGTTCCCGGTTCTTGAGGAATTCGACCGCTGCAAGACGCTGCATGGGGATTTTCAGTCTGACCGTGTTGACGGATACCTTGGCGAGATATTCACGGGGATATTTATTACCCTGTGCCGGGAAAGAGGAGAAAAAATCAAGGAAGTGCCGCGTCTTGACGTTTGCTGTTCAGCAAAAAAAAGACTGTCATATCATTTGCTCCCACCGGAAAGCAGAAGAAGATTTTTGGTAAAAAAGCTGGCTAAGAAATTCAGAGGTTAGAATGTACGATTATCTTATTGTCGGGGCAGGATTGTTCGGGGCAGTTTTTGCACGGGAAATGACCGATCATGGAAAAAAGTGCCTTGTTATCGACCGCCGTCCGCACATTGGCGGAAACTGTTTTACTGAGTGCGTTGAGGAGATAAACGTTCACAAATACGGCGCGCATATTTTTCATACCTCAGACAAGAAAATATGGAATTATGTGAATAGATTTGCGGAGTTTAACAATTTTGTCAATTCACCGATCGCAGTATACGGCAGCGAACTGTATAATCTTCCGTTCAACATGAACACGTTCAGCAAAATGTGGGGAATTACCACTCCTGCTCAAGCGAAAGAGATCATTTCGGAGCAGATAGCCGCGCTGCATATCACCGAGCCGAAAAACCTTGAGGAACAGGCTATTTCTCTTGTAGGCAGGGACGTCTACGAAAAGCTCGTAAAGGGATACACAGAAAAGCAGTGGGGACGGAAATGCAGCGAACTTCCAGCGTTTATCATCAAACGCCTGCCCCTGCGCTTCACATATGATAACAACTATTTTTCGGACAGATATCAGGGGATCCCTATAGGCGGATACACTCCGGTTTTTGAGCGGTTACTGGACGGGACGAGAGTTCTGCTGAACACCAAATACGATGATATCCGTGGGGAAAAAATCGCGGAAAAAACTGTATTCTGCGGCTGTATAGACGAGTTTTTCGGATACTGCCTTGGCGAGCTGGAGTATCGCTCAGTTCGTTTTGAGCAGGAGGTGCTGGATACCGATAACTTTCAGGGTAACGCTGTGGTGAATTATACTTCGGCTGATATTCCGTTTACCCGAATAATCGAGCATAAACACTTCGAGCATGGCAGTCAGGAAAAAACTGTTATAAGCCGGGAGTACCCGGTCAGCTGGCAGAAAGGGTCAGAGCCGTATTACCCCATAAATGATGAAAAAAACACAGAGCTTTACGGTAAATATGCCGAACTTGCACATACACGCCCGGATGTTATTTTCGGCGGCAGGCTGGGACAGTACAGATATTACGATATGGATAAGGTCATCCGAGCGGCGTTGGATACGGTCAGAAACGAACTAACGAGGTGATACGATGCGGCTGCAAAGCGTGATAATTCCCGAAACAAAACACGATACGGAGCTGTATTACAGAGGATCCCTGACGCCTGCTGACGGCGGTAGCCTTTCCTTTGACACATATTTTAACAGCTTCTCATTTACAAAATACCGTAAGTACACAACTATCAATGATATACGATTTTTCTGTGAATTTACCGGAAGGGCTCGCATTGAAATGTGCGTTTTTGACGGTGAGGAGCATATCCTGTGCGGCGGTGAATTCAGCGGAGAAGCTGAGATCTCTGTAGAGTTTCCGGAGCTTTTGGAAAAGGGATTTCTGTACCCCAAAATCACTGCGCTTGATGATTTTTCTTTCGTCAGAGGCGAATACAGATCAGACTGCGTTCCAGGGGAAATATCCTGCTGCGTTGCGATATGCACCTACAAAAGAGAAGATTATGTGCTGAAAAACACCGGACTGCTCCGGAAATATAAGTTCAGTTTTATTGACCGGGTGTTTGTTGTGGACAACGGAAATTCGCTGGACTGTGCTGCATTATCCGATGACATGATAAAGGTTCTGCCGAACAGGAATTTCGGCGGCAGCGGAGGGTTTACCAGAGGTCTTATCGAGGCTCATGACGGGGGATTTTCTCACGTCATTCTGATGGACGATGATGTGGAATTTCACCCGGAAGTGCTTGAACGAATGACAGTGTTCGCATCTCTGTTAAAGCCGGAATACTCCGGTGCTCATTTCAGCGCTGCGATGCTGTCTCAGAATGTACCGTATATTCAGTTTGAGATGGGAGCGGATTGGGACGGACTTCGTATCTGCCACGGCGGGCACAACGTTGATGTCCGTACCCCCGGCGCGCTGCTTGATAACAACAACGGTGATGATATCAGCTACGGAGCGTGGTGGTGCTTTATGCTGCCTGTTTCTGACATTGATGAGTTCGGGCTTCCGTATCCTTTTTTTATCAAAATGGACGATGTAGAATATGGAATGCGCACATGTGAAAACGCTCAGATCATTACCATGAATGGTATTGCTGTGCGTCATGAGGATTTTGATAACAAGTACAGCATGCACCTGGAGTACTATCTTTTACGAAACCAGCTCGTGCTGAATACGATCCAGAACAGAAAGCCCCTTGCCAATGGAATATTTCGTTTCCTTGGCGTTTCATTCAAGCATCTGGTGCTGTACAGGTATGACAATATTCCCGTAGTTCTAAAAGCCGTTGATGATTTCCTGGAAGGTGTGGATCTCTTCCTGTCATGTGACGAGGAGCAGAAAAACCGTGAGCTTATCAGTATTTCGCCAAAGCTTCAGCCTCTTTCACAGATCCCGGAATGGAATGATGATATGCGCAGGGCAGCGCGCGGCAGGGATCATAAGGTGCTTACTCCTGCGGCGCTGCTTTCCCTTGCAGGGCATTTATATCCTCCGTTTTTGCAGAAAAAAGGGGTCGGCGCGGCACCGCTGTCGCTCGCAGGGGCTGATGATACGCTGAGGTATAAGGCTGTGATCCAGTATCAGCTGGGCGCACAGACAGGCATGATCACCCGAAGGAGCGTCCGGAAATTCGTAATATACTCAGCAAAAATCCTGTGTATGACTTTCAGGCTTCTTTTCCGTTTCAACAAAGTAAAAAAGGACTATTTGTCACGAAAGTCAGAAATTACCTCACTGGATTTCTGGCGCAGGCATCTTGGTATTGACCTACCGGATCATGTCTGACAATAGGGCATCTCTAAAAACCTTGTTGGAGAGAAAAACAGCAGTGCACGCCGTTTTTCTCTTTTCAAACCGTTTTTTATACTAATAACCGTTTAAACGAGGGAAAAGATTTACAGAGTTTAAATGGTTATTAGTATCAGAGGTGCCCAATAATTGTTTTTTTCACACCCAATTCCTGTTGACAATTACTTTATTTCATGGTATAATAAAGGTGGCTGATATGCCATGGTGATACAATATTATATGAAAGGAAGAATACGATGAAATCGTACAAGAAGCTCATTGCCGCGCTGTCTGCTGCGGCGATACTGGCGACTTCTGTCAGCGTGACGTCGTTCGCGCAAGCTGACGGTCCCACTGTCGAGATCATTCCGGTGATACCCGCGCCCGAGACAGAAGAAGCTGAAGAACCCACCGCAGAAGCGACAACAGAGGAGACCGCTGAAACCTCCGAAACCGCTGAGACAGCTGAAACCGCTGAGACCACAGAGGAAACAGCAGAGATAACCGGCGAGGAGATCGACTACAGCCAATACCTCAAGGACGAACTTATTCCTGTTTATCCCCCGATGGAGGACGGTTCCGAGTTCGTTCCGGACTACATGCCGAAGAATGCAGAGGCTCTCAACTACGGCAACGCTTCCAGTTCTTACTACAACCTGGTGGACGAGGGCAGAGTTTCCGGCATAAGAAACCAGAACCCCTGGGGCACCTGCTGGGCTCATGCGGCTCTTGCCAGTGCCGAGTCCAACATGATCACAAAGGGCTACGCAAACACCACGATAGACTACTCCGAGGCGCACCTTGCGTGGTTCGGCATTGGCCCCGGCCCGTCCAGCACCTCCGACCCCCTGTACGGCGACTCCCGTGGAGCTGACGACGCTACCGCTTCTTATGTATACAACGCCGGCGGTCTGTGGTACGACTCTGTAGGCGCGCTGTCAAGATGGTCCGGCGCAGAGCTTGAGTCTGTTGTTCCCTACAGCATTGCGCTGAGCGGCAATGCTCCTGCGGAGTCCACCAGATACGACAGCTATGCTACCCTGACAGAAGCGACCGTTTACGACCCCAGCGACATGACCGGCATCAAGAACTGCCTGGTCAAGAACGGCGCGATGCAGATCAGCTACTACCACGACAATACATACTACAACTCCAGCACTGCTGCATATTACACCACCCAAAACAGTTCCAACCACGCAGTTACTCTGGTAGGCTGGGACGACAACTATGCAGTGACTAACTTCAATTCCAGCTACCGTCCCTCCAGCAAGGGCGCATGGATAGTCAAGAACAGCTGGGGCTCCAACTGGGGCGACAACGGCTACTTCTACATCTCCTATGAGGACGCTTCCCTGAGGAATTTCGTGTCCTATGAAATGGAGAAGAAGGGTACATACAACAAGCTGTACCAGTACGACGGCTCACTGGGCATGCACGCAAGCGGAGGCTACATCTACTATGACGGCTACAAGTCGATGAGCAATGCCACCAGTGCGAACGTGTTCACCGCAACCGCTTCCGACCAGCTCTCCAAGGTAGGCTTCTACACCACCAGCGCCGGCGTTGAGTACAAGGTGACTGTATTCACAAACGTAAGCAGCACCCCCAACACCGGTAAGGTGGCATTCACCACCTCCGGCACTATGGCCCGTGCCGGCTATCACACCGTGAACGTTTCCGGCGTAACTCTTACCAAGGGGCAGAAGTTCGCGGTTGCTGTCACCCTTTACGGCAGCACCTACCACTGCTACGACAAGTACAACAATAAGGAGGGTATCTCCTACTACTCGTACACCACCACTCCCGAAAGCTCCACCTCCTGGTATGACGCCTACACCAATCGCTCTGCAAGCCCCTGCATCAAGGCTTACACAAAGGCTGCGGCAGTAGGGACTCCCACTAATGTCAAGGCAGTGGCAGGCGACGGTCAGGTAACGATCTCCTGGAACGCAGTGCCCGGCGCGTCAAACTACGCTGTGCTGATGAAGAAGGGAACCAGCTGGCTGACACTTGGCTCTACAGGCACAAAGACCACATACACAGCAACAGGTCTTACAAACGGCGGTAAATATTACTTCGTTGTAAAGGCATATGGCAACGGCGCATGGAGCGATGACTCCGAAATCGTATATGCTATACCGGTATGTACCACTCCCCAGAACTTAAAGGCAGTTGCAGGCGACAGCAAGGTAACTCTCACCTGGAACGCAGTTTCCGGCGCTTCCAACTATGCGATCTTCCTGAGGAAAGGCACTGAGTGGCTGAAGATCGGCGCTTCCGGAACAAGCAACACATACACTGCAAGAGGTCTTACAAACGGCGGCAAGTACTTCTTCATGGTTAAGGCATACGCTAACGGCTCATGGAGCGATGAATCCGCGACCGTATCGGCAACACCGGTATGCATAACACCGCAGAACGTAAAGGCTTCCGCAGGCGACAGCAAGGTAACTCTCACCTGGAACGCAGTTTCCGGCGCTTCCAACTATGCGATATTCCTGAGAAAAGGCACTGAGTGGCTGAAGATCGGTTCATCCGGAACAAGCAACACATATACTGCAAGAGGTCTTACAAACGGCGGCAAGTACTTCTTCATGGTTAAGGCATACGCTAACGGCTCGTGGAGCGATGAATCCGCGATCGTATCGGCAACACCGGTATGCATAACACCGCAGAACGTAAAGGCAGTGGGCGGCTCCCGCAAAGCTACGATCACATGGAACGCAGTAAGCGGAGCTTCAAATTATGTTGTAATGGTAAAGAAAGGCACCAGCTGGGTTACGCTCGGCTCGACCGGAACAAAGACCAGCTACATCGCAACAGGTCTTACAAGCGGAGGAAAGTATTACTTCGCAGTTAAGGCTTATGTAAACGGCGCATGGAGCGATATGTCCGAGCCGGCGGCAGCATCTATTTCCTAAAACAAATTACAAAGACAGCCTCGGGTGTAATGCCTGAGGCTGTTTGCTGTTTTGTATTTGCCAACCCCTCGATTAAACGGTTATTAGGGAAGCACTGATTAAATCTGGTGCGCAGATTGCGCAGTCAGATTTCTAGTTTGGCGCAAAAATTCACGTAATGCTTTCATATGATGTTTCGTGTTGCGCCAAACCTGCAGATTGTATAAATTGAGTGCAGGCGGGCTGGTCTGTCGTTAGTTTGGCGCAACATGCAACATATCTTTTTAGCAATTATGAGATATTTTGCGCCAAACTGACCCCTCCGGCACTGCGTGCCACCTCCCCCACCGGGGGAGACACGCCCGTCAAGCGAAATTTGTGCAAGATGCAGGTTTGGCGCAAAGTGAAACATGATCGTTAACGCATTATGTGATATTTTGCGCCAAACTAAAAATATGCAAGCAAGATGCGTACCAAGCCGTCAGGCGTGATTTAATCAGTGCTTCCTTAGTATGAGTATCGGGGGAGTGAAGTTTTTTCTGCTTTAGGGATCAAAAGTATTGACTTTTACGCTTTGATATGGTAAAATAGACGGTGAACTGCTATTGCTGTTTGGAATAACATTCAAATGGAGGTCAACATGAAAAAAGACGAGAATATGGACTATCTGTTCAAGGCTGTGCTTTCGCTGAAAACCGTTGACGAGTGCTACGCATTTTTTGAGGATCTCTGCACGCCGCAGGAGCTGAAGGCGATCTCCCAGCGGCTCCATGTGGCAAAGCTGCTCACCGAAAACTGCGTGTACAATGATATCGTGAAGATCACCGGAGCCAGCACTGCTACTATCTCCAGAGTGAACAAGACCCTGAATTACCAGGCGGCAGGCGGCTATCAGATAGTTTTCGACCGCATGAAGGAAGATGAAAAGTAATGGCAGGCTACGGGCTTTTTGCGCAGGTATATGACAGCCTGACGGAGAATGTCCCCTACGACCGTATCGCGGATCTTTACGACGAAAAGATAAGGCGATACCGCGATGGGGAGGGCGTTTTCCTCACGGACGCCGGCTGCGGCACAGGTAATCTCACCGCAAGAATGGCGGCTAAGGGCTATGATGTGATAGGCGCAGACGCGTCCCCGTATATGCTCTCGCAAGCTATGAACAAGCCGCACGACGGGGTGCAGTATATCTGTCAGAGCATGACTGAGCTGGAGCTTTATGGCGAAGCAGATGTCATAATTTCTACCCTCGACAGCGTAAATCACCTGGACGGCAGGGCGGAGATCGCGGCGTTCTTCAGGGCTGCGGCGGTAAATCTGCGTAAGGGTGGACTGCTGCTGTTCGATGTTAATACTATATATAAGCATGAGATAATTCTCGCGGATAACGTATTTGTGTACGATATAGACGGAATTTACTGCGTGTGGCAAAACGAATATTCCCCCGGGGATAACGGTGTGGACATTTCGCTGAATATCTTTGTGCAGGGCGAGGACGGACTGTACGAGCGCATGGAGGAGAGCTTCCGCGAGATAGCGCTTCCCTCTGACGATATCGCGCAAATGCTTGTGGAATGCGGCTTTGACGTTGTCGAGGTGTGCGAATATCTCACCGGAAAAGCCCCTGCGCCAGAC
The DNA here is from genome assembly GCA_022766785.1 of Oscillospiraceae bacterium. GTDB lineage: Bacteria > Bacillota > Clostridia > Oscillospirales > Ruminococcaceae > CAG-115. Next base: position 36,847 of record JALEOL010000053.1, read on the forward strand.
AGCGAAAAGCTGCTGTTCTGCGCAAGAAAAAAGTAACGTTTTCCGCTCAATTGAATATAATGGAGATATGAAATGGGAAAAATAGTAAGAGCGCTGTCCGAGGACGGCAGCATTTTGTGTTCGGCGATAGACTCCACAGATATCGTCAGGTCAATAGAGGAACTGCACGGCTCCAGCCCGGTAGTCACCGCGGCGCTGGGCAGAATGTGCACCGCAGGCTCCATAATGGGCGCCCTGCTCAAGAACGAGGGGGATTCCCTCACGCTGAGGATAAACGGCGGCGGCCCCTGCGGTACGCTGACGGTGGTTTCGGACTACCGCGGCAACGTGAAGTGCTGCGCCGGAGATGTGCGCGCAAATGTACCCCTGCGTCCGGACGGAGGGCTGGACGTTCCGGCGTGCGTCGGCAGGGACGGCTCGCTCACGGTGGTGAAGGATATGGGGCTGAAAGAGCCGTATGTCGGGCAGATACCGCTGGCTTCGGGGAATATTGCGGAGGATATCACCGCATACTATTCTATAAGCGAGCAGATACCCACGGTGTGCGCTCTGGGGATAGTTTTCAATGACGACGCTACGGTGAAAGCCGCCGGGGGTTACATGCTTCAGCTGGTGCCGCCGGTTCAGGAGAGCGCGGTAAAGGTCATCGAGGATAATCTGCAGAAAATGGAGAGCATCACCGGGCTTCTGGAAAAGGGGTTAAAGCCGGAGGAGCTTGCGGTCAGTGCACTGGAGGGACTCGGCGGCGAGATACTCGACCAGTGGGAGGCACGGTATTACTGCGATTGTTCCAGGGAAAGGACGGAGAGGATACTTGCCAGTCTTGGAAGATCAGAGCTTGAGAAGCTGGAAAAAGAAGGCGAAAACGTGGAGGTTTGTTGTCACTTCTGCAATAAGAAATACGAGTTTTCAACAGCCGAAATAAGCAAGTTGCTCAAAGAACAAAAATCCTGAAAATTTTTTAAAAAAACGCTTGACAAATCGGGTTTTTGAGTGTATAATATAGAAGTCGCTTGACGAGAGGAACGAAAGGACTGAACGGAAAGCGAGTTCTGATGTGGAAGTTTAGCTCAGCTGGGAGAGCATCTGCCTTACAAGCAGAGGGTCATAGGTTCGAGCCCTATAACTTCCACCATATGGCCTGGTAGTTCAGTTGGTTAGAACGCCGCCCTGTCACGGCGGAGGTCGTGGGTTCG
>JALEOL010000069.1 GCA_022766785.1 Oscillospiraceae bacterium
CGACACAGATCTTTCTTTTTCGGATATCAGCAGCATTCGCTTTACTGATGACACCGGAATAGATAATCTGTCTGAGTACAGTGATGAACTGAAGACGTTCTTGTATCATCGCGCTATGGAACAGATGAGTAAATATAACTACACCTTTGAAAACATAGAATTAGACGATGGCAAGAGAGCAGACCGCCAGACTCTTGTAGTTACAGCCGCTGACGGCAGCACACAGACTGTGGAATACACCTGCATAGGCGGTGGTGAAGTTTATCTGCCGGAATTTCTGGCAATGTACAACGTGCGGCAGGGGCGTGAATATCTCATCAAAACAACTCAGAATCAGGCACCTGATCTTGATTCGCAAATGGAACAGGCACTTGGTGATATACCTGAAACAGCTGAAGACGCTCAGGAATACATCAACAATTCCTGGGGAAGTATGATTGACGGCAGAGGGGCTATAAACTTAAACCTGTTTCAGATGTCTAACCTCAAGTCGATAATTGAAAATGCCAATATGAGTGGTGCCGTTAAAATCGAAACGGAACGAACCGCTGACAAGCTGTCTATCACTCTTGAAACCGTAGGCTCAGATGTCTGGAGAGAGGTGTTTGGCATTGAGGAGGAGTTTGAGCAATATGTAGAGCAGTCCCAGATGGCGATAGAAATGGCTCTGTCAGAAGCCGAAATACCGCAATCGGAGTGGACAATATCTCTTGATAACATGGTTCAGCTTGCTTTGTTCGTGTATTTTGAGGGGTTCTTCGAGCTTCCGGTAAATAGCTCTGACCTTGCCGCCGGTGGCAATGGTATCCTGTCGCAGTGTGGAGATGTATCCGAATTGCACCAGTACACCTATGGCAGCAAGGACATGGGAGTTCCCGAAAAAGGAATTACGCTGGAACTGACAGGGAAAACCGCAGTCCGTGCTAATTTGCTGAACTGTGGGGACTGTATACAGGACGCCTTTATATATGATGTCTGGAACATGGACGAGCAGGATATCGCCAATGACACCAATTCTAAAGTGTTCAATCAAAGCGCAGTAACCATTGCGTACATAATTGATACAGACCAATTCGAAGATGATTACGGATTTCCTTTTCCCACGATAAACGGACTGCGCAGCAACGGCACAATTACTCTGTTTCTGGAATTCACCTGTCTGAGCGAAGTGGAATTTGAAGACCTTGATATTGGCAGTTCCGTTGACCTTGAGAATTTGACTGTCGGTTACTCGCATGACGGGTATTACAGCGATACTTATGATAAGGGGCTTTGGAGGCACCATTTGAACCGTGATGAGTGCATTCCGCACGTCGGGATCAAGACCTACTTCATGTCCGGCGAAGCCGCTGCGCCGGATCCGCCACAGGGTACGCATTATTACTGCGGACCAAGCGCAAAGGATATCGGAATAGCTGCAAATCCGCGATTATGGTTCAAAGCGTTCCGGACTGGTATGAGTGAGGAACTTTTTGAAACAATCAAGGCTGTTGAACCGGAATAGGAGGAATTTTGTGAGAATATTTGTTGATATGGACGGTACTTTAGCACGATTTCATGACGAAGTGGGATATCTTGAGCGTATGTATGAGAAAGGCTTTTTCAGTGGACTAAAGCCTTTTCAGCAGGCTGTTCAGGCAATAAAAGAGCTTGCCTGTGATTCCAACGATTATGAGATCTTTATCCTGTCAGCAACAGTAGACGGCGAACCGCCTTATTGCTGTGATGAGAAAAATCAGTGGCTCGACAGGTATTGCCCGGAAATTGATCAGGCACACAGATTGTTTACAAGAATTGGCGTTCCAAAATCAGAATATATTCCGGGAGGCATTCAATCAGATGATATATTATGGGACGATTATAATAAAAATCTTGAAGAATGGGACTCTGATGGTGGAATCGCAGTAAAATGCAAAAATAACATAAACCATAAAGGCTTGAGAGGACCTATCTGGCAGGGATTAGTAGTCGAAAATGATATTTCAGCAGAATCAATAAAGAATGCTTTTTCGGAAATAGTTTGCGAAGTCGCCCAATCTTCTGATGAAGAATGGGAAATGTAAACTTACAATCACAGAAAGGAAATGTTACTATGATCAATCCATTACTTATTTCCCGAAAAGAAAATGCCGGAATTCTTAGAAAGATATGTACGGAAATAGGGGCAACACCCCGTGAGCTTTCGGGTGATGAATGGTCGCTTGCGCTGTTCATCAAAACTGACCTCAAAAACTATATGTATCAGTCACACTATGTCCTTGACGTATCTGCATTCCAGGAAAAGGGTGATGAACTCATTGCGCTGTGTGAGGGTATCGCCCTCCAGAAGGATCCCAGCAGCATAATCATTTATGCGGACCACTACTTCCCCGGAGATGATTTCCTGGATAAGCTGGTGCATAAGGGGATTCACAATATCGTAGCCAACTATCCTGATGTGGACGAAAAGACAAACATCACGAAGATGATGGAAGACCTTAAAGAGTGTCTTACAGCCGGCTTATCCAGACAGAAATGGCGGAAGTACGATAAGACATTTGACGCATTCGCTGAAGCACGGGAAGCTGCTCTTATTGCTGAAAAAGAAAGAGAGAAGCCGCGCTATTCTCAGGCAAGCCTGCATATTGCAGTTGTCGGAGCGCAGAGCAGGATAGGTACAACGTCCTTTGCCCTGCGGATGGCTGAGTATTTTCACAGTCGTGACGGTGAGAGCGTAGTAGTATGTGCCAGCAAGCGCGGAGCCGATCAGCTTGAAATGATGAAAACCTGCTATGAAGAAGCCAAGATACAGGACGGAGTATACACGATAAATGGCATAGACATATGCAGCTCTGATACCGACGCTGCCAAAGTTTACAACGCTGAGATTTATGATTTTGGCAGCAAACAGCCGACAGACTTCTCCGGGTTCGACAAGATATATGTTGTGGGCGGCACTTCGTGGAACGAGCTTCCGATGATATATGATATCCAGAATGATCTCAACAAGGTAAATTACACCGTTGCCGTCAATTTTTCTGATGAAGCGACTATTGAGAAGAACAGAGAACTGCTTTCTGTAAATCTCAATGATGTGATATGCCTGCCTTATGCACCGGATCCGTTCTCGCTGACTGCCGGATATGAGGAGATCTTTGATAACGATTTTGCAGAATGGGCAGACAGTCCTACGGAAGAAGCTGATTTATCAGCCGAAAAATAAAGATATGGAGCAAACAAGACATGAAACAGAACAGACAGTTTGTCCGGGTGAATTCGGACTTTATTAACAAAGACCTGTCAGCCGGCGCTGTAAAGGTTCTGTTTCTGCTTGCTTCAATAGCTCAGGCTGGCGGCAGCAATACTGCCGTTATTTCCAATGCAAGAATATCAGAGCGTACTAAGCTCACGAATATAACCAGAATAATAAAAGAACTATACGCCATAGGTGCAGTGACCGAACGCATTCAGCGTTTCAAAAGCAATCGTCAGAAGTGCAACGCTTACGTTCTTTCGGAGGCTGTTTCAGCACCGAAAAACTATGTTCTTGTTCCGGTGTCTGCGGTGGAGCTTCCTAAAAGCTGCCTTCGGCTGTTTATGCTTTATTGCATACACGCTAATGATGAGGGACGCTGCCTGCTGTCCCTTTCGATGATACAGGAACTGTCCGGAATGGCGCGTGGAACGATCGTTTCCTGCAATAAGGAACTTACGGAGCAGGGGTACATAGCCAAGCAGCAGTATGTTCGCAGAGAGGGAGATTTCGGGTACAATCGAGTTTATATCTCTCATCTTCTCCGGCGCAGGGGAGAAACCAGACGTGCGGAAACTTTCCGTGTTATCGTCAATTCCGGTGTGCTCAGTTTTGAGAGCAAGTGCGCTGCTGAGCGCTCACTGTCCCAGGAGCCAACCACGGAATTTGCAAAGATAATGCGGTATTTGTTCCGAAATACAAGAGTTGCACAATTTATCAGGACTATTCTCCGCAGCACGAAAAATGCTGCGGTTTTTCTTTGCCCAAAATGGGGTAGTCGAAAAAAGAATACCCGATTTATAAATCTAAAACCTGTTTTAATAATTTGATTATACTTGCCGAAAAAAGAATTATTATACTTTCGGTAATTTGAAAGGAACTGCTTATGTTAAACATAGAAACCATCTCTCAGCGGCTTGCGGACGCCAATGGTAAGCGTGAACGCCTTATATCGACCCTTAACCGGCATACTGCCGCCCTGGAGAAAAAAGAACGCGAATTTGAGAAAACCTACAAGCTGAAGCCGGAGCTTTGCAGCGAAGAATCCCTCCGTGGGAATGATAAGGCATTCTGGGATTTCTATTCTATAAAATCCAAAAGGAACGATATCCTGTCCGTAACCAAACGAATCCAGGAAGCTGAAGAACGAATTCAGGCGCTCCAGGCAGACCTGCGTTCAGCTGAAGCACAGCAGGCGTTCATGGAAAATCAGATTCCTGATGTTATAAAAGACTTTTTCGTGCGCTGGAAGGAAGACAGTATTTCTTTTTTCAGTAATCGCTATGAGCAGTATCAGGATTTTGTCCAGGAACTCCGAACAAAAGAGCATGCATCCCGGAAAGAAGCGGTCAGGACGCTTCCTGTATATTCTCAATACACCGGATGCGTGGACAGAATGAGCGATTACGATTTGCACAACGTATTCCCCAGAAAGCCAATGGAAGATTTCCTGAAATCGCTGAATCTTGATTACCGCAGTATCAGCGAAGCTAAGAGCAGCTTTGCCGGTCCGATCGTTTCTGCGATGTGCAAGTACAATGATCCGGAACAGCGAAGAACATTCCTTGAACGTACCATTGACAACGAGATGAGAAGCAAAATGCTCGACCTGGCTCAGCGAATAGGGGAAAAGGTTGGCAGGATAACCGATGCTGCCGGTCTGCACGTTCAGAACGGCGAAATTGCCGGCGTGATTTACGGAGAGAACGGAAGTGCCACCATTCAGACGATCGGCGCTGGTGGATATAATATTCAGCGTTTTCACTTTCGGACGCTTGTTCATCAGTTTGAGCAGTATGAATCTCAAGAGGAGCAGCCGAATTCGGAAGAGGATGGCGATGAGATGGAGATGTGAATTACTAATAAAACGGGTGCCTCATGATGAGACACCCGTTTCTTCACTATGTAGTATTTAGTATGATATAAAGCTATTGTTATTTAAGAATTCTTCAAATTCTTCTGGAGTATATGTTTTAACTTCTTTAACCAAAAATGGCTTTAACTTATCCATATCAAACCGACACACTGCATTTTCGCTTCGATTGATGACATAATCTGCTATTTTCTGCTTTGATACGCCGGAAAAAGAATTTTTACTTTTGTTATATACTAAAACAAAAATACATTCTTCTCGAAAATTACTAAAAGTGAGGTTCACAATATCCGAAAAAAGCAATATCGAATTCGATAGTTTTTCCCGTATTTTTGCCCTTTCTTCGCCACTGAGAACTCCATTTTTAAATTCTATGAAATACACCATTTCATCGGTTTGTAGTAAAGCATCTACAGATTTGTATGCCGAATTTCTATTTCCAAAATATTTTTTTGCGTATTTTAATTTCACACGGTCGAAATTAATTGCCGTTTTTTCACACTCGGTCATATATTCTATATTATCTGAACTACTGTCATCCTTAGAGGTTTCTTTCAGAGTACTCACCGCTTGCTTAAAAATGATAAATGAACTAGCTAGATTATCCATAAGATCACATCTCGCTTTCTATCATCGAAATGGAGTCAAAAGGCTTAGCAAGTTTTGTGTATATTTTTTCTGGATTATCGGTTACATCCAAAAATGTTGTACTGCTTCCATCGGTTTCTGAAAGATAATATTTGCATTTATCAACAACTTGATATTTTTTGGAATAAGCCTCAAGAGCTGATAAAAAATAAGGACTATGGGTACTGAGCAAAACTGTTAAATTAAATTCTTTTTGCAAAATAACTATTAATTCTGCAAAAATGACCTGCCAAGCAGGATGAAGGTTTATTTCGGGTTCATCAAGAATTAATACATCTCGGTCATTTATTTGTCCATTTTCTAGGAGCTTTCTAATAATCAAAAAAGACTTGACCCCGGAGGAGAGGTTTTCTAGATAAATAGAACCGTCACCGTCAGAAAAATGAAAGCCTTGATTTCCAGAATTATCCTCGAAATAACCTCGAACAGCTTTTGAAATAACATTCATTACTCTATCCACTTTTGGCTCGGATATAGTTTTACCCACGACATCATCTCCAGAAACATCGTGAAGATTCTCTTCCAACAAAGAAGCAATATAAGATTTGGGAGATATAGCAGGATCTGAATCGAAGAAAGCATTACGCCCACGATAAGATGAATAGATATCCATAGCTTGAGGTGAATCAATAAAAATTGCCTTATTAGTAAATAAAAAATTGGCATCGAAAGTACATTTTCTCTCACTAAAAGTTATTGAAAAAATCTCGCCTTTTATGGTCAGAGTTGCGGAAGCTTCGTTCGATTTTATATTAATGATTTGCTCGTTAAATAAATCTCTAAAATAATTATATATTCTAGTTGTTAAGTAAGCTTTGTTTGAAATCTCCTGTATCTCTTTAACACTAGTGAAAATAGTATCGACAATTTCGTCGACATTCGATTCCCGAATACGAAAGTCCGTATCATTTGTTTTCTCAGTTACAAAATTTTTTATTTCAGAAAGCAAACCATCGTCGTTACCATTATAAGATAATAGTTTTTCAATAAATTGCATGAAGGATTTATTTCTATTTATTCTAAAAACGTGGTCATAAGAATTGGAAGAATGTGTTCTTAACGCATTAAATACAGTCCAATTTACTCTATCAATTTTCTGTTTGGCAATATATTCCTCAGAATGATAATTGGAATTAAAAATGCTATAAAGGACTTTGCTTATGGTAGATTTTCCAGTGTTATTTTCACCGGCAACGACAGTAATCCCGTTAAACTCTATGTCGGCATTGCTTATCTTACCTATATTATTAATCTTTAATCTCATAAGCAAACTCCTTATCTGAACTCAAATTATAATGCTTTCGTTTAATAGTATATCACATTAAAAGACATTTGGCAAGAAGATTTTTGTCAAAACAAAAAGAATTTATAATATGGATAAAGATTAATTCAAAAAGATGCCTCACGGTGAGGCACTTGTGTGTTCCATAATGTATATAATGCACAAATCGCACAATGAAAATTTGTAATAATTTGTGCTGCCATTGACATTGACAAGCGAAGGATAATAATGTATAATAAATAAGGTGATTTAATAAACACCAATAGGCTTCCATGAATTCCATTTTTCACGCAAGCCTTAAACGATATTCAATTAACACCCGCAATCCTTGCGTGCGTGTACACACACACACAAGGACGACCGAGAGGATACGCCAATATCCAAACGGCTTTTACAGGTGCCATCTCTGCGCTTGATTTTGACGGTCAGCGCTTAGATATACTTTTGTAGGAGCGTTTGGACATAAGTTCAGACGCTTTTACTATTTTCTCCGTGATCCCCTGTTTGCTCTGTATTCTGAGTCCAAAGCAACAAATTCATCCACGGAGATAGAGAAACAGTGGGCGAGGGCAGCGTATTTGTTCAATCCGTTACCTGTTCTTGTCCCACTGAAATCTCTTTTTCCTGCCATAATGCTCCTCGCATGACCGGCAGAACATTCGCACACCTCTGCTAACTTGCGGATCTGCTCTGTATAATCAGTTATGCCTTTCTTGCAAAACAGATCTGCGAGGTAGTGGCGGTACTCCCTTGGAAAGGAGTATTCATTGTGGCTTGCCACGATAGTATCATCCTTCCTACTTATTTCGGAACAGCTGAGAGAACTCAGCTGAATTTGCTTAAACCCGCCTTTGACGGTTTTAATACAAATTGAATGCCACCATGCAATAGCAAATGTTATCTTGTCCTTAGGACTTCGCCATGAAACGAGCGAGTGTGACGGCTGTGAAGCCGACTAAACAGAGGGATCACATCAACGTCAGTGTTTTCTTTCTTCAAAGGAAAACCCTCAGCTTGATAACGATAGCTGATGTCCAAACTGATGGAAAGATAAGATGATCGAGCAGGTAACTCCTGACTGCGTTCTGCGAATGTGCGTATAGGTGGAAGCACTCAAAGCAATATTCTCGTTGCTGCGGCACTGAAAGTTCCAACACCGAAGTGCTGCGGCAGCGTTAATATACAATCCCATATATAGCAAAGAGATTACACTACCCTTACGAGCCGTGCAATCTGTTTGCTATACGGTTTTGTGCTGGCGGAGAAAGAGGGATTTGAACCCTCGCGCCGGTTTCCCGACCTACTCCCTTAGCAGGGGAGCCCCTTCACCACTTGGGTATTTCTCCAAATGCTGAAACCGGAATATTGCGATGCGCATACAATATACAGTGCCGTGAACACTGCCCTCTCAAACACATCGTGTATATATTATATCACAGTGACTGAAGTTTGTCAAGGGGTTTTTCAAAAAAATACGCAGAAGCGACCTGTATAATATTACGGCATAAAATTGGTGTTTTCGACAAAAAATCTGCTTTTTCGAAAAAACACTAAACTCTAGCCATTTTCCTGCCGATATACAAACAATAGGCTGAGAATATCAGCTTCCGCCATTTCCGGAAAACCGGAATGCGGTGTACAATATGACCGAGGTGACATTATGACTGATATCGGATTGGTTGGAAACATTCTCTGGGAGGATTACTATAAGATCGCGTGGGTCAACATACTGACCGGGGAATATGAATTTGTGAAGATACTCGACACGGACGAGGAAAAGCCCTGTCTCGAGGCTAAGGATATATATGAATACTCGCGCCTGGTGGTATCCACCGGGCTAGTCCCTGATGAGGACATTGAGCAGTATCAGCGCTGCACAGACAGGAAATACATTCTGAACGAGGTGCTGGGGCAGCGCAAGAGGATCACTGTGGATTTCCGCCGGATCATAGGGGACGCGCGGAAATGGGTCAGGCTGGAAATAGTTCTGCCGCATGATTTTTCTGAGGACAAACCCTGGGCGGTTTATACCTGGAAGGAGTCCGATTCCCAGACCGGTAACGTCAACGACGCGCTGAGGATCCTTTCCCAGTGCTTTCACAAGATACTCAAGATCGACCTGGAACACGATACCCATGAGGTCATCAAGGCATACCCCGAGGAGCTGACTAAAATCAGCGGTTATTCTGACAGCTTTTCCCAGTGGGTAAAGAATACCGCTGAGAGCGTTATCTATCCGGACGATGAGCAGAGCGTGAGGGAATTCATCGACCCTGTAAGGCTCAGGACGCGCTTCCGGGAGAGCCGGGAGTGTCTCAGGCTGCGTTACCGGAGATATTGCAGCGGAGGCTTCAGGTGGGTATATATGGAGCTTATCCCGAGTATCGAATATACCCCGGATAACCCGGTCATTATGATGTATATCCGGGATATCCATGATGATTATGTCGCAGATCTTCACCGGCAGAAGGCGCTGGAGTACTACTGTAATTATGACACGCTGACCGGGCTGCGCAGCCGCTTCTGCTACAATGATTTCTGCCGCAGGTTCGAGGAGCGCGGAGGTACTCTTGCGGTGCTGTTCGCCGACGTGAACGGGTTGAAATACACCAATGACACCCTGGGTCACGAGCATGGCGACCGGCTCATCACCGGATTTGCGGAACAGCTTAGCCTTTATTTCGGGACGGAGTGCTGCTATCGTATCAGCGGCGATGAGTTCGTGGTGCTGATCTATGGTATTTCGGAAGCGGATTTCTCCGGTAAGGCTGCCGGATTTCACAACAGGATAAAGTCTATGGAGGTCCCGCAGGCTTCTATCGGCTATTCCTGGAGCGAGGACGCCGCTTCGGTGGACGACCTTGTGCGCTCCGCCGAGGGAAGAATGTACGAGGATAAACGCGAATTCTATAAGCTCCACCCGGAGATGAAGCGATGAAAAAACGGGAGGGTAGCCCTCCCGCATTTTATTTCAGTATCTCCCCCGGAACGATATCCGCCATCTGCTTATACCCTGCCTTGCTGGGGTGCAGGTGGTCGCCGCTGTCGAATTTCGGGAGCATTCTGGTGGGGCGCTCCGGGTCTGCTAACGCACGGTCGAAATCTATGCAGCCGTCTATGAGGTCTGTTGTGCGTATCCAGTCGTTGAACTGCGCCCGGACTTCCTCCCGGAACGGCGCGTATGTCCGCCAGCCCTCTATAGGCAGCAGCGTTCCGACATACACCCTATAGCCGAACTGCCGCGACTCGCTGATGTAGTATTTCATGCATTCGATAAGCTCCTCTGCTGTGGGCATGTCGCTCATCGGGCGGAAGGGGTTCACCTCGGTGCCGACGGGGTGGATTATGTCGTTTATGCCGTGCTGGATTATCACGGTGTCCGCTCCGTCGGTGGGGACCTCATGCTGGAAACGCTTCTTTCCCATAAGCCCGTAGGACTCGTAGGTTATGCAGCTGTATTCCCGGAGCATTCTGGTGCCGCTTGCCGCGCGGCGTATCACGGCGGTGTGCAGCTTCTCCTCACGGTTGCAGCGCAGGGTGAGGTATTCCGGCCAGTCCTGCGCGGTGATAGAGTCGCCGTAGCATACCACGGTGCGGTTGTCCGCCGGGGTCAGCACAGATACGTTGCTGAGGAAATATATCACGCTGATACCGCGTTCTATCTCTTTGGGTATCATCTCGGTCTCGGTCATGTCGCCGATAGCGTAGTATCCCTCCGTGAGAGGGCCGCTTGTGTATACCGCGGAGCGCAGCAGGGTGAAGTCTCTGAAATAAAAGCTCACCGTGATAAGGCTCTGGGGAAGTATCTCGCACGGCAGCTCATCAGACACCGTGTTCTTTCCTGCGCCAATGGTGACTTCGCGCCTGCCGCCGAATGTCACGGGGTAGAACACGCCGTTTATGAACACTGTCACCTTGTCGAATGTGACCGGCTCGGTGCCGCAGTAGTTGTCGAAAGTGAGCCTTACCGCCTTTCCCCCGAACTGTGAGTAGATGGGGTAGCGGAATGTCAGGTTCCGGTTATAGCCCTCCGGTCGGTTCTCTCCGATAGAAATGGCGTTGCCCCATACGCTCGCCCAATGATCGTACATAGTGTATCCTTCCTTGTTCTGTATTTTTACCGTTACATATTATATAACTATTTCACCGCGTTGTCAAGTCGGGGGTTGTCCTGTTTTGCTTCAGAAATTTTTCCGCAGCATATTGACAAAGCCGCCGGAATGTGCTAAAATACGAATGTTTGTAAACGTTTACGATGTGGGGGACAACATTCTATGCCGGAAAAAAACAAATACAGGCACACCGTGCTGGCAAGCTACGGCGGATACATTACCCAGGCGATAGTGAACAACTTCGCGCCGCTGCTGTTTCTGATATTTCAGGATACATTCTCTATACCTATCCAGCAGATAACGCTGCTGGTGACGATAAACTTTCTGGTGCAGCTGGCGGTGGATCTTGCTTCCGCCGGGTTTGTGGACAGGATAGGATACCGCCGCTGTCTTGTGGCGGCGCATATTTTCGCGTGCGCCGGGCTTGCAGGACTTTCGGTGCTGCCGTTCGTTCTGCCGCCGTTCCCGGGGCTGATGATCTGCGTTATTCTGTACGCTGTGGGCGGTGGGCTTACCGAGGTGCTGATAAGCCCCCTGGTAGAAGCCTGCCCCAGCGATAACAAGGCTGGCTCCATGGGGCTGCTGCACTCGTTTTACTGCTGGGGGAGCGTCGTTACGGTGCTGATCTCCACGCTGTTCCTGTTTGCGTTCGGAAAGGGAAGCTGGCGTGTGCTGGCTCTTGCCTGGGCGGTATTCCCGGCGCTTGTCGCGGTGTATTTCACCCGGGTGCCTATCCCGGAAATGAACAGCGGCGGCGGAAAGGGCATGTCTGTCCGCGAGCTTTTCAGCAACAGGATATTCTGGCTGATGGCGGTGCTTATCCTCTGCGCAGGCGGCAGCGAGCTTGCGATGAGCCAGTGGGCTTCGGCGTTCGCAGAGAGCGCCCTGGGTGTGGAAAAGACCGTGGGCGACCTCATGGGGCCGTGCTTCTTTGCGGTGCTGATGGGTACTTCCCGGGTGTTCTACGCTGCGATAAGCGCTAGGATAGACCTGCTGAGATATATGATATTCTGCGGTGTTGTGTGCATTGGTTCGTATATGCTGGCGGCATTTTCGTCGATACCGATATTGTCCCTTATCGGGTGCGGTATCTGCGGATTTTCGGTCGGGGCGATGTGGCCGGGAACTTACAGCACCGCAGCGGCGGCGCTTCCCGGGGGAGGTACGGCTATGTTCGCGCTGCTGGCTCTGGCAGGGGACGCAGGCTGTTCCGCAGGACCTACCCTTGTTGGAATGACCTCCGGTGCCCTGGGCGGAGAGCTAAACAGGGGACTGCCCTTTGCGGCGGTGTTCCCGGCGGTGCTTATCATTGCGGCGGTGATCACTATGCGGATAACCGGGGGAAATTCACGGAAGAGAGAATAATGCTCGCACACGGGAGAGAATGGAAATTGAAACAGCGCCCTTCGGACGCACAGCTTGTAGAAAAAATGAAATTTACAGAAAAATTGTAGGGAAGGGACTTGCCCCTCCACTACTGTGAAATCAGAAATTTTCGAAAAACATGGTTAACCGGCAGAACAGGGCGGAATTACGACTCCACCCTGTTTTTTTATGCAAAAGGGGTTGCAATAACGCAGGATATATGTTATAATAAAACAGTATGTGTTAAGACAATCAACAATGGAAAAGGAGAAAATGAATTGATTACAGTATCTGATGTAAGCGTCAGCTTCGGCGGACAGCTTCTTTTCAAGGACGTTGACCTGAAATTCACCGCCGGCAACTGCTACGGCGTTATCGGCGCAAACGGAGCAGGCAAGTCCACATTCCTGAAAGTTCTCTGCGGAGACCTCGAGCCTACCAAGGGCAGCGTGTCAAAGCCTGCGGAGCTGCGCATGTCCGTGCTGCGTCAGGATCACTATGCGTTCGACGAATACACCGTGCAGGACACCGTTATCCTCGGTAACAAGCGCCTTTACGACATAATGCAGGAGAAGGACGCGCTCTACGCAAAGCCCGATTTCTCCGAGGAGGACGGCAACCGCGCTTCTGAATTAGAAGCAGAATTCGCTGAACTCAACGGCTGGGAGGCGGAGTCGGACGCTTCCAAGCTGATACAGGGTCTGGGGCTTCCGGAGGAGATACTCACCCAGAAAATGGACTCCCTCACCGGTAACGAAAAGGTCAAGGTGCTGCTGGCGCAGTGCCTGTTCGGCAATCCTGACATAATCCTCATGGACGAGCCGACCAACCACCTTGATGTTGACGCGGTTTCCTGGCTGGAGGACTTCCTCGCGGAGTACTTCGGAACGGTCATCGTGGTATCCCACGACCGCCACTTCCTGAACAACGTCTGCACTCACATCGTTGATATCGACTACGGCAAGATCAAGATGTATGTCGGAAACTACGAGTTCTGGTACGAGTCCTCGCAGCTCATTCAGCGCATGATAAAGCAGCAGAACAAGCGCGCCGAGGAAAAGATAAAGGAACTGCAGAACTTCATCGCAAGGTTCTCCGCGAACAAGTCGAAGTCCAAGCAGGCGACCTCGCGCCGCAAGCTTATCGACAAGCTCACCGTTGAGGAACTGCCGGCTTCCTCCAGAAAATACCCCTATATCGCATTCGATATGGAGCGCGAGGTCGGCAAGGATATCCTCCAGGTGACAGGGCTTTCCAAGACCGTGGACGGCGTAAAGGTGCTGAACAACGTCAGCTTCACCGTCGGCAGGGGCGACAAGATCGCTTTTGTCGGCAATAACGAGATCGCCGTGACTACTCTGTTCAAGATATTAATGGAGGAAACGGAGCCGGACGAGGGTACGTTCAAATGGGGAAGTACCACATCTGTAAGCTATTTCCCGAACGACAACAGCGCGTTCTTTGACAACTGCCAGCTGTCGATAATCGACTGGATGCGGCAGTATTCCAAGGACGAGACCGAGAGCTATCTCCGCGGCTTCCTGGGCAGAATGCTGTTCAGCGGCGACGACGTGTTCAAGCCGGTGAACGTGCTCTCCGGCGGCGAAAAGGTGCGCTGCATGTTCTCGCGAATGATGCTGTTCCAGAGCAACGTGCTTATCCTCGACCGCCCGACAAACCACCTCGACCTCGAGAGCATCACCGCCGTGAACAACGGTCTGTCGGAGTTCAAGGGCAATCTGCTGTTCGCTTCCCACGACCACGAGATACTGGAGACCGCCGCAAACCGCATAATCGAGATCACCGAAAACGGCTGTCTTGACCGGCAGGGGAGCTACGACGACTTCGTTGCGTGGCGCCACGATAATGTCGGCGGAAAGCTCATGCTTTAAGGGAGCGCACAGATGTACTATATTATTCTTGACATGGAATGGAACCAGGCTATGGATCGCGCTCATACGATCCAGGAGCCGGTGCTTCTCCGGGGTGAAGTGATCCAGATCGGCGCGGTGAAGTGCGATGAGGATTTCAACCTTGTGGACAGGCTCAAGATAAATGTCGCGCCGAAGTACTACAAGAAAATGAACCGCCACGTTGAGAAGATCACCGGGATAACCAGCGCCATGCTGGCGGACGGACTGCCGTTCCCGGAGGCTTTTGGCAAGCTTCGGGAATGGTGCACGCCGGAGTTCCGGTTCATCACCTGGGGATTTGACGATATCGCGATGCTTGCGGATAACCTGGAGCTGCACGGCTTCGACCCGAAATTCGGCAGCGACTATGTGAATTTGCAGCTTATCTACAAGAACCAGATCGACAACGAGCGTGTGCAGTGGTCGCTTTCGGACGCGGTTGAAAGGCTGGGCATTCCGCTTGACGCGCAGGCGCACGACGCGATGAACGACGCGTGGTTCACCTTCCAGGTTTGCCGGAAGCTGGACATGAAGCGCGGACTGGCGGAGTATTCCGGCATGTCCCCGGGGCAGCGCCCGGTCATTTCCCGGGAAATATTCCGGGATATACATGATATCCGGAAAATAACCGAGGACTTGAACGTCACCCGGATACCCTGCCCGGACTGCGGAAAGCCGCTTTGCAACGGCGAGTGGCTATCCCTGGGAGTGGTGCGCAGGAACGACATCTGCACCTGCCCGGAGCACGGGGATTTTCTGGTGAAGATAGTGTGCAAGCGCGCCTCGGCTGACCGGTGGACTGTGACGCGCTCGGTGTACAGGTCTGACGACGAAGCGCTGGCTTCCTACCGAAAGAAGATAGAAAAGCAGCACGCCGCCATTGAACGGCGAAAGGCTGCCGCAGCAAAGGAGAAAGCTGATGATAACGACAGTACTGTTTGACCTGGACGGAACGCTGCTCCCGTTTGAGCAGGAGGATTTCATCAAGGTGTATTTCGGGGAGCTTTGCAAAAGGCTGGCTCCGCTTGGCTATGAGCCGCAGCACACGGTGAAGTCGGTCTGGGCAGGCACTAAGTCAATGATACTGAACGACGGCAGCAGGCTTAATTCTGCGGCGTTCTGGGAGACGTTCAACGCGATGAACCCCGGACTTCCCGACGCCAGGGGAGAGTGCGACGATTTTTACACCCACGAGTTCGACCGCGCGAAGTCCAGCCTGAAATACGTCCCGGACAGGAAGCCGCTTATCGGACGGCTGAAGTCCGCAGGGCTGCGCGTGGCGCTTGCGACAAACCCGATATTCCCCCTGAACGGAGTTATCACCAGAATGGCGTGGGTGAACCTCGCGCCGGAGGACTTTGAGCTGGTGACGCATTACGATAACAGCACGTTCTGCAAGCCGAACACGCGGTACTACGAGGAGGTTCTCGGCAAGCTCGGCGTGAAGCCGGAGGAATGCGTGATGGTTGGCAACAGCGTGTCCGAGGATATGGCAGCCGAAAAGCTGGGCGTGCGGGTGTTCCTGGCGGACGAGTTCACCGAGAACCCGGATAATATCGACGCCAGCCGCTATCCAAAGGGAAGCCTTGAACAGGCTGTTGACTACATACTCGGTCTTTATGGCTGATATAAAGAAACGGGCAGCATTGATATACTGTCCGTTTTTGTATGCTCATTTTTCCGGGGGAACGGCTATCCTCACCGCGCCGGGCAGTACCGTGATATCCGCCGAGGTGTATTCTCCGCCGTTTTCTCCGTCCAGAGTCCAGCGGAACGGCTTTTCACAGGAAACGGACAGGCTCGACGTCTTGAACGACACTATCATGTCCGTGTCGCAGTCGTGGGTCATCACGAAGCGGTTTATCGCGTCAAGGTCGGAGAGATTGCGCGGTACTCTCACGAAAAGGCAGTCCAGCTTTCCGTCGGTCAGGGAAGCGCCGTCCGGCACGATGTTCTTCATTCCGCCGACGGTGTGGGTGTTTCCTGCCATGCAGTAGATGAACTCGTCCTCTATCACCCCGTGATCCCATTCCGCTCTGACCCTGCCGGAATTCTGCCGGAGGTACTTCGGCTCGAATGAACGCAGACAGGTGAGGAAGTACGCCAGCGGCCCCAGAAGGCTTTTGGAGCGCTGGCTGGTGGAGTAGCTGACATTCGTGAACCAGCCGAACGCGGAAATATACGCGAAATAACCCCCGTTGAACCGCCCGATATCCACGGGAAGATAGTTCTCCTGCATGATCATTTCCGCTGCTTTTCGTATGTCCTTCGGGATACGCAGGGAGGACGCAAAGTCGTTCACCGTGCCGGACGGGATATATCCGCAGGGGCAGCTCAGATTTCCGGCACACACTCCGTACACAAGCTCGTGCAGCATTCCGTCGCCGCCGGAGCTTACGATAATGTCGAAATCGCCGCCGCGCTGGGTGATGAATTCCAGCGAGTCACCGGGGAATGCGGTTGGGTGCACCATTACATCGTGCCCCTTTGATGTGAATATCGACAGGATATCTGAAAGCGCCTGTTTCACCGCGCCCTTTCCGGAGCTTGGGTTATATGTGAACAGCATTTTCTTCATGCTATCGCCGCCTTTCTTGTACACTATTACTTAGGGAAGCACTGATTAAATCACGCCTGACGGCTTGGCACGCATCTTGCTTGCATATTTTTCGTCATATCGCACAAATTTCGCTTGATGGGCGTCAGCCCACCTGCGCTCAATTTGTACAATCTGACGAAAAATCTGCTGC
>JALEOL010000077.1 GCA_022766785.1 Oscillospiraceae bacterium
CTATCTGTTCAAGAAATTCTTTTTTCTTTGTCCTTACCTGCGTCAGCTCATCGCTCAAGGTGGACAGACTGATTTGTTTGTTCATACATTTATTATATCACTTTTGCGCTTTCTTGTCCAATAGTTTTGTGCGGTATTGCCTTAGATTCTTTGCTGTGATTTTACACAAATCTTCGATGGTTTATTGGTAATTGTGCTCAAATTCAATAAAGTGGTGAGGGGTTTCTGCTTTGCTATCTTGACTTTCAGACTTTAATGTGCTAAACTTTACTTGTGAAACGCACGTCATAAGTCTGAAGCTGGAGGTAACTATAGCAATGGTACTTATTATAACTGTTAGGAGGACAACAATATGACCTCAGAGCAGAAATCTTATCTTATTTCGCAGTTATCCCTTCTGCTTGACCAGATGGTTGACACACCGGAAGAACAGAAAGCTGTAAAAGACGGTCCGCGTGAAATGCTCACTTTACAGGAATGCACAGAGGTGATAAAGGGTGTATCTGCTCATGCTATCCGCGTTCTGATTGCCAAAGGTGAAATACAGGCATTAAGAGTAGGAGAAAGCAGTAGGGCAAGGATACTTGTTCCTAAAGATTCTCTGATTGCCTACTTTGACAGGCTGTAAGGCGTATAATGACACAGACTGTTTCATCTGCTTGACTATTAAGCCGAAAAATGATAAAATAGTTTTTGTGAAAAGTACGTCATAAAGTCTGATACAGGAGGTAATCAGAACTTATGGCAACAATAAGGAAACGCGGCGATTCGTATCAGATACGGGTCAGCAGCGGATATGATTCGCAGTACCGTCAGGTAGTGCGGACAAAAACATGGAAACCCACCCCTGGCATGACGGCAAGACAGGTTGAAAACGAACTCAATCGTCAGACGGTTATGTTTGAACAGCTTTGTCAGAAAGGCGTCTATCCGTCCAATATCAAATTTGACGAGTTCGCTGAAAAATGGATGACCGAGTATGCAAGGACAAATCTAAAAAACACAACATATCAGCGAATGGTGTGTACTTCAAAGCGTGTTTTGCAGACATTCGGGCATATGAGGGTTGACAAAATCACTCATGGCCACATTCAGGCTTTTATCGACGATCTCTCAACAAAGGGCAGGAATATGAAAAATGGCAAACCGCTTGCCCGAAAAAGCGTGATACATCACCTGAACTATCTTTCAGATGTGTTCAGTTACGCTTTAAGGCAGGGAATGCTGGAAAGCAATCCCTGTACTAATATATTTGTTCCGAAAGGTCCGAAAAAGGAAAAACAGATATATACTGTCGATGAGATGAAAGAGCTTCTAAAGCTGGCTGAAACAGATGGGACGCTGAACTATCGGACATTTATAACTCTGGCGGTTTACAGCGGATTCAGAAGCGGTGAACTGTTAGGGCTTGAATGGAAGGACATTGACTGGAAAAATAATGTTATCATCGTCAGGCGTACTTCATACTACACACCGACTGATGGCAATTTCACAGACACCCCCAAAACCCAAAGGTCTACACGTTCTCTCAAGCTTCCAGACGTTGTATTTGAACTGTTAAGGAAGCACTGATTAAGTCTGGTGCGCAGATTGCGCAGCAGATTTTTCGTCAGATTGTACAAATTGAGCGCAGGTGGGCTGGCGCCCATCAAACGAAATTTGTGCGATATGACGAAAAATATGCAAGCAAGATGCGTGCCAAGCCGTCAGGCGTGATTTAATCAGTGCTTCCTTAAGAAAACTCAAAACTTGGCAGGAACACAATCGACGACTGTATGAAACAAAATAGATCGAAAGCGACCGCGTATTCGTAACCGAGCTTGGAAAACCTGTTTTCAAAGGACAGCCGTATAAATGGCACAAGAGTTTTACGGAACATCATGGCTTACGCTTCTGTGATATTCATTCGCTCCGGCACTTCAACGCTACGGTTCTTATACAGGCGGGAGTAGACGCAGCCACGGTATCTAGCGCATTAGGTCATTCAAGCATCAGCACGACTACCAACATCTATTGCCATGCTTTCCAGGAAGCGCAGGCGAGGACTGGACAGGTCATAGCTTCCGTAATGAACTTCACGGATAATTGACTTAAGCGTTTACAGGCGCTTATGGTGAACCGTAGTGAGTTCCAAAGGACAAATGAAGGACAAAACCTCAGATCTTAAGCTTATTTCCGGCATAAAAAATCCCCGCCAGACAGCTCACAGAGCCGCATGACGGGAACCAATGCTATGGAGCTGGGAATGGGACTCGAACCCACGACCTGCGCATTACGAATGCGCTGCTCTACCAACTGAGCTATACCAGCAAAGAAATTTGCAAAAACACTTGCAATGGAGTTGCCAATATGCTATAATAAATGTATATTGTTCTCCACCACAAAGCGGTGACTATATTATTATATACTTAAATCTGCGATTTGTCAAGTGCAAAAGAGGTGTTTTTTATAAATCCCGGAAAAAAAATTATCCGCGGCGTTGGAATTGCCATATGCGTGCTGCTGGGTCTGGTGTTCGTTCTTATGATAGTGACTGCGGCTGCGTTCGGTTCTGCAAAGGCGGTGGGAGTGTTCGGATTTGACCTGTTCATCTGCGAAAGTGCGGACTACGACAGCGTTCCTGCCGGAAGTGCTGTCATCGTCACCAGGTGCGAGCCATACGACCTGGAGTCCGGCAATCTCGTGCTTTACAGCACCGACCCCATGGACGACAATGCAGACCTCACCATGGGCTACTACGCCGACTTCAAGGTGATAGACGGCGTTTACTACCTGTCCCTCGTGAACGGCACGGACAGCACCGTTATCAGCGAGACCGCCCTCGTCGGCAAGGCTGGCTGGTGCAGCCCGTTCCTGGGCGCGTTCATCACCTTTATGAAGTCCCCCTGGGGCGTTTTCGTAATGGCGGTAATTCCCTGCGCGCTGCTGCTGCTCATTGATGTAATTAAGCAAAAATCGGAGGACAGACCCCTGCCGGAGGTAGTTCCCCAGGTGAAAAATCCCACAGAGGAAGCTCCCCAGCCGCAGATTTCCGTTGACGATAACGGCGGCGCTGCATTCCGCAAAAGCAATAACCGCAGCGCTTCCGCCGACAGCGTGCTGTTCACCTATACCGCCTCACAGAAGAAAAAACAGCCGAAGCCCCAGGCTCCCACCATGTCAGACAAGGACGTGCTCTCCCTGCTGAACGCTCCCTCCCCTAAAACGGAGAAGCAATCTACGGACATCTCGCCAAAATCAGTTAAGCAGACCCCGGACGCCGCAGCCAAAGCAAAGCAGACTCCGGACGCCGCAGCAAAACCGCGGCCCCACAGCGAAAGCTCCGCTAAGCCCACGCTCCCCGCGCCGGTCGCCGCAAAGCGGTATATCGACAACACCGTGGCTCCTGCAAAAGCCGACGTAAAAAGCGACACCGCAGAGCTTCCCCTTGCGGAAAAGCCGAAGAGGAAAAAGCGCGCGGACGCTTTCTTTGCGCAGTCTGAGGCTCCACAGATAGGTAAGGGGCTTTCCGGAAAGCAGTCCAGCAAGGCAATAATCGACCTGGAGGACGCTCTTGCCACAACACCGTCACGCTCCCGTTCCGAGGGCAGCCGCCGCAGCGCGGATATCCTCGCCGCAAAGAACCGCAGCGACCTTATCCCTGACGATGACGACTCCCGTGACAAGTCGCGCTACGAGGTGGACGATATCCTCGCAGGACTGAGCCGCAGGCACCACGACCAATGAAAAAAGCTGTCTGTGCCCTCGCTGTTGCCGGGGTAGCCGCTGCCGCAGTTCTTGGCACGGTTTTCTCCGGGGGGAAAGGTTTCTGGTTCGCTGTCGCAGCCGCGGCGCTTCTCTGCTGTGTGCCGTTTTTTCTATCGTTTGAGAAGCGCGCTCCCTCTGCCGCGGAGCTTGTGCTGGTGGCAGTAATGACCGCGTTCTCCGCAGCCGGGAGGTTCATTTTCGCGCCGCTGCCGTTCTTCAAGCCGGTGTCTGCAATAGTCATCATCGCAGGACGGCATTTCGGTATGCAGGCAGGCTTCATGACCGGGGCGCTCTCCGCTGTTATCTCAAACATCTGGTTCGGACAAGGCCCCTGGACTCCGTTTCAAATGCTGTGCTGGGGTATCATAGGCGCTGCCGCCGGGCTGCTCGGAAAACTGCTGTGCAAGCCGGCGGCTCTGTGTATCGCCGGAGTCGCCGCCGGGGTAGTTTACTCCCTCGTCATGGACGTGTGGACGGTGCTCTCGGTAAACGGCACGTTCTCCGGCGGTATGTGGCTTACCGCTGTTCTGTCTGCGCTGCCCGTGACCGGGGTCTACTGCGTTTCAAACGTGCTGTTCCTGCTGGTGCTCGATAAGCCCCTGGGCAGACGGCTGGAGCGCATTAAGACAAAATACGGCGTGTTCCCGGCAAATGACGGAAAGGAGCTGCAATGAGAAAATTCTCTGCCTCTGATATCGCACTGAATGTGATACGCTTCGGGCTTATCGCTGCTATCGCCGTCACCATAATAATGAGCTTTGTATCGAACGGCACCACTACGACTATCTCCGCGTCTGATGTCAGTTCCGCTCCGCCGCCCTATTCCGGCTATTCAGACTCCGGCACTTCCAAAGCGGCAGAGGAAAAAGCCAGCTCGCAGATAAACATCAACACCGCCACCGCCGAGCAGCTCACCACACTTGACGGTATCGGCGAAAGCAAGGCGAACGCGATAATACAGTACCGTGAGCAGCACGGGGATTTCAAAAGCATTGACGATCTGCTGAACGTCCCGGGTATCGGCGAGAAGATACTGGAGGGAATACGCCCGTATGTCACCGTCGGCTCGGCTGCCGTTTCACAAAACGAGGTAACGACCGCCGAACGCACCACTGCCGAACCCGTACAAAGCGGCAAAGTCAACATCAACACCGCCACCGCCGAACAGCTCACCTCCCTTGACGGTATCGGCGAAAGCAAGGCGAACGCGATAATACAGTACCGGGAGCAGCACAGGGATTTCGCTAGCATTGACGACCTGCTGAACGTCCCGGGTATCGGCGAGAAGATACTGGAGGGAAGTCGCCCGTATGTCACCGTCGGCTCGGCTGCCATTTCACAAAACGAGGTAACTACCGCCGAACGCACCGCTGCTGAACCCGTACAAAGCGGCAAAGTAAACATCCACACCGCCACCGCCGAACAGCTCACCGCCCTTGACGGTATCGGCGAAAGCAAGGCGAACGCGATAATCCAGTACCGGGAGCAGCACGGGGATTTCAAAAGCATTGACGATCTGCTGAACGTCCCGGGTATCGGCGAGAAGATACTGGAGGGAATA
>JALEOL010000080.1 GCA_022766785.1 Oscillospiraceae bacterium
GACGTCCACCTTTGTCACGGTGAAGTTCGTCATGCTCTGGATAGCGGACTTTATGCTCTTCTGAACATTCTCCGCGACATTCACCGCGTTGTATCCCTCCAGCACGGTGATATCTGCATGTATCTCTGCGGTTTCCGCTCCGAGCTTTACCCGGACGGGACCGAGAACCTTTGACTTTGTATTTGACGGTGCCGGACACTGCCCCCGGCATAACACCCCGTCGATCTCTGCCGCCGCCAGCTCCGCCATCTTTATGATAACGGCGTCGGAAACCTTGATGCTGCCGACCGGCTTGTTTGATCTCTTTTCCATCTTTACCTCCTGTTTTCTTCAAGTAACATAATATATCTATTTTAGTATACCACACTTTTGGATTTTGTTCAAGTGTTTTTTAAAGAATTATGCATTTTCCTGATCAAGCCCCGGGTATATCGCTCAAATCAAAAAAAGAGCAGGGACACAAATCCCTGCTCAGGTTCGTTATTCCTTTACAACATGAACGTCCAGCTGGTCGAACGGGATCGAGATACCGCTCTCGATGAACGCCGCCCGAACCTCCTCTGTCACCGAGAAGAAAACCTCCCAGTAATCCGCCGCCTTGCACCACGGACGTACAGCGATATTCACGGAGCTTGCCGCGTGCTCCAGCATACGCACTGTCGGCGCAGGGTCGGTGAGTATCCTGTCGTTGCGGCTGAGTACCTGGAGGATCACCTCGCGCGCCTTCTGGTAATCGTCCGAGTAGCTTATGGAGAACTTCATATCCACACGGCGCGTGCCGTTTGTGTTGTTATTGGTCACAACAGCTCCGGACACCTGACCGTTGGGGATAAATATCGCCTGGTTCGAATCGGAATCCAGCCTTGTATAAAGGATAGTTATCTGCTTTACAACGCCGCTTACCCCGGAAACCAGTATGTAATCTCCGATCTTGAACGGCTTGTTTATCAGCAGCATGATACCGCCTGCGACATTGGAAAGGCTGCTCTGGAGCGCAAGACCTATCGCAACGCCGGCGGTGCCGATAACTGTAACTATAGAGGTAGCAGGAATTCCCAGCACGGAAAGCACTATCGTGAGAAGCAGCACATAAAGCACGATCTTGCAGCACTGCTTTACAAAATTGTTGACCGTGAGATCCAGCTTTGTGCGGTCAAGACCCTTTCCGAGCACCTTGAGCACCAGCTTGCAGACGATCATACCGAGGATCAGCACAACTACCGCAAGAATGATCGTGGGAATGCTCCGCAGGATAGATTGCAGCATATTATGGAAGAATTCGCCGATTTTCGACGCAGTTTCCTCGGGGTTCTGAACAAGCTCGTCCACCGCGTCCTTTATTGTGGCAGCCTCACGGGTGGAGGCTTCGGCAGTCGCCGCAGCTGTTGATATCAGATTTAAGATATTCACTTGAACAAATCCCTCAGACCTGCCTCGGCAGCCTCTCCGTCGCTCTCGCGGATAAGCACGGATATCTCGTCAATGCCGGTGGTTATCAGCAGTATCATCGCGTCGATCTTGTTGAGCAGGTTGAAAACCTTTGCGGCAAAGCCTGCCTGTGCTTCCATTTCGCCGGTCTTTATAACTATCTTGCGGTTGGTGCTGTTTATCATCGGGGTGATGTCGTGCCTCTCCTTGAGGGTCTTGATAACGCCCAGCAGCTTCGGCATATCGTCGTCGTCAAGCGTAAAGCCGAACCCGAACCGCTCCGAGGTCGGCGCGGTCATTGAGATCATGTCGATGTTTATCCCGGCTTCTGCGACAGCGGTCAGGGTGTCCTCCATGATAGTCTTGTACAGAGGAACATTGTTGAATGTCACCGCAGATACGTTTTCAGTTACTGTAATGTTCATAATTATGCCTCCTTGATAAGATCAGACATAGCGTACATTCCGGCAGGCTTTCCTGCGAGGAAAACAGCGGCGTTCACCGCACCGTTTGCAAATACCTCCCTGGACTGGGCGGAGTGGGACAGCGTTATCACCTCGTCGTGTCCTGCGAAGATGATGTCATGCTCGCCGACGATAGTGCCGCCGCGGATAGCGTGAATTCCTATCTCGTCCTTGTCACGGGGCTTTCTAACGCTGTGGCGGTCGTAGACGAAGTGATCCTTGCCGCCAAGCTCCTCGTTGATAGCCTCCGCGATCATTATCGCAGTGCCGGAGGGCGCGTCCTTTTTCTGGTTGTGGTGCTTCTCAACTATCTCAATATCGAACTGCCCGCCGAGTATCTGGGTAGCCTTTCTCGCAAGCTCCACCAGCAGATTTATGCCCAGGGACATGTTAAACGTAAAGAACACCGGGATCTGCGAAGCAGACGCGGATATCTGGCTGCGCTCCTCGTCGGTGTACCCGGTGGTGGCGAGCACCAGCGGAACGTTATTCATCTTGCCGTAGCTCAGCAGGTCGGGAAGAGCGGAGGGGTGCGAAAAATCTATGATCACGTCCGGCTTCTGCGGCAGGTCGAAAACGCTCTTATACACCGGGAAATCCGAGTACTGTTCTCCTGCAACGTCAACTCCGGCGACTATCCTGCAGTCGCTGCGCCGGCTCACCAGTCCGGCGATAACTCTGCCCATTCTTCCGCAGGCGCCGGTTATTGCTATTTCTGTCATTTGTAATTCCTTTCAGATTTTTGCATAAATGCCAGTTAGTATACAGGGCGGAAAACATAATTCCGCCCGTGTTATTTACTTTATTGCGCCGACAAGACCCAGAGGCTCCATAACGCTTCTGAGCTTTGCCACCTGCTCCTCGGTCATGGAGCAGAGCGGAAGTCTGCACTCTCCTGCCTTGAAGCCCATTATGTTCAGCGCTTCCTTTACGGGAATGGGGTTCACGTCCATGAACAGAGCCTTCTCAAATGCGAAAATGCGCTGCTGTACCGCCAAAGCCTCACCCTGCTTTCCTGCAAGGTACAGAGCCACCTCGTCGTGCTTCTCGCGGGGCATAAGGTTTGATGTAACGGAAATAACTCCCTTACCGCCCAGGGAAAGGATCGGCAGCACCTGGTCGTCGTTGCCGGAATAGATGTCGAGATCGGTGTACGCCGCTATCTCAGCCGCGAGGGACATATTGCCGCTCGCTTCCTTGGTGGCAACGATATTCGGGTGCTTTGCAAGCTCCTTGTATGCGTCAATGGAGATATTACAACCGGTACGGCTGGGGACATTATACAGCACGATCGGGATATTAACGCTGTCAGCGATCGCGGTGAAGTGCTTTACCAGACCCCTCTGGGAAGCCTTGTTGTAATACGGTGTGACCTGAAGAAGTCCGTCAACGCCAAGCTTCTCAGCACTGATGGAAAGCCTGATGCCGTGCGCGGTGTCGTTTGCGCCGGTGCCTGCGATGACCGGGATACGGTGAGCTATCCGCTCTACAGCGTAACCGATGCACTGGAGGTGCTCATCGTCGGGCATCGTGGACGCTTCGCCAGTGGTGCCGCACACGATCACTGCGTCAGCGCCGTTTTCCACCTGGAAATCAAGCATTCTGCCGAACTCGTCATAGTTTATGGAACCATCGGCGTTCATAGGTGTGGCGATAGCAGTGCCTACACCGGTAAAAATTGTGTTTTTCATTGGGATATCCTTTCAACGGAGATCAGTCCAGATAGCCCTTTGCAGCAAGCAGTTCAGCCATTTCAACGGCACCGCCGGCAGCGCCCCTCAGGGTGTTGTGGGACAGGCATACGAACTTGTAATCGAACATTGTGTCGGGACGAAGTCTGCCGACGGATACAGCCATACCGCCCTCAAGATTGCGGTGCAGCTTAGCCTGCGGCATATTGTCCTCCTCAAAATAGTGAATGAACTGCTTCGGAGCGGAGGGGAGGTTCAGAGCCTGCGGCTCGCCGGAATATTCCGCCCAGATCTTCTTGATCTCGTCCATAGAGGGCTTGTTCTCGAAGTTTACGAAAACAGCCGCAAAATGACCGTTGGAAACAGGAACTCTCAGGCACTGTGTGGTGATGAGCGGAGACTGAGCCTTGACGATCTCGCCGCCCTCGATCCTGCCCCATACCTTCAGAGGCTCCTGCTCGGACTTTTCTTCCTCGCCGCCGATGTACGGGATAAGGTTATCCACCATCTCGGGCCATGTCTCGAAGGTCTTGCCTGCGCCGGAGATAGCCTGGTATGTGCAGGCGAGTATGTTCTTGATACCGAACTTTCTCAGCGGAGAGAGAGCCGGAACGTAGCTCTGGATAGAGCAGTTGGACTTTACGGAAATGAAGCCGCGCTTTGTGCCCAGGCGCTTCTTCTGAGCCTCGATGATAGCTGCGTGCTCGGCGTTCACCTCGGGGATGATCATCGGAACATCGGGAGTGAAGCGGTGAGCGGAGTTGTTGGACATTACGGGGCACTCTGCCTTTGCATACTGCTCCTCAAGAGCCTTGATCTCGTCCTTCTTCATGTCAACTGCGCAGAATACGAAATCCACCTTTGCAGCGATCTCCTTGACATCTGCGGTAGCGTCGTTGATGACTATGTTCTCCATGCTCTTTGGCATAGGAGTGTCCATCAGCCAGCGGTCGCCTACAGCCTCTTTATAGGTCTTGCCGGCAGAACGGGGGGAAGCGGCAAGAGCCACCACATTGAACCAGGGGTGGTTCTCCAGCAGTGTTGCGAAGCGCTGGCCTACCATACCTGTTGCGCCGATTATACCGACATTGTACTTTTCTTTCATGATCGTTGTTTCCTTTCTCTTTTTAAGGGCGCAAAGCCCGGATTAGGGAAGCACTGATTAAATCAGGTGCGCAGATTGCGCCGCAGATTTTTCGTCGGATTGTACCAATTTTGCGCAGATAGGCTGACGCCTTTCAAGCAAAATTGGTACAATATGGTAAGTTTGGCGCAACACGCTAAATCATCGGTAAATAAATTTACAGCAATTTTGCGCCAAACTAGAAATATGCAAGCAAGATGCGTGCCAAGCCGACAGGCGCGGTTTAATCAGCGCTTCCCTAGCCATAACAAAAGCCGATGAGGGGTAATTCATCGGCTGCAACGGCAATATCGTAAAAATCTGCGATAGCTCTCCATCAGACCGATGACAACCGGACGCCTGTTTGACGTACAGCCAGACATGCACATCACGGAATATGCATTCTTCGGCGGTAAGCCTTTCACGCAGCCGGTCTCCGCAGACCTGATTGACGGCGTTACTGATCTGTTCCGCACCTCTATCAGCTCAGTGCTTCTCTGCACTGATTATTTTATATTTTACCACATAACATCATTGTTGTCAACCCCCAATCATATAAATATTCTTAAATCAGCGCGCGGTTTTTGTTCATTATTCACAACGCCGAAAAATTGATTTATCTGACGATATATGATATAATATTCTCATGTTCAAATATACGATAAAGGAATGTACGATATGACAATGCTGAGATCAGACTTTAACTACGAGCTTCCCGAGGAGCTTATCGCCCAGACGCCTGCAGAGCCGAGGGACAGTTCCCGGCTGATGGCGATAGACCGCTCCACCGGCGAGATAACACACGATCACTTCTACAACATCAGCAATTACCTGCGCCCGGGCGATCTGCTGGTGATGAACGACAGCAAGGTGTTCCCTGCCCGTATCTTCGGCACCAAGCGCGGCAGCGGCGGACATGTGGAATTCCTGCTGCTGAAACGGCTGAGCCTTACCGACTGGGAGACCCTTGTCCACCCCGGGAAGCGCCTCAAGCCCGGCGCAGTCGTGGATTTCCCGGAGGGGCTTTCCGCCGAGATAACCGACGTGGTTGACGACGGGAACAGGATAGTGCGGTTCTCATTCGAGGGGGATTTCTTCGACATTCTCGACCGGATAGGTCAGATGCCGCTGCCGCCCTACATCACCGAAAAGCTGCAGAACAAGGATCGCTACAACACGATATACTGCCGCGAGACCGGCTCCGCCGCCGCTCCCACCGCAGGGCTTCATTTCACCGAGAACGTGTTCAGGTCGCTGGCTGAAAAGGGCGTTGACACCGCGTATGTCACCCTGCATGTGGGGCTGGGGACATTCCGCCCGGTCAAGGAGGACAACATTCTCGACCACAAGATGCATGTGGAGCACTACTCCGTGCCGGAAATCACCGCCGAAAAGATACGCCGCTGCAAGGCGAACGGTGGGCGCGTGATCTCCGTTGGCACGACCTCATGCCGCACTCTGGAATCCGCAGCCGCGGCTGAACCGGAGCTTTTTACCCCGACAGAGGCGGACAAGGGCAGCGCGCCGCTCACCGGGTCGAACGCTCCTATACTCACTAAGGATACCGGGATATTCATCTACCCCGGGTATGAGTTCAGGATAATAGACGGGCTGATAACCAACTTCCACCTACCGGAAAGCACGCTCATTATGCTTGTCAGTGCGTTCCTCGGCAGAGAAAAGACCCTGCACGCATACGAGGTCGCTGTGCAGGAACGTTACAGGTTTTTCTCTTTTGGTGATTCCATGTATATTGGCTGACTGCGCTGCTATACATCTGATTTACAAAAAACGGCGGAGCGATCTGCCGTTTTTTATTTTACGCTGACAATACGCAATGCCGCGATCCCCTTATCTCTGGTTATTAATATGACTGTCAATTTGCACAATTTTTTTACACGTTTTTTTCCACAACACCAAAAACACTTTAACATCTATCATAAAACTGTCACATAAATGATGTATAATTCAATCATCAGAAACGAAACAGGGCGGTGAGGAAAACGGCTTACGCAAACACATTCATGCGGCGCGAGATAAAGTTCCTTCTTTCAGAGGAGCTTGAAAATTCCCTGCTGGAAAGGCTGCGCGGCTGCATGACCGAGGACGTTTTCTCGCGGCAGACCAACGGCTCCCTTTACTGCGACAGCCCGGACGATATTCTGATACGAACCTCTCTGGAAAAACCGGTATACAGGCAGAAGCTGAGGCTTCGCACCTACGGGATACCTGATAACGACAGCATCGCGTTCATTGAGATCAAAAAGAAGTTCAAGGGCGTGGTATACAAGCGCCGCGCCCAGACCACATACGGGGCGGCAATGACTTACCTGTGCGGAGGGGCGCTCCCGGAATGCACGGGGTACAACGACACACAGGTCATTCAGGAGATAGACTGGCTTGTAAAGCGCTTCCGCCTTGCTCCGCGCACCGCGATATTCTACGACCGCAGAGCATTCCACGGGAACGACGACCCGGAACTCAGGCTCACGCTCGACCGCAATATCCGCTACAGGAACTGCCAGCTCGATCTGCGCAGCGGCACGGAGGGCAGGCTTCTCGCCGCGCAGCCCCACTGCATAATGGAGATAAAATCCGCAGGCGCTATTCCGCTCTGGCTGGTACATATCCTCTCGGAGCTATCGCTGAAACCAGGCTCTTTTTCAAAATACGGCACGGCTTACCGCGAAAGCCTGTCAGATCATACACGGAGTGAAAAATATGTTTGATTCGATAATCCCAACCGGCGGTCTTGATCTTGGCACCGCTCTTGTCTGCACTGGAGTATCCCTGGTGCTGGGCGTGCTTTCCGCAGTGCTGTACAGGCTCGGCACAAAGCGCTTTTCCGGCAGCCTTATCATAACCCTGGTGGTGCTTCCGGCGCTGGTTCAGACCGTAATAATGCTGGTAAACGGGTCCGTAGGCGCAGGACTTGCGGTAATGGGAGCGTTCAGCCTTGTGAGGTTCCGCTCCGCACCGGGCAGCGCACGGGATATCTGCTTCATATTCTACAGCATGTGCATAGGTCTCGCCACCGGTATGGGGTATGTCGCATTTGCGGTGCTTCTGGCTGTATCTGTGGGTATCGTCCTTGCGGTGCTCGGGCTTATCCCGCGTTTCAGGGATACCCGCAGGAAAAAGCTGCTGCGCATAACCATTCCGGAGGACATGAATTACACCGACGCTTTCACTGATATTTTCGAGGAATTTCTCTCCTCCAGCGAGCTTGTAATGGTCAGGACTACGGCAATGGGAACTCTCTTTGATCTGCGCTATGAGATCGTTGAGAAAGACGTCACGCGTGAAAAGGAACTGATCGACAAGCTGCGCACAAGAAACGGCAATCTGACTATTTCCATCGGAGTGATCCCGGATATCGGCGACTCGCTCTGAACCCAGGTCTATACAGGCATCACTAAGGAGTTTTGATTATGAGATCTTGCTATAAGGCACTGGCTGCGCTCTGCTCGCTCACGCTCTCCGTAAACACGGGGTGCAGCGGCAATGTGGCTTCATCTGATATGAGCGGCGAAAGCTCCGCAACGGTGCTTCCCACCGGAGAAAGCACGGACAGGGTTACGTCCACGGTACCGCACAAGGCTTCCGAAAAGGACCTGTCGCCCTCCTCTGACTGCGATAGCGCAGTGGCGTTCACTTCTGACGGAGCGCAGTGCATGGGCAGCGGAGTTTCCGCAGACGGGAACGTTGTGACGATCTCCGCCGCCGGGAGCTACTCTGTTTCAGGCAGCTGCAGCGACGGTCAGCTCGTTATCGACTGCGGCAAGGACGGCGATGTGTTTATCGTGCTAAACGGGCTTGACCTCACCTGCTCGTCCGGCCCTGCGATACTGTGCGAAAACGCAGACAATCTGACGATAACGCTAAACAAAAACACCCAGAACAGTCTCTCCGACGGCACCGGTTATTCATCGGAGCAGGCAGACGATACCGGCGCGGCTCTGTTCTCCCGGGATACCCTGGTGATAAACGGAGACGGTTCGCTCACCGTAAACGGAGCATATAAGGACGGCATAAAAAGCAAGGACGGACTGAAGCTGTGCGGCGGAACGATCAGCGTGACCGCTGTGGAGGACGGGATAATCGGCAAGGATTATCTGCTTGCAGCCGCCGGGAGCATCACCGTGAACAGCGGAGCAGACGGGCTTAAATCTACCAACTCCGGGGACGACGAAAAAGGATACGTCAGCATAACCGGCGGCGATCTGACCATAATCAGCGGAAATGACGGTATTCAGGTGGAGACGGTGCTGAACATTTCCGACGGAGACATCAATATCACCTCCGGCGGCGGAAGCGCAGCGGTCGAGCACACCCCGGCGAAGGATAACAGCTTCGGCAAAGGACATTTCCGCGACTTTTCCACCGACGGCACTGGCGGCTTTGATTTCAGCGATCTTACCAACAGCTCCGGAGAGAGCGCGGAAAGCATGAAAGCAGTCAAGGCAGGTACTACCGTTACGGTGAGCGGCGGCAGGATTACCGCAGACAGCGCAGACGACGCCATTCACTCCAACGGAGACGTGAATATCAGCGGCGGCGTGCTGAACCTTTCCACCGGCGACGACGGTATCCACGCCGATGGGCTGCTGGTAGTCGAAGCAGGCGAGATCAACATCACGGAAAGCTACGAGGGGCTTGAAGCGCCCGGTATAGAGATATCCGGCGGAACGGTATCTTTAGTTGCGCTCGACGACGGACTGAACGCCGGAGGAAGCTCCGCCGATGTCGGATTTACACCATATATCACGATCTCCGGCGGCAGCGTCACGGCTAACGCTAACGGCGACGGTATAGACTCCAACGGCACTATATCAATGAGCGGCGGAATACTTGTGGTGTTCGGGCCGACGGACAATTCCAACGGAGCGCTTGATTACGAACAGTCATTTGCGCTGAGCGGCGGCACTCTCATCGCTTTAGGCTCAAAGGGAATGGGGCAGGCTCCCAGCACGCTGTCCCAGCCCTGTATCTCGATATTCAGCAGCGCAAAGGCGGATACCACTATCGAAGTCCGCGACCAGGACGGAAACGCGATACTCAGCACGATCACTCCCAAGGAATGCACCTCGCTGATATTCTCCTCTCCGGATCTTGTCAGCGGATGCGAATATTCTGTCTATTCCGACGAGGTGCTCCTCGCCACGGTCACTGCTACTGACGGCGTGAGCGGCGGCGGCGCTTCCGGCAACGGAAACGGCACCTGGAACCGGGACGGTGACACCCCCTGGGGCGGTGGATTTGGCAAACCCGGAAGAAATGACGGCTCCGCACCTGCTCCCCCGGACGGCACTCCTCCCGTGAATAACGGAGACACCGGAACAGCCGCGTGATCTTCAACATTTCAACAATAATGATCAAGGCTCTGAGATTTATTTCTCAGAGCCTGTTTTTTATTTCAAGCCATACAGATTATCGCGACATTCTCGGCTCTCATGCTTCCTGAGCTTACCGGCTTTCTGTATCAGCTGCGGTACTCCACGACAAGCGCTGTGCCGCCGTGCACTATGATACGCCCCTCGCTCTCCGCCACCTCGTTGCTCACCCCAAGTGGCATGGCATTATCCAGCCGATAGCGGACGATGTTGTACTTCATGCCGTATTCGCTCACCATGCAGGTCTCGCCGTAGGAGAACACCGAAACATAGCCGCGAAACGCCGGTATCACCACCTCGCGCTCATGCACAAGGTATATGCGGAAGCTGTCCCCTATTATTACGCCGTGCACTCCCCGGACGCGCAGATACTCCAGCGTCTGTATATTGGCGATCGAATGATCCGGTCTGCCCCCGGTGGCGCAGTAAAGCCGTATCTCATCGCAGCCCTCTCTGATAGCGGTCTCGCAGGCAAGTATCGTATCTGTGTCGTCCTTTACGGGATCGACCTGTATTACTCTGATATCCTCCGGCGGTCTGTGACTGGCGCTGTCAAAATCCCCGACCACGATATCCGGCACTACCCCGGCGGAAAGCGCGATGTCATAACCCCTGTCGGCACAGATCACAAGCCCCTCGGGACGCCCGTTCAGCTTCCCCTCCGGCGAACCGCAGATAACCGAACAAATCCTTGACATCTGCTCACTCCCATTCGTTTATTTTGCTTGCTTCCTCGTACATACGAAGATAGCTTTCGTACCTCGATGTCGCGATCGCGCCGCTTTGTGCCGCCGCCCTCACCGCGCAGTCCTTTTCCTTGATGTGGGCGCAGTCCGCAAAGCGGCACTTTTCGGCGAACCGCGAAAACTCCCGGAAACTGTTGTCCAGCTCCCCGGCAGGTATCCGGCAGTATCTCTCGGTGTCCACCGTGGAAAATCCCGGCGTATCCGCAGCGTAGCCCGTCATCTCCGGGGAAAGCTCGCAAAGCCGGTAAAGCTGCGCCTGCCTGGTGGTATGCTTCCCTCTGCCGAGCTTCCGGCTTATCACCGCAGTTTCGAGCGAAAGCTGGGGGAACAGCGTGTTCATAAGGCTGGATTTGCCCACGCCGGAATTGCCGATAAAGGCTGTCACCCTGCCGTCAATGAACCTGCGCACCGGCTCCGAGCCTTCACCGGTGAGATTATTCACCATACAGACGGTTATCCCGATGCTGCGGTAGACCTGCGCAAGCTCCTCCGCCTGCCGGAGGTCGCACTTTGTGAACGCTATCATCGGTTCGATAGACTTGCTGTCCGCTATGGCGATGAGCTTGTCCAGTACAAACCTGTTCGGCGCAGGGTCGGCACAGCTTATCACGAACACGATCCCGTCAAGGTTCGCAAGCGGCGGGCGCACAAGATAATTCTTTCTGGGAAGTATCCGGGATATCAGCGGCTCCTGGTTCTCCTGGCTTATCACCTCCACGATATCCCCGGCGCTGGGGCTTATGCCGTTCTGCCG
The DNA here is from genome assembly GCA_022766785.1 of Oscillospiraceae bacterium. Classification (GTDB taxonomy): domain Bacteria; phylum Bacillota; class Clostridia; order Oscillospirales; family Ruminococcaceae; genus CAG-115. The sequence goes on from JALEOL010000080.1 coordinate 11,600, forward strand.
GAACAGCCCCCTTGCGGCGCATTTCAGCGTTCTTCCGTCCGGCTTTAATTCCCCGTTCTCCTCAAAGCCCGAAAGGGCATCTACATAATAGATGCCCCCGACTGCTTTTGTGATTATTCCATGATCATGATATTCAGCAGAAATATCATTACCCCCTGTTCTGTCAGTTGACCGAAATTCCGGGATCAGGCTCGATCGGCTCCTCCGGCTCGGTTTGCGCGGTGGTGTGTGCGGTGGTCTCAGCAGGCTCCGGTTCAGTCTCGGTGGTGTCTGTTGTTCCCGGCTCCACCTCACTGGTCTCAAAGACAGGCTCGTCGGACTCGTCAGCGATCAGCAGCTCGCTGAAGATCTTGCTGTTGACCTCTTCCTCAGCCTTGGGCTTGCTGTCGTCCTCGGGGAACGTTACCGTGATATCCATATAGATGCCGGTCTTTCCTGTCTCGACAGACGTTACCTTGATCGTGACCTTCTTGGTCTCGCCGGGCTTTCCTACAACGTCGTACTTCATCGACTTGCTGGAAGCCAGACCGATATCCATTACGACCTCGGCGTCTGCGTCAAGCACGCCGTCGATGTAGTAATTGAACCTGAACTCGCCCTCCGCCTTCTTCGGCAGCGTGTACTTCAGCGTCTTGGTCTTTTCATCGGGCTTGCCGGTGCTTACCGTGAAAACAATCTCCGTATCGCGGTCTACCCTGCTGTTAGGCTCGATGCTCTGCTCCATTACAACGTCCTCGTCGTACTCGTCGCTGCCCTTGTACTCTACCTGATACTTGAGGTGATACTCGTCGGCACGCTGGATAGCAACGCTCAGCGGCAGTGTAACGAACTTCGGCACAACAACCTGGGTGTCCTTCGGCCCGAGGCTGACTACCAGAACCACGGTGCTTCCCTGATCCGCCATTTCATGAGCCGCAGGCTCAGTGCGGATAACCATATCCTTGGGAACATCATCGCTTTCGAGGTAGGTTTTCTTTACCACGAAGCCGTCCTTTTCAAGCTTGGTTTCCGCAATGGAAAGGCTCAGGTTCTCAAGATCCTGTATCTCCACCTGGCGGATACCCTTGCTGACCTTAACAGTGACCTCTACGCCGGTCTTGACCTTTCTTCCCTCGGCATATTCCTGGTCAAAGATCTGATCCTTGGCGACAGTGCTCCACTCCTGCTCCGCCTTGAGCTTCATGTACTTGGAGTACTTCTGGTTGGCTTCCTCCCAGGACATTCCCACAAGGTTCGGCATAAGGAACGTGTTATCATCGGTAACGCTGATGTCGCTGGCGTCAGACACTCCCATGACGGATTTAACATCTTCGCCGGACACATCAAGGTTCCTGAACACGATGAGCAGCACCAGGAACACCGTTGCGATAACGAACGCCGTACCCACAGCGAACAGTATAGGAATAAGCGGCGAACGGCGCTCCTCATACTCGTCCTCGTCCTCGTCGTAATCATCGTCGTCCTCGTCGTCGTAATCCGGCTCCTCCTGGACTTGCTGACGGCGGCGCGTGCGCTCCTGCTCGGCGGCAGGTATCGGGCGGTCGAAGTACTTCGTGGTGCCGTCCGTGGAATTGTACTTGTAATCAAACACGATCCCGGGGTTTTTCCGGAACTCCTCAAGATCCTTTATCATCTCGCCGGCGGTCTGGTAGCGCTGCGCAGGATCCTTCTGCATAGCGCGCAGAACGATCTGCTCAAGCCCCTCGGCAATGGTGCTGTTTATCTCGGAGGGCTTCTTCGGTGTGCTCTGCATGTGCATGAGCGCTATCGCCACAGGAGTATCGCCGTCGAACGGCTTCTTTCCGGTGAGCATCTCGTAAAGCGCCACGCCCACGGAATAGATGTCGCTGCGCTCGTCTGTGATGTCGCCGCGCGCCTGCTCCGGGCTGATGTAGTGCACGGAACCGATCGTTTTCTCGGACATGGTCTTGTTGTTCTCACGGTTGAAGCGTGCAATACCGAAATCCATGACCTTGATAGTGCCGTCGCTGAGCAGCATAACGTTGCTGGACTTTATGTCGCGGTGCACTATCCCACGGTCGTGTGCGTGCTGGAGCGCTTTAAGTATCTGAATAGTGAAATGAACAGCGTCGCGCCATTTGAGCACGCCCTGCTGCTCGATGTAATCCGTAAGTGTTATCCCGTCAACGTACTCCATTACGATGAACTGCACCTTGTCAGTGAAGCCCACATCGTAGATCTTTACGATATTCGGGTGGGAAAGCAGCGCGATCGCCTTTGACTCATTGCGAAACCTGCGCAGAAATTCATCGCTGCCGGCGAACTCGGTCTTGAGTATCTTGACCGCAACGATGCGATCCTCCTCGATGTCACGGGCTTTGTAAATATCCGCCATTCCCCCGACGCCGATAAGCTCAAGCAGTTCATACCTGCCGTCGAGCTTCTTTCCGATATTACTGTCCATATTTGCTCCGCCATTTCTCCATACATCATCAAAAACCGCCGGACGCCGTATGGAAGCGCCGGTCAATGGTCATTATCATATATTGTGTTCCGCCGTTAATATAATACCACATTACGGCGGCAGCTGTCAACCATATAACAGAAATTGTAACTAAACTGTAAACAATACTAAACCGAGAAAAGCGCCACGGAAATATTGTCATGACCGCCGTTTCCATTCGCGTAGTCTATCAGCTCATCGCATATCCTCTCGGGCTGGTTCTCGAAGCAGATGTCGAGAATATCCATATCGTCGCCGTAGGAAGAAAGCCCGTCCGAGCACAGCAGCAGCATGTCGCCCTTTGCAAGCTCCACCTCGAAATAATCGGTGGTGACGTTGCTCTCCGCGCCGATGGCACGGGTTATTTTGTTGCGCTCGGGGTGAGTTTTCGCCTGCTCCTCGGTGATCTCTCCACGGTCGATAAGGTCACGCACATGGGAGTGATCCTTTGTCACCTGCTGAATGCACTCGCTGTCGTCGCTGGCGAACAGCCGATACGCACGGCTGTCCCCTACGTTCACGATATACGCCCTGCCCTCGCTGACTATCGCCGCAACGCAGGTGGTGCCCATGACAGTTCCTAGAGGCTCCTTCTGCGCGGCGTCGTAAACCATGCTGTTCGCCGCCGATACCGCAGTGATAAGCAGATTGCGGACCGTATTGCGGTTCATGTATTCCGAAAAATTCTCTGTGATGCGCTTCGAAATGACATCGACCGCCATCCGGCTCGCAAGCCCTCCGTGAGCCTCTCCGCCCATTCCGTCGCAGAGCACTGCGGCGCACGCATTTCCGGACAGCTCTGCGCTCCACACGCAGTCCTGGTTTTCGTCCCTCAGCAGCCCGATGTCTGTCTTGCTGAATATCTTCATAACTCACCGCCTTGTTGATTATCCTGCCGGCACGCTGTTTTACCCGGGGCGTTCATTCCGCCGTCCCGGCGCAGCTGACCGCACGCGGCGCTGATGTCCGCGCCCAGCGTCCTGCGCACCGTGGCGTTTATCCCGGCGTCACACAGCCGCTTTCTGAACTTCTCCACCGAACGGCTCTTGCGGAAATCCCGCTCCCTGATCTCGTTTATCGGTATCAGGTTGACATGGCACATAAATCCGCCCAGCAGGTCGATAAGCTCCTGTGCAGACTGCTCGGTGTCGTTCACTCCCTCAATGAGGGAATATTCAAAGCTGATACGCCTGCTGGTCTTGTCGAAGTAATACCTGCACGCCTTCATCAGCTCGTCAAGGTGAAATTTCCTGTTTATGGGCATTATCTCGCTGCGGCGCTCGTCTGTCGCCGCGTGCAGCGATATCGACAGCGTAAGCCCGGTTTTAAGCTCCGCCAGGTCGTATATCCTGGGCACTACTCCGCAGGTGGAAAGCGAAATATGCCGCAGGCTCATGCCGTCTCCCTCGCTGTTCATCAGGGTGAGGAATTTCAGCACGTTGTCATAATTATCCAGCGGCTCGCCGATGCCCATCAGCACGATGCTGTCCACACGCCTGCCGCTGTCGCGCTCGGTCTCGTAGACCTGGAGCAGCATTTCGCTGGGCAGCAGGTGCCTTACGAAACCTGCAATGGTGCTGGCGCAGAACCTGCACCCCATTCGGCAGCCGACCTGCGTTGATATGCACAGACTGTTGCCGTGCTTATACTCCATAAGTACTGTTTCGACAGCCTCTCCGTCGGGCAGCCCATAAAGATATTTTACCGTATTATCCAGTGCAGATACAAGTCTTTTTTTGATAATTAGGTGTTTTATACAAAATTTTCTTGAAAGAGCGTCACGAAATTGTGCAGAAATATTGGTCATCTGTGCAAAATCTGTGATTTTCTTGACATGGAGCCATTCATAGATCTGCCTGGCACGAAACGCCTTTTCTCCCATGGCGGTGATCTCTTCCGTAAGCTCCTCTTTTGTGAGCGAGAGTATATCAGTTTTTTCCAGTTCGTCCAATGCTTTTTGCCTTTCTCAAATTCTTCTGAACGCCGCGATGAAGAACCCGTCGCCGCCGTTCTCGTCCGGGCAGTAGGTACGCTTGTGATCTCCCCCCACAGCCGCCAGCGGCACCGGCTGAACTATCGGCGCGAACTCCGGGTGAGCCGCCGCAAAGCGATCCGCAACATCGTCGTTCTCTGCCCGGGAGAGCGTGCAGGTGGAATACACCAGCGTTCCCCCCGGCTTAACATAGCGCGCGGAGGTCTCCAGTATCTGATACTGTATCTCCGGCAGACCGGCGAACTCCTCCGGGGACTTGTACTTTATCTCCGGCTTGCGGCGGATAACTCCGAACCCGGAGCAGGGAACGTCGCACAGCACCCTGTCCGCCCGGGGAAGCTCGTTGTTGAATACCGACGCGTCGTTCTGCATAGCGTTGATGATCTTTATTCCAAGCCGCGCGGCGCCGTCCTCGATAAGCCCCACGCGCATATCGTGCAGATCCATGCTGTAAAGCCTGCCGTTATTCCCCATAAGCTCCGCCAGCGTGAAGCTCTTTCCGCCAGGGGCGGCGCATACGTCCAAAACCGTTTCGTTCACCACCGGGCGCAGGGTCAGGCAGCAAAGCTGTGAGGAAATATCCTGCACATGAAAAAGACCCTGCCGGAAAGGCGCGCATTTCTCGATATCCCCGGCTTTCCCGAGCTTTATGCAGTTTTCCAGCCCCGGGAACGGCTCCGCCTTGATCCTGCATTTTGCAAGATCAGCTATCAGCTTGTCCGTGGTGGTTTTTAATGTATTCACCCTGGCGTAGACCGGGGGCTTTCCCACTGAGGCTCTGAGCGCCTTTACCGCAAATTCCGTGCCGTACTCCTCCATCAGCTTCCGGGTGAGCCATTCCGGGCAGGAATACTCCACCGACAGCCGCTTTTCCGGCTCCATTCCGAGGTAGCTTATCTTCTTGCCCGAGCGTATAAAGCCCCGGAGCATTCCGTTCACAAAGCCCTGCGCCGAGAAGCATTTCAGCTGCTTGCACATTTTCACGCTTTCGTTCACCGCCGCGCTTTCCGGCACTGACGGCATATACAAAAGTTGATACAGCCCGGTGCGGAGTATTGCGACCGCTGCCTTATCCAGCTTTGCGAACGGTATTTTCGAGTTCTTTTCTATGATGTAGTCCAGGGTCAGCCTGCGCTCCAGCACGCCGTAAAACAGCGCCGCCGCGAACGCCTTGTCCCTGTCGCTAAGCTCCGCCTCGCTGAAAACATGATCCAGCAGCAGGTTTGAATAAGCCTCGCTGCTTTCCATTTTCAGCAGCATTTTTACCACGGTCAGGCGTGGGGAGGGCATGGGGGTCACTCCTTTTTTAATAATATGTGGGGGCTGCTCAAAGCACAAAGCATATAATGAAATATTATCGTCTGTTTTTGTACGAGAGCAGTCTAAGCAGCTGCGTGAACGACACAATAAGGCTCGCAACATAGGTCATTGCCGCTGCGGTAAGTGTTCTTCTTGCACCGTAAAGCTCCTCCCGGTCGAGAATACCCTGACCCTCGATAGTTCGCATTGCGCGGCGGCTCGCGTTAAATTCTACCGGCAATGTCACAAGCTGAAACACTACCACAAACAGGAATAAAATAATTCCAATATCCACCAGCGGCTCAAAGCTGAAAATTATCCCCAGAAAAAAGATGATAAAATAGAACGAAGAGCCTATCTGCGCCAGAGGGAACACCGCCGAGCGCAGCTTTATCGGGATATACCCCTGAGAATGCTGCACTGCATGACCGCACTCATGCGCCGCAACTCCGATAGCCGCCAGCGAGGTGCTGTGATATACGCTGTCTGAAAGGGAAACCGTGTTGGTGCGTGGATTATAGTTATCCGTCAGACTTCCGCCGATGCACACCACCTGAACATCATGCAGACCGTTGCGATCAAGGATCTGCCGTGCCGCCTCCGCTGCGGTAACGCCCCGGCGGCTTCTGATTTTGTTGTACTTGTTGAAGGTCGTCCTGACCGTGACCGAGCATATCAGCGCAAAAATGAACGCCGCAATGCACAGCAGATATGCCGTGGTGTAGCCCACGCTAAGGAAATTCGTGCGTTGGGCTGTGAGTGAAACAAACGTCTGTACCATAAATTGCCTCCTGTTCCGGGGTGTTATCAATTACGGTTATTATGCACTTAAATGAAGAAATTACCCTAGAACTGTACCTTTTGCCGGCTTTTTTCCTCTTAGATAAGCCTGCACGTCCATGCGCTTGCCGCCCTCCGGCTGGATCTCGGTGAACTGCACCGCGCCCTCGCCGCATACAACAGTGAATGTCTCCGGGTCGGTTATCTCGCCCGGCTGCCCGGAATAATTACCCTCGGCAAGCCGCGCGCCGTACACCTTGAGCCGCTTTCCGTCAAGGATAGTATAAGCGCAGGGGACTGCGGACATTGCCCTGATGAAGTCCCTGACCTGCACCGCCGGCTTTGTGAAGTCCAGCAGCAGTTCTTCCTTAGTTATCATCGAAGCATAGCAGGTTTCGCCCTCCTGCGGTATCCTCGGCGCAGTGCCTTTCTGAACTTCCGCAAGGGTGCGCACTATCAGCCTGCCGCCCATTTCCGAAAGCTTGTCGTGAAGCTCGGAACCGGTCATATCCTCCGGGATATCAAGGGTATCGGTGAGTATCATGTCGCCGGTGTCAAGCCCCTTCGCCATGTACATCGTCGTAACGCCGGTCTTTTTCTCGCCGAACTGAATGCAGCGCTGTATCGGAGCCGCTCCCCGGTACATCGGGAGCAGCGACGCATGCACATTTATGCAGCCGTACTCCGGCAGCTCCAGAATGCTCTCCGGCAGGATCTGTCCGTATGCCACGACCACAATGCACTCCGGAGCTATCTCCCGGAGCGTTTCAAGGGATTTCTCCGCGTCCTCTCCTTTACGCAGGCTGAGGGGCTGGTAGACCGGGATATCGTGCTTCAGCGCGCACTCCTTCACCGGGGTCATCTGTATCTGCTTGCCGCGGTTCTTTGGCTTATCCGGCTGGGTGAATACCGCTGCGACCTCGTGCCCTGCGGCGATAAGCTGCTCCAGACAGGAAAGCGCGAAAACCGGAGTGCCCATAAATACCAGCTTCATTCCTTGTCCTCCTCCCATTTATACACCTTGTCGGAATAGAGAATGCCGTTTAGGTGGTCTGTTTCATGGCAGAACGCCCTCGCAAGAAGCCCCGAGCCGACATACACCTTACGCCTGCCGTAGCGATCCTGCGCCTTTATCTTCACCTTTGCCGGGCGCTCCACAAAGCCGCTCTTTCCGGGGTAGGAAAGGCAGCCCTCCGCCTCGTGCTGCTTACCCTTTATCGCAACGATAACGGGGTTTACAAGCTCCAGAAGCCCGTGGTCGTCGTCGCAGTCTATCACCACAACGCGCTTCAGAACTCCCACCTGCGGCGCCGCAAGTCCAACTCCCCCGGCGTCGTACATGGTGTCAGACATATCGTCAAGAAGCTGCCACAGTTCCTCGTTGAACTCTGTGACCTCCTCGCTTTTCTGCCGCAGCAGGTCGTTTCCGAACTGCAATATCTCCAAAACTGCCATCTGTATTCCCCTTTACTTTGCCGTAACGTCCCTGTGCTCCGGAATATTTCCGCTTTTCACATGGTCGGTGAAAAGTATGCCGTCAAGGTGGTCCAGCTCATGGCAGAACGCCCTTGCCAGAAGCGCGCTCCCCGTGAGCGTGAACTCCTTTCCGTGCCTGTCCTGAGCCTTGACGGTGACGGTGTTCGGGCGCTCGACCTCCTCCCACACATTCGGAGCGGAAAGGCAGCCCTCGTTACCGCACTGAGTGCCCTCCACGGATACTATCTCGGGGTTGATAAGCTCTATAAGCCCGTGCTCGTCGTGCACGTCGATGACAACTGCCCGGCGCAGCACCCCGACCTGTACCGCCGCAAGCCCTGCGCCGTCCTTTGAGCGCATGGTCTCCGCCATGTCGTCAAGCAGCGTCCACAGGCGCTCGTCAAAGCTTGTTACAGGTCTGCTCTTTTTGCGGAGGATATCCTCGCCGAATTTCACTATCTGTCTTAATGCCATGTATATCGTCCTTTCTTTGTCACGGGTCGCCGTTCATGTCGGCGAATATCGCAGTATTCCTGAACGACTTATCCGCCCCGGCTTCTTTCAACGTAAGCTCCACCAGCCGCCGCAGCGGAGCGGAGTTCCTGCATTTCAATATCAGCCGCCAGCGGTAGCGCCCGTTTACCTTGCTTATCACATTTCTTGCCGGTCCCAGTATCCTCAGCGGGATCTCCGGGAAATCCGCATTGCGGCGCTGCTCCAGCATATCGCGTATTTTAAGCGCCGCGCGGCTGCATTCCTCGTCCGACAGCGATGTCAGCCCTATCACCACGATATCGCAGAACGGCGGATACAGCATAGCCTGCCGCAGCTCTATCTCCTCAGCGTAGAAGTCGGGGTAATTCTGGTTTGCGGCGAGGTTGAGCACATAATGCTCCGGGGTGAACGTCTGTATCAGCGCCCTGCCCCGTTTTCCTCCCCTGCCGCCCCTGCCGACTACCTGGGTTATCAGCGAGAAAGTCCGCTCATACGCCCGGAAATCCCCGGCGTAAAGGCTGTTGTCCGTCCGCAGCACTCCCACCAGAGTGACATTCGGGAAATCCAGCCCCTTGGCTATCATCTGCGTACCGACGATTATGTCGTATTCCCCGTCGGCAAACGCCCTGAACTTGCTTTCGAATGCGTTCTTTGCGGCGGTGGTATCTGCGTCCATGCGCAGTATTCTCGCCTTTGGGAACAGCTCGGAAATCTCGTCCTCTATGCGCTGTGTGCCGGTGCCCTTCATCATCAGGAAATTACTTCCGCAGGAGGGGCAGACGCTCCCCAGCGCGTGGGAATAGCCGCAGTAATGACATATCACCGCGCCGTTCGCCTTGTGGTAGGTCAGCGGAAGCGCGCAGTTTGGGCACTCCAGCACCTTTCCGCAGGTGGCGCAGCGAACGCTGGTGTGATATCCCCGGCGGTTCAGCAGCAGTATCGACTGCTCCCCCCGGTCAAGATTTTTCTGTATCTCCTCGATAAGCGGCATGCTGAACGCAGAGTGATTGCCGTTTTGCGCCTCAACGCGCATATCCACGATGTAGACCTCCGGCAGAACCGCGTTGTTGTACCGCTCGTCCAGCTCGAACAGGCTGTATCTGCCCGTCTTTGCGTAATAATAGCTTTCCAGTGACGGCGTAGCGGAAGCCAGCAGCAGGAACGCTCCGTGATAAAAGCAGCGCTGTTTTGCGATATCCCGTGCATGGTACCGCGGGGCGCTCTCGGACTTGTATGTGCCCTCGCCCTCCTCGTCAATGACGATTATCCCGAGGTTCTGAACGGGAGCGAAAACCGCGCTTCGCGTACCCACGACAATATGCGCCTTTCCGGTCTTTATCCGGGTGTATTCGTCCGCACGCTCGCCAAGCGACAGGCTGCTGTGCAGTATCGCCACCTCGTCCCCGAAAAGCCGTCGAAACTTCCCCACCATCTGCGGCGTGAGGGATATCTCCGGCACCAGCATTATTGCTGACTTCCCCTGCTTCACTGCTTCGTCAATGAGCCGGATAAACACCGAGGTCTTGCCGCTGCCGGTGATACCACGGAGCAGCGCACATTTCGGCTGTTCAAGGTTCATCAATTGCAGCAGACCGTCGAATACCCCCTGCTGCTTCGGTGAGAACACAATATCCGCCGGGCTTTCGGTGCGCTCTCCTGCGCTTTCCAGCCGGAACACCTGATATTCGTACTCCTCCAGAATGCCCTTTTCCACCAGGCGCTTCACCACGGCGGCGGTGATGTTCAGCGCGTAGCACACCTCGTGCACCGACGCTGCGGAGTTCTCCTCAAGGAACGCCAGCACCTGCTTCTGCTTCGGGGTGAGCTTCGGCTGCTCTGCGCCCCCGGGCTGCTCCGCCAGCTTCACCATGAGCGTGGTCTCGTCCCCTACCCTGCGTTTGAGCAAGTCAGACTCCTTTATAGCGCCCTTGTCGGTGAGGGATCTCAGCAATGGCTTGTCGCCGGTCTGGGGGGAATATTTCTCACGCAGCGCCGATATTCTGTCAAACAGGTCGCGTTCGGTGAGAGTGAGTTCCCCGTTGAAGCCGTTCACCGGCTCGTACCGGGTTTGCAGCGTGTAGCTTAATCCCGGCGGCAAAATCGCCCGGAACGCGTCAAAATAGGTGCAGAACGTGTTGTCCCGTATCCATCTGCACAGCTGTATCATTTCCGGGGAAATGACCGGTTCGCTGTCCGCAATTGCGCTGATGTATTTCAGCTTCGCGCGTTCCTGCGGCGCAGGCTCAACAGAGAACACCAGCGCCACTCGGCTCTGGCTCCCTCTGCCAAACGGCACAACCACGCGCATTCCTGCGGATATCCTGCCGCACAGCTCCTCCGGGACAAGGTAGGTGAACAGCGTGTCGAAGCTGTACGCAGTTCCCTCGACAGCCGCCTGGACAGCTTCGATCATTCTGCCCTGAGCGCCTGGAGAAGCGGCATACGGCGCACCCTGCGGAGCTTCTCTGCGGCGATGACCGCTTTGAGGTCGTCCACTGCGACAGAAAGCTCGCCGTTGACTATCAGATAGTCGTAATTCTCAGCGAACTTCAGTTCCTCACGCGCCTGCGCGGTGCGCTCGATTATCTTCTCCTCGGTCTCGGTGCCGCGCTTTCTGAGCCTGCGCTCCAGCTCTTTCATAGACGGCGGCAGAATGAACACCAGGCAGCACTCCGGAAACAGGCGCTTTATATTCATTGCGCCCTCCACCTCGATTTTGAGGATAACGTCCTTTCCGGCGGACAGCATGTCCTCCACAGCCTTTCGCGGCGTGCCGTAGTAGTTTCCGCAGTACTCGGTGTATTCAAGAACCTCCTCGTTCTTTATCATCTGCTCGAACTGCTCCCGGGTGCGGAAGTGGTAATGCACCCCGTCCACCTCGCCCTCCCGGGGAGCGCGGCTGGTGGCAGAAACTGAATAACCCACATTATCCGTTACCTTGAAAAGCTGTTCAAGAATGGTGTCCTTTCCGCAGCCTGCCGGCGCAGATACAACAAATAGCAATCCCTTATCCATTTTCTAAACTCCTTGATGTCAACCAATGATGTGTTTCCCAAGATATCATTCTTCTTCCGGCGCTGATGCGGTTTTTCCGGAGATAGTTTCCGGGGTCTGAGCCGACATCACCACATGACCGCTGTCGCAGATTATAACTGACCGGGTGCGGCGTCCGCAGGTGGCGTCAATGGCAGTGCCGTTGTCCTTGGCAAGCTGTACTATGCGCTTTACCGGGGCAGCCTCGGGGCTTACCACCGCAACGATACGGTCGGCGTTCACCGAATTGCCGAAGCCTATGCTTATCAGCTTCATAACTCACCCCTTGTCCACAAGAGTTGCAAGCTTCACGGAATACTCGTTTCGGAATTCCACGAACCTGCCCTCGTCCAGTGCTTCCCGTATCTTCTCCATAAGCGTATTGTAGAAATACAGATTATGCTGCACCGCAAGCCTGCCGCCCAGCTGCTCCCCTGCCTTGAACAGATGTCTGATATAAGCGCGGCTGAAATTCCGGCAGGTGGGGCAGTCGCACTTCGGGTCGAGGGGCTGGTCGTCCAGCTCGTAGCACTTGTTGGTGGCGTGCATAATTCCGTCCCATGTGAATATAGTTGCGTGGCGTGCGTTGCGGCTTGGCATTACGCAGTCGAACATATCAACGCCGCGGTACACGCCCTCGATGATATTCGACGGAGTTCCCACGCCCATGAGATACCGTGGCTTGTCCACCGGAGCGCAGGGCAGCACCACGTCCAGAATGTGGTACATTTCCTCGGTAGGCTCCCCTACCGCCAGTCCGCCTATCGCGTAGCCGTCAAGTCCCATCTGCGATATCTCCTGCATGTGAGCCACCCGGATATCATCGTAAGTACCGCCCTGGTTTATCGCGAAAAGAAGCTGCTGCTTATTGATAGTATCCGGCAGGGAATTAAGCCGCGCCATTTCGTCCTTGCAGCGCTGCAGCCACCGTGTTGTGCGCTCCACCGAACGCTGAACATAATCCCTCGGCGCAGGATTTTCCACGCACTCGTCAAATGCCATTGCAATGGTAGAGGCAAGGTGCGACTGTATCTGCATGCTTTCCTCCGGTCCGATGAACAGCCGCCGCCCGTCGATGTGGCTTGCGAAATACACGCCCTCCTCCTTTATCTTGCGCAGCTTCGCCAGCGAGAACACCTGAAATCCGCCGCTGTCGGTGAGGATAGGCTTGTCCCAGTTCATGAATTTGTGCAGTCCGCCCATTTTATAGATGACATCATCGCCGGGGCGCAGGTGCAGGTGGTAGGTGTTGCAAAGCTCCACCTGCGTTTTCAGCCCCTTCAGGTCAACGGAGGAGATACCTCCCTTTATCGCCGCGGCGGTCCCCACGTTCATGAAGAACGGAGTTTCTATAGCGCCGTGGGGAGTTGTGAACAAGCCGCGCCTGGCACGTCCCTCGGTTTTTTTCAATTCAAACATCAGTGCGTTTCCTTTTCCTTTAATATCTCGATTATTCTGTCCGCTGCCTTGTATATATCGCCGCAGCCCAGCGTTATCACCATGTCCCCGGGCTGAACGTTCGCCGCAACATACTGCGCGACCTCCTCCATTCCGGTGAACCATACGCAGCCGTCAATCTTTGCTGCCAAGTCCTTTGAATAGATGTTATAGGTGTTTTTCTCGCGGCTGCCCATTATTTCGGTGAGGACTACCCTGTCCGCTATGGAAAGCGCCCTGACGAACTCGTCCAGCAGCATTGCCGTTCTTGAATAGGTGAAAGGCTGGTGCACCGCCCACACGCGCCTGAAACTCATTTCCTTTGCGGTTTTCAGCGTTGCGGCTATCTCCGCCGGGTGGTGGGCGTAGTCGTCAACGACAGTCACGCCGTCTATCTCGGCAAGCCGCTCGAACCGCCGCATTGCACCGCCGAATTTGTCAAGCCCCTCCCGGAGCGCTTCCACCGGTATTCCTGCCGAATAAGCCGCAGCGCACGCCGCCACAGCGTTGTAAACGTTATGCAGCCCGGGAACGTGTATCGCGATATGCGTGAGCAGCTCGCCGTGGCGCATAAGGTCGAACTCCGTCAGAAAATCCGCCTTGTGGTCGATGTTTTCGGGGTAGAAGTCGCAGTCAGGGGTCTTTCCGAAGGTTATCACCCTTGCCGCAGTGCCGCTGGCGCTGACCGCCTCCATGGTGTTGGCGTCGCTGCCGTTCGCAATGACAATATCCGTGGTCTTTTTGCAGAACTTCGAAAAGCTCAGCTTCAGGTTCTCCATGGTCTTGAAATAGTCAAGGTGGTCGCGGTCGATGTTCAGAACTATGGAGATATTCGGGAACAGCTTCAGGAACGTATCCACGAACTCACACGCCTCGCACACCATGTACTCGCTCCTGCCTGCCCTGCCGCTGCCGCCTATCGCTTTCAGCTTTCCGCCGATCACCGCCGAAAGGTCTATCCCTGCCGCCAGCAGAATGTGGGTCAGCATGGACGTGGTGGTGGTCTTGCCGTGAGTTCCGCTCACGCAGAACGCCTTGCTGTACCAGCTGGTGACAAGTCCTAAAAGCTCGCTGCGCTCCACGGTGAGCACTCCGCTGTTCCTTGCGGCGATAAGCTCCGGGTTATCCTCCATGATAGCGGCGGTGTGAACGATAAGGTCTGCGCCCTCGATGTTCTCCGCCCTCTGCCCGAAATACACGGGAATGCCCATTTTGCGCACAGCGTCCAGGGTGGCGGTCTCGTTGTTGTCAGAGCCGGTGAGGTAATACCCCTGGGAGTGCAGTATCTGCGCCAGGGGGTACATTCCCGAGCCGCCTATGCCGATAAAGTGAATATGCTTTTTTCCGGTAAGAAAATCAACCACAGTAAAACTCCTTCTTTCAGAGCGATATACAATAATTGTATGAATAATCTCCGCAAAAATTCCCACAATAACATCAAAAAACACCGGAGGTCATTATGGAGATAAGCGACATCAGAATAAGAAAAACAATGCACGACGGCAGACTGCGCGCTGTGGTGTCAGTCACGCTGGATAACGCCGTGGCGATACACGACATAAAGGTCGTACAGGGGGACGAGCGGCTGTTTGTCGCCATGCCCAGCCGCCGGGAAGAAAGCGGCGTTTACCGGGATATAATCCACCCGATAACCTCCGACGTGCGCGGCGAGCTTGAGGGAAAGATACTCGAAGCATACCGCAAAGCGATCCAGTAGCAGATATCCCCACACCCGGCTCAGAGAACGCCGGGTGTTCTTATTTTCTGTCAAGCAGAAGCTTGGTTTTAAGCAGCGCGATCTGGGTCTTGCTGTCCTGTATCTCGTTGCGCATGACCATAGCCACAGCCTCGTCCAGAGGTATCTTCTCAACATCCAGGAACTCGCCCTCGTCCAGCTTCTGGCTGCCGGAATGAAGCCCCCGGGCAAGATACATATGAATTACCTCGCCGCAGTAAGCCGGGGTAGGTATAAGGCTGCCGAGGTAGGTGTAATCATCGCAGGTGCAGCCGGTCTCCTCTTTAAGCTCGCGCAGGCCGCATTCGTGGTGGCTCTCGCCGTATTCCAGCTTGCCTGCCGGTATCTCCAGCAGCACAGTCTGGTGCGGATAGCGGAATTGCCGCACGAAAAGCACCTCGTTCTTTTCCGTCAGAGGGAGCACGCAGACTCCCCCCGGGTGGCGTATCACCTCACGGGTGACTATTTTTCCGTCCTCCAGCTCCGCCTTGTCAACGAACAGCTTCACTATCCTGCCGTCGAACTTCTGCTCGCTGGATACCGTTTTTTCTTCAAGATGTTCCATTTCGTTCTCCTTAAAGTCCGTCATCGCTGCGGTTCTTTTTTTCGTCAAGCTCCTTCATGACGTTGTAAGCCTCGTCGTCCTCGGTTATGTGGGAAGTCCGGGGCTTGGGCTTGCGGCTGCTGAAATCGTACCGCTCCCTGTCCATGAAGCTCTCCTCTATCTCCGGGAAGGACAGCCCCTCGTCCCGGGAGCTTACCTGCACCGCGCCTTTTTCCGGAGACTCGTATATCTGCACCGAAAGCTGGCTGATATACGACATGTGCGCCTTTACTCCATCTACCTGATCCACGGGGTACAGGTGGGCATAGCGCCTGGGTCTGCGCTTCAGTATCACATAGCACAGGAAAATATATCCTGCGAACGCCCCGATGCCGGCAGCCGTACAGATAACGCCCGGCTTTCCACCCGGCGTGTTATAAGTGAAGCTGATCTCGCACACTCCTGCCGGCACTCTTACGCCGATGAAGCCGCCGTTTACCTGCTCCACCTCCAGCGCCTGGGGAGTCTCGCCCCGGACTGACACAGTGCCGCTCCAGCCACGGTCATACGGCACGCTGAACACCAGCAGCCTGTCACGGTCGTAATCCGTCACCGCGGTAAATCCGGAGCTGTTCACGCTGAACTGCTTCGCGCCCAGCGCCTGGCGTTCCCCTGCGTCCGAAAGGAACTTCTCGTACCTCTCATCGGAACCCAGGCTATGGTACTGCTGCTTTGTAAGGATATCCGAGTATTTCTCCGCCTGCTCCGCCGATAGGATAACGCTGCCGACCATTATGTTATCCACCGTATCCAGCTTCTTCACATCGTCGGTCAGCATATAGGTGTCATAGGCGTAGCCCATGGGCAGACACGCGGTGTTGTAGTATATATTATACCCGTCCTGCTCCTCCAGGAACTCGAACATCGGCATGTCCTCAAGCGCTTCCGTCAGCTTCTTTTCGTCAGTGCTGCTTTCGGCTATAAAATATCTCACGTTCGTGAGGGAACGCAGCGCGTAATGCTTTGTTTCCGGTTTGGAATTGACCGAACGCTCTATACCCAGCAGGTCGTAAAGCTCAAACGTGGAGTTTGGGATTATGCTGGTGAAGCTTTTTAGGGAGCTCATGCCCCAGAGCATATTGATATTGTTGAGGGAATCCATGCACTCCATGCGGTGGAATTCCGGGTCATCAATGTGTATCTGGGCAGACACCTTTCTGTTGTAGTCGCCGAGATACGGCCCGAGTATCCTGCCATAGCCCACATAGTAATATCCCAGCAGCATGGAGCAAATCACAACGCCCACTGTCGCCTTTTTGGTGAACCCAGCCGCGGTCTGACTTTTCCGCTTGCGGATCATAAGGAAAAGCGCCACCAGCATACCGGCGCACAGCGCGATATTGACATACACCGCCGGTGACATGCCGTTTGCAAGGTGCGGCAGCAGCACTTCCTTGCTGCTTTCCTTGTCCTCTGATTCCAGCTTGGTGGGGAAAAGCAGCACCAGCAGCGACATAAGCCCTGCTGCGACGGCGCAGAATTTCGCGCCGAATTTAAGGTCGAACTCCTCGTGCTCCAGGACATACACCGTAGCCATAGCGCAGAGCAGCTCCGGCATATAGAACCATCTCGTGTAGAAGCTGTAGTTGAACAGCACGAACGAGGAATTAAGCCCCGGCACCATCGCAATGACAAAGCACGCCGGGAGCAGCAGCCTCAGCCACTTCATGCGCCGCGAAGCCTCACTGCCGGCTCCCTTTACCAGGGCTATCACCCCGGACAACGAGAACAGCGGCAGGAACAGCGCCACGCTGCTCCACTTTGCGTCGGCTTTCTCGAACATCGACGTTCTGGCAGGCACCTCTCCGGGGAAGAACATTCCCTCCAGAATAAGCCCGTAGCGCTGGTTCTTGTTGTAAAACAGGAAATCCCAGCCGTTCAGCACAGATGTAGAGCGCGGAACGTCCAGCACCTGGAATATCGACGGCACGAACAGCACACCGGCGATAAGTACTCCGCACACCGACTCGAACGCAAGGCAGAGAAAGTCCCTCACGCCGAACCGGAAACGGCTGTCCCCGATAAGCCGCGCGATGAAATACAGCACCAGAAAAATGCACTCGCCGATGAAGAAGAAATAGTTCACGAACGCGTTTATCGCCACCGCCACCGCGAGAGCGCCGCGCCGCTTGTTTATCACAGCCTCCTCCAGCCCGATGAGCAGCAGCGGAAAAAACACTATCGCCTCATGGAAGTGATTGAAGAAGATGTTGTACATCGAATAGCCGGAAAACGCGTACAGAAGCCCCCCGATCAGCGCACTCTGCGGCTTGGTAACGAACCTGCGGATATAAACGAACGCGAAAAGCGACGACAGCGCGATCTTCAGCGCCAGCAGCGGCGCCATGAGATACTGGGATATCGCAGCCGGGAACATCGCCGCAAACCAGAAGAACGGGCTTCCCAGCGTGTAGAAGCTGTATGAGCCGACAAAATTCACGCCGAGATCGGTTTTCCAGTTCCAGCCGAAATTGCCGCTCTGCACCGCCTCGATACAGGTCTTGTAGAACGGTATCTGCTGCGCGTTGTAGTCGCCGTAATATACGAAATACCCCCGGTCGAGTATCAGGAACGGCAGCAGGAGCACTCCTGCCATTGCCAGCGCATACAGGAACGCACGGACATAGTATTTTCTTTCCTGTCTGAACATAATTCTCCGATTTTCCGTTTACATTCTCTCGGGTGCCTCTACCTTGAGCAGGGAGAGGACGTTCTTCAGAGCGGTCTTTGCCGCAGTGCACAGAGCCAGTCTTGAGAGCTTCACGCTGTCCTCCGCCCCCTTTATCGGGCAGCTGTCGTAGAACTTGTGGAACGTCTGAGCCAGCTCGTAGGAATATCTCGTCAGCGCCGAGGGGTCGTAATCCTTAGCCGCCTGGTTTATCATCTCGGGCATTTCGGCGATCTTACGGATAAGCGCGTACTCCGCCGGGTCGCTGTAGGATACCTCGCCGCCCCGGTACTGCACGCCCTCGTCCGCCTGCCTGCGGATAATGCTGCATATCCTCGCGTGGGCGTACTGTACATAGAACACCGGATTCTTGCTGGATTCCTCCACCGCGAGATCAAGGTCGAACTCAAGGTGGGTATCCGCGGTGCGCTGGTTGAACACGAACCTCGCCGCATCGATCGGCACCTCGTCCAGCAGCGTGGTGAGGGTTATCGCCTTGCCGGAGCGCTTGCTGAGCTTACAGGGCTTGCCGTCGCGGATAAGCATTACCATCTGCATGATGACCACGTCAAGGCGCTTCTCGTCGATACCGAGGGCGGAAAGCGCGATCCTCATGCGCTGAACATAGCCGTGGTGATCCGCGCCGAGCACGTTTATCGCCTTGTCGTAATTTCTGGTGATGAGCTTGTCATAGTGGTATGCGATATCCGGCACGATATAGGTCGGGAAGCCGTTGGAACGCACCAGCACAAAATCCTGGTCGCCGCCGAAATCAGTAGCCCTCAGCCACAGTGCGCCGTCCTTTTCATAGGTGTGACCGCCGGCTTTCAGCTTTTCGATAACGTCAGCCACAGCGCCGTTGTTGTGCAGAGTGCTCTCCTTGAACCAGTTGTCGTACTTTATGCGGTATTTCAGCAGATCCTCCTCCAGCCGCCTCTCGTTCAGCGGCAGTGCGTAATCCACCAGAGCCTTGCGGCGCTCCTCATCACTCTTTTCCGAGAGCGCCTTGCCGCCGTGCAGGTCGTAGTAGTTCTTCGCGTGCTCGATTATATCCATGCCGAGATAAACATCATTCGGCATGGTGAAAGGCAGAGCCTTCTGCTCCTCGGGGATATCGCCGTTCTCGTCCGGAGTGGAGGTGTTGTCGTAGATAGTCTTTGTGAGCTTCTCCATATCATCGCCGCATTCCGCGATGACACTCTGCCCCGCGTCGCTGCAAAGCTGCATGTAGCGCAGATCAAGCGACTTTCCGAACTTTGCCACCTGGTTTCCTGCGTCGTTGATATAGAACTCACGGCTGACCTCGTAGCCTGCCTCCTGGAGCAGCGAAGAAAGGCTGTCGCCAAGCGCTCCGCCCCGGGCGTTGCCTATATGCATAGGGCCTGTCGGGTTCGCTGAAACGAACTCCACCAGCACGCGCTTTCCCTTGCCGAGATCGGTCTTGCCGTAGTCCTCGCCCATAGCGACAGCGTTCCTTACAACTCCCCCGAACCAGCTTTCGCCGATAAAGAAATTCAGGAAGCCGGGGCCTGCCACCTCAACCTTGCTGAAATCAGTCCCTGCGAACTCCACCGCGTCAGCTATCATCTGCGCGATGGCACGGGGGTTGTTTTTAAGCGCCTTTGCGGATACCAGCGCCGTATTTGCGGAGAAATCACCGTGGCTGTTGTCCGCCGGGATAGTCACCTGGAAAGGCGGCAGCGGCTCAGAGGGGATCTTTCCCTCCGCGACCAGCCTGCCCAGTGCGCCCATGATCATTTCCTTGACCTGTGCCTTTGCGTCTTCTACTGCGTTGTACATTCCTGTTGTCTCCTCTTTTTCAAACATTATCATCATGCGGTCTGACGTTTATAGTTATCTCATTTGTGAGCATAAGCCCTGAATTAACGTCGATCGTATAGCGGACGTATATCTCGCCGCCCTCGCCGGTCATGGCGTTGCGCATTTCGTTGGTGGAAATGCCGATCATGCAGTCGCCGTACTCCGTACCGTAATGGCAGAAGTGGCGCTTGCCGTTCTCAAAAACCAGCGCCGAGAACGCCTTTCCGGTACGGGTCATGGTAAGCGTGCCGTCCTGCTGACCTATCCTCAGCTGAACGTGGCTTCCGTCGTAGCCGGTGGCTTCGCTCTCGTCATAGTCTATGAAGAAGCTGCCGCCGTGCTCCCGGAATTCACCCTTTGTGAACAGCTCGGAGCTGTCCGTGGAGCCGTCCGCGGTCTGCTTTACGATCATCCGGATATTCGCGTTGTTTGCCAAATCAATCACTCCCGATCAGTTTTCAGAGTTCTTTTCGATAGCAAGCTCAATGAGCCTGTCGAGAAGATCCCCGTATTCTATTCCCATATTTTCCATAAGCTTCGGATACATGCTTATCGGCGTAAATCCCGGAATGGTGTTGATCTCATTGAGCACCAGCCCGTCCTCCGTCACGAAGAAATCCACCCTGGAAAGACCGCTGCACCCCATTGCGATGTAGGCTTTCTTTGCGGTCTCACGAAGCTGCTCCGTCATTTCCGGGGAGATCTTCGCCGGGATATCCAGAACAGAAGTACCCAGATTGTATTTTGCGTCAAAGTCGTAGAATTCCTCCGCCGGGGTAATCTGCCCGGGGATAGACGCGATGAGCTGCTCGCCGTTGCCCAGCACAGCACACTCCACTTCCTTGCCGACTATCTCGGTCTCGATAACGACCTTTTCGCCGTGAGCGAAAGCGATCTTTATGCCGCTTTTGAGCGCCTCGCGGTCAGCCGCTCTTGTAACTCCAACAGAGGAACCTGCGCACGCCGGCTTTACGAACATGGGATATCCCCCGAGCTTTCTCTCGATATCCTCGCACGCCCCGTCGATGTCGTGCAGAGAGGTTCGCGTGACAAAGCAGAACGGCGCTGTGCGAATGCCTGCCGCCTCCAGTATCGTGTGAGTGATAGTCTTATCCATGCAGGAAGCGCTGCTGGTCATGTCGCAGCCGACGCATGGAAGCCCTGCAAGAGCGCACAGTCCCTGTACAGTACCGTCCTCGCCGTACATTCCGTGCAGCACCGGGAACACCACGTCCACCTTGCGCAGATAGAATTTGTCGTCCTGTCCCAGCAGGAGCACTCCCTTGCCGACGGTATCCGGGCTTATCACTGCAGTGCAGTTGTCGGGGTTGTTTTCCCACTCGCCGGTCTTTATGTCCTCGTACTCTCCGGGGTAGTACATCCAGTGTCCCTTTTTGGTAATGCCGATGCACATCACGTCGTACTTATCCTTCGGGATATTGTTCAGAACTGAATACGCCGACACCAGCGAAACATCGTGCTCGCTCGAAGCCCCTCCGAACAGCACCGCTACCTTCAATTTAGCCATATATTTCCACCCTGCGCACCTCTCCGGTGCGTCCTTTCTGTAATGGTACAGTTTACTCAGGTGTACCTGTACATAATAACTCAGATTATATTGTATCACAAATCCGCTCCGTTTTCAATAGGTAATCCGCATAAAAATCACAAAAAATGAAAGATATCCGGCGAAATACGGAGAAAACAGCAAGAAAACGGAAATCAGGACAGCGCCTACCCTTTAACCGGAGCAAAAGAAAACCGCCCCAGACGGAGCGGTGAATTTATTCTACTGCTTGCCGAAGATATCCTTCAGCTTGTCGAAAAAGCTTGTGCGGCGCGAGTAGTTCTTGTCCTCGAGAGTGTTCTCAAACTCCTGCAAAGCGTCCTTCTGCTTCTTGCTGAGGTTGGTGGGAACTTCAACAGAAACCTGCACCAGCTCGTCTCCCCTGCCGCTGCGCTGACAGTGCTGAACGCCCTTTCCGCGTATCGTGAAAACCTTGCCCGGCTGAGTTCCGGCTGGGATCGTGTACTTCATCGTGCCGTCTATGGTGGGGATATCTATCTCCGCACCGAGAGCCGCCTGTGTAAAGGTCAGCGGTACTTCAACGATGATGTTGTCGCCGTCACGCTCGAATACCTTGTCCTCGCGCACCGAGATACGAACCTTGAGGTCGCCGCGCGGGCCGCCGTTTACGCCTGCGTTGCCCTTTCCGCTCAGGCGGATAGTCTGCCCGTCGGATATGCCGGCAGGGATATTGAGGGAGATCGTGACCTTCTTCTGGGTCACGCCGTTGCCGGAGCACTTCGGGCAGGGGGACTCGATGACCCTGCCCTTGCCCATGCACTTGGAGCAGGCGCGCGTGGACTGCATCATGCCGAACATGGTCTGCTGACGCACATTGACTTTACCGGTACCGCGGCAGTCGGGACAGGTCTTTGCCTCGGTGCCCTTCTTCGCGCCGGTGCCGCCGCATTCATCGCACGGCTCCACACGGTTGATCTCGATATCGTGGACAACTCCCTTGCACGCCTCCATAAAGCTGATGCTGAGGGACACAACTATATCCGAACCCTTGCGCGGACCGTTCGCGCTGGTGCGTGAGCCGCCGGAAAATCCTCCGCCGAAAATATTATCAAAAATATCGCCGAGGTCGATGCCGTCGCCGCCGAAACCTCCGGTAAATCCGCCGAAGCCTCCGAAACCGCCGCCTCCGCCTGTGCCCTGACCTGCGCCGTAGCTGGGGTCGACCCCTGCGAAGCCGAACTGATCGTATCTCGCCTTCTTCTCGGGGTCGGAAAGCACGTCGTTCGCCTCGTTGACCTCCTTGAATTTAGCCTCAGCCTCGGGATTATCCGGATTGAGGTCGGGGTGATACTTCTTCGCCATCTGGCGGTAAGCCTTCTTTATCTCCGCGTCGGTGGCACCCTTTTTCAGACCCAGCACCTCGTAATAATCTCTCTTCTCCATAAGTAATCAATCCTTCTGTATGAGAAACACAACGCCTTGGGGATTTCCACAGGGCGTTGTGTAATCTAAATCAATTATTCATCGATGATCTCGCCGTCAACAGGGCCGTTCTCCTGCTGAGGAGCTGCGCCGTCAGCGCCTGCCGCCGCGCCCTGTGCCTGATAGATCTTGCCTGCTACCTCGTAGAACTCCTTCTGAAGCTCGTCCTTGGCAGTCTTGACAGCCTCGATATCAGTGCCCTTGAGCGCTTCCTTGAGAGCGTCCAGCTTGGGCTGAACCTTCGCCTTATCGTCCTCTGTTACCTTGTCGCCGAAATCGGTCATCGACTTCTCGATCTGGTAAACCATCTGGTCTGCCTCGTTGCGTGTGTCAACGTCCTCCTTGCGCTTCTTATCCTCGGCTGCGAACTGCTCTGCTTCCTTGACAGCCTTGTCGATATCCTCCTTGCTCATGTTGGTGGAGGCGGTAATGGAGATGTGCTGCTCCTTGCCTGTGCCAAGATCCTTTGCAGTTACGTTTACGATACCGTTCGCGTCGATATCGAAGGTAACTTCGATCTGCGGAATACCACGGGGAGCCGGAGCAATGCCGTCCAGACGGAAAGTACCGATGGACTTGTTGTCCTTCGCGAACTCACGCTCGCCCTGGAGTACGTTGATATCAACGCTGGGCTGGTTGTCGGAGTAGGTGGAGAATATCTGGCTCTTCTTGGTAGGAATTGTCGTGTTGCGCTCGATCATTCTGGTGCAAACGCCGCCTGCGGTCTCGATACCGAGGGACAGAGGAGTTACGTCCAGCAGCAGCAGACCGGTAACTTCCTTGTTGAGAACGCCGCCCTGGATAGAAGCGCCGATAGCAACGCACTCGTCAGGGTTGATGCCCTTGAACGGATCCTTGCCGAGGAAGCCCTTTACAGCGTCCTGAACAGCCGGAATTCTCGTAGAACCGCCCACCAGAAGGATCTTGTCGATCTCGCTCTTGTCAAGACCGGAGTCGGAGATAGCCTGCTTCAGCGGTCCCATGGTAGCCTCAACGAGGTCTGCGGTCAGCTCGTTGAACTTAGCCCTTGTGAGGGTAACGTTCAGGTGCTTGGGTCCTGTAGCGTCAGCGGTGATATACGGGATATTTACGTTTACGGAAGTGGAGTTGGACAGTGCGATCTTAGCCTTTTCAGCCTCGTCCTTCAGTCTCTGCATTGCGAACTTGTCGCTGCTGAGGTCGATACCGTCGGACTTCTTGAATTCGCTCTTTAAGAAGTCGATGATCCTCTGGTCGAAGTCGTCGCCGCCGAGGTGGTTGTTACCTGCGGTAGCAAGTACCTCCTGAACGCCGTCGCCGATCTCGATAACGGATACATCGAACGTACCGCCGCCGAGGTCGTATACAACGATCTTCTGCTCCTCTTCCTTGTCGATACCGTAAGCGAGCGCAGCGGCTGTCGGCTCGTTGATTATTCTGTGGACTTTCAGACCTGCGATCTGTCCTGCGTCCTTGGTAGCCTGACGCTGGCTGTCGGTGAAGTATGCCGGAACGGTGATAACAGCGTCGGATACAGTCTCGCCGAGGTATGCCTCTGCGTCGTGCTTCAGCTTCTGAAGTATCATTGCGGAGATCTCCTGCGGAGTGTACTTCTTGCCGTCGATCTCTACCTTGTAATCGCTGCCCATGTGGCGCTTGATGGAAATTACGGTCTTTTCAGGGTTGGTGACAGCCTGGTTCTTTGCCAGCTGACCCACCAGACGCTCGCCGTCCTTTGTGAAAGCGACAACCGACGGTGTGGTTCTCGAACCCTCAGAGTTGGTGATAACCACCGGCTCGCCGCCCTCGATAACGGATACGCAGGAATTTGTCGTACCTAAGTCAATACCAATGATCTTTCCCATGATGAAATCCTCCATTCTTTTGTTTGCATGATGTCATGCTATGATAAATATTACAAATGCTCTTTTCCAGTGCGGTGAGAAAGGTACAGAAGCTTTATCGCCGTACTCAGTTTGCTACTGCGACCATGGCGAAGCGTATAACCTTGTCATTGATCTTGTAGCCCTTGGCGAAGGTCTTTGCGACCCTGCCGCTTTCGACGCTCTCGTCGTCAACCCTCTGTACCGCCTGGTGCAGCTGTGGGTTGAATTCCGCTCCGTCGCTCTCGATCTCGGTAACTCCCAGCTTCGTGAGCGTCGCCATGAAGCTGTCGTAGATCATCTGAACGCCCTGCTTGTAGTTTTCGTCCGAGCACTCAGCCTGGAGCGCTCTTTCGAGATTATCCATGACCGGCAGGAAATCCGCGACCACGTTAGTTATGATGTCTGCACGGAGCTCCAGCTTTTCCTTTGCGGTGCGCTTTCTGTGGTTGTCATATTCAGCCATCGTCCGGAGAAGCTGATCCTTAACCTGTGCAAGCTCTGCTGCGAGCTTATCGTCTGCGGACTGCTCTGCGGCTTCGTCTGCTTCCACAGTTTCCTCTGCAGGAACTTCTTCAGCCTGGGCGGTCTGCTCCAGATCCTTGCTTTCGCTATTCTCCATTGTCCTTGACCTCGCTTTCTATCTGAGGCGGCTTATCCGAGTCTTCAGAAAGCAGCCTGGTGATCTTTTTGCTGAAATATTCGATATAAGGGATAACTCTGCGGTAATCCAGCCTCATCGGACCTATCACGCCCAGCGTGCCTGCCGGCTTGCCGTCCTTGTAATAGGTGCCGCTGACAAGGCTTGAATTGCTGATCGCGAACGTATCCGTGCTGTCCTCTCCGCCGAATTTTATGTTAATTCCCGAAAACGTGCTGTCCAGCAGCGCTGAAAGCTCGTTTTTGTTCTCCAGGAACTTCATAACGTCCATCACCGGGAACTCCTGGCATTCGAGGAGGTTGCTCTGACCCTGCACATCAACATTGCCCTGCACAAGATCGTTCGTCAGCTCATACACCGCGTCAAGCAGCGGCGAGAGCGTTATCATGTAAGCCCCCAGCGCCTCGGTGAGCTTGCTGATGTACTCATCGGTCATCTCAGCAAGGTTCACGCCCTGGAGGTTCTCGCTGACGAAGTCCGTGAAGAACTGCATCTGCTCGTCTGTCAGGTCGAACTGCATACGGCACACGCGGTTCTTTATCGCGCCGGTGCTGGTGATCATCAGCAGAACGTACATTCTCCGCCCGGTGGGGATAACGTCCACCTTGGTGATAACGGAGAACTGCGAGACGTGGTTGGTGGAATAGGTCGCGCATTTCGTGATCTCTGCAAGCGCCGCAGAAGCGCTCTCGATGATCGCCTCCTCCGGGGAGGAGCTGCTTTCCTGAGCCGCCTTTTCCAGCAGCCCGTCGATCTGATCCATATCCTTCTGCTCCAGCGGCATGGGATCCATCAGATTGTCGATGTAGAACCTGTAGCCCTTATATGTGGGGACTCTTCCTGCGGAGGTATGCGGATGATCAAGATAACCCTCCTGCTCAAGAGCCGCCATCGTGTTTCTGATCGTGGCAGAGGAGACCGAGATATCTGGTTTCTCGGCAAGCGCCTTTGAACCCACAGGTTCGCCTGTCCGGATATACTCGTCAACTATCGCCGCGAGTATTTTCATTGCTCTGGTATCCAATCTGACCACCTTCCTCAGAACTTTAGCACTCTGTCTCTCTGAGTGCTAAATATAATTTATCATGTTTTCGAGAAAAAGTCAAGTGTTTTTAGAAAAAAACTCTCCAAACTCGCACATATTTTTCGCAGTCAGTTTGTGCACATTCACAACATATAGCTTACAAACGGCATAACCGCCGCAAATACAGCGTGCGGATCACCATAAAGGTATCCGCACACAGATCATCTGACGGCAAGCGCCGCGTTTATCAGGTCGTCAAGCTGCTGCATTGCGGCTTCTTTCAGCTCGTCGGAGAGCGGTTCACCGTTTCTCCTGCGCAGCTTCGCCGAGACCAGCGCTCCGCCCGTTTCCAGCCTTTCGGCTTTGACGCAGTATGCCTCGCAGCTCACCTCCCTGCCGCCGTGGCTGAACGTCAGCAGGACTTTATCGGAATTGCCGCCCAGCAGCATTTCTCCGGCGGTGGCACGGCTGTCCAGTCTTCTGCCGAGTTTTCCCTGAAACAGCGCCCTGGAGCCGCTCAGCACAGCCGTCATGCCTTCCTCGTCAGAGGTCATTCCAAAGCCGTTTATCTCCGGCGAGAAACAGGGTATCAGCGTCTGCCTCCCTGCCGCCGTGTCGTTGATGATATCCAGCAGGTACGCCCTTGGCGAGCTGCCGGTGCGGTAGGCGTTCTCGATCATGTCCACCGGCTTTTCTGCGGCGGTAATGCCCTCGGTGAAATGCAGATCCGTCAGCAGTTCCGGGTCGTCAGAGCAGCACACCAGCATTTTCAGACTGCACCGCATATCCCGTGCGGCGGTCTCCAGCACCGGGGTCACGTCCGTGCCGGTAAAGCCGCTGCCCAGAATAAGCAGCCTTGTTTCGCTCATATAGATCTTCCTGCCGTCTGTGAGGGAAATATCGTCCACCGCAGCCGCAAAGGTTTTACCCTTTCCCGTGACTTTGATCACATTCTCGTTTGAGGGGTCGATCTCACCGCCGCTCCCTCCCCCGGCGCTGAAAAGCAGTGCGCTCACGGTGTATTCTTCCCCGTCGGTATCCACCGCAGCCGCCTGAATGACAGCCCGGTCGCCAAGCTCGGTGGCTTCACAGCCGCAAAGCAGCGTTATTCCTGCCAGAACCGCCGCCGCAAACAAACGCTTCATTCGCCGCCCTCCTTCTTTCGCAGTTCGCCAAGTATCGAAAACGCGGAAAACAGCATCATTCCGCACCGGAACGCTGCCGCGAGCAGCCACACGGCGCAGGCAAGCCCGTCCAGCCGCTTGAACAGCACTATATCCGAAAGCGAAGCCGCAGCCGCCAGAGGATACCCGGTCATGGTCTGGTACTCTCCCAGGACCGCCCCAAAAAACGCGCACAGCAGCACCGCCGACAGCGTCCCTGCAAGTGCGAACCACATCCCTGCCGCCCCGGAACGCGTGCCCGACCCGGCGTCCCGGCTCACCCTAACATACGGCAAAAGCGCCGCGAAAACCAGGTACTCTCCGCTTCGCGTGAGCCTTTCGAAAAGGTCTGAAACGAACAGCTCCGTCGTCCATTGGGGCAGCTCCCGGTCAAACCGCATATACGGGATATCAGCAAGCGCCATCAGCAGGGTCACTGCCGCCGCTGCCGCAAGGAACAGCACACCTGCCCTTGCAAGCGCCTCCGCGCCTTTCACCGCCGCGTACACCGCAAAGCCAAGCAGGAGCAGCGCAAGCAGCAGCCCCGGCATTCCCGGCAGAAGTATCCGCTGCGCGAACTCGGCGGAATATGTCACCGTTCTTGCGGTAAAGCCGCCCAGCAGGAACGCCGCTCCCACCGCCGCCACCCAGCCGAAGAACCGGTTTTTTCTCCATACCGCCGCGTAAAAAGCTCTGCCCTTAAAGGAATACACCAGCACCGGCAGAGCCAGCAGGAACCGAATCAGCTCCGCGGTCAGCACCGCCGCAAGCCCCGTTCCGCCGAAGCCGCCGCTCGTGGGGTACACAAGCTCCGCCGATATCCTCATCAGCAGTAGAATGCAGAACAGCTGCGGAGCGCTTATCTTGTGAGAATTATCCTGCATGTTCACTCCTCGCTCACATGGCTGCCGTTAAGCCCCTGAATTGTGACATCGCCTTTCTGGAGCCGCCGCCAGCCTGCCCTCACCAGCATATCCCGGCTGCTGTCCGGGTCAAACGGGGATATCGGCGACATATACGGAATGCCGTAGGTGTTGAGTGAGCACATCTTGATGATAATTACCCCGGCTGCGAGCAGAAGCCCGTACAGCCCGAAGATCCCCCCTGCGAGGATATAGATGAACCGCAGCAGAACTGTCCTCTCATACAGCGCCGGCACAACGAAGCTGCAAAGACCGCTCAGCGCCACAATCAGCACCATGGGAGCGCCCACCAGCCCGGCGTTCACCGTGATATCGCCGATAACGATACCGCCGACTACCCCTATCGCGTGACCTATCGGGCGCGGCAGACGTATCCCGGCTTCCCGCAGTATCTCATACATGAAGTGTATCAGCAGACATTCCGCCATAAGTGAATAGGGGGCGGTCTGCTCGGCGGCGGCGAGGTTCAGTATCAGCGCCGAGGGCAGCATCTCCGGCGAATACGCCGCCACCGCAACATATGCTCCGGGCAGGAACAGCGTGATAAAATACGCCGCAAGCCTTACTATTCTTATAAAAAGCGCGTAGAACGGCTTCTGTGTGTAGTCGTCCAGCGTCTGGAAATTCTCAATGAAAAGATACGGCACAGTCAGTGCGAACGGCGTTCCGTCCACCAGTATCCCAACCCTGCCCTCGTACAGCTTGGCTGCGAAGCTGTCCGGGCGCTCGCAGGTGCCGCATTCCGAAAAGAACCAGCCGCCGCTGCCCTCCAGGAACGGCTGTATATAGCCGCTCTCGAGTATTGTGTTGAGCTTCACCTGCTTCAGCCTGCGCTTTACGTCCTCCAGCAGCGCCGGGGACACCTTGTCGCTGAGATAGCACAGGCAGATATCCGTATTGCTGCGCTCCCCCATGACCGACATCTCGAACACCAGCGTGGGGGACTTTATCCTGCGGCGTATCAGCGCCATATTCTTGCGAATGACCTCGACGAAGCCCTCTCTGCTGCCCCGGACGTTGAGCTGAACGGAAGGCTCGTCCACCCCTCTCGCCGCGTAACCCTGGATACCGATAGCGATACCCCGGGAGCAGCCGTCCGCCAGCACTATCGCAAAGCCGCTCTGGAGCTTCAGCGTGAGATCCCCGAGGTTCTTTATCTCCAGCTGCTCCGCCGCGATAAGGTATTTTTCGAACAGCCGGGCTATGACCTCCTCCGGCGGCAGCCGCTCCTCTCCGACATCTTTCAGATTGTTGTAGATAAGCTGCGCCAGCGTGTCCGTGTCCGCCATTCCCTCGCATGTAATTACCGCAATGCGGCAGCCGGACAGCATTCCGTCCTTGATTATAACGTCGCTGGAGCCGCCGGTGAATTGCTTCAGCCGCCTGAGATTTTCCTCAAGGGACTTGTCCAGCGGAAGCTCCGGCGGCAGAGATGTGTGTACGCTCTCTTCCATGCCTGCACCTTCTTTCTGACATATATTCTGCATTTTGTGCCGAATTATTCATATCTCCCGGCGTTGATCCAAATCAATGAGCCAAGAAAGCTGAGCGCACCACAAGAATTGTCCTGTTTTGTATTGCAATTCTTGTTTGAATGTGATATAATGGTAATATCGGCAGATCGTAATTTGTCGAAAAACCTATTAAAAAGGGGATATAAATCATGACAGAAACAGGGAGCGCAACCGAGGACAGAGAAATAATAAGCCTTAAAACAAAAGCATTCATAGCTGATCTTCTGTCAAGTGTGAATATAGACGACAGTATCCGGGATATTATAAGCCATATAATAGAAGAAGTGGGAAAATTCACCCATTCGGATATGGTATGCATTTACGAAGCCGGAACAGAAACGGATCGCGTTACAAAAGAATACCAGTGGAGATCCGGCGAACAGGTCGTTGAAGACGAAAAAACACAAGCGATACAGGAACGCGGTCTGGGCGACTGGATCAGGACTCTCAACATGAAAAAACTGGTATTGATCGAGAACAGAGAATCTGTAAAGGACAGCTTTCCCCGGGAATATGAAAGAATGGAGAAGCAGGGCATTCAGGCATTCCTGATCATTCCACTGTATATCAAGAACAAAATGCCGTCCTGCATGTGCCTGATAAATCCCGACCTGCCGGAATTTGCATTGCTGGAGAAAACATGGCTGTACTTAGGTCAGGAGATCGGATTATATTACAACCAGGAGAGGATAAACCGCAAATATCTGATGTTTATGGAGGGTATCCGCTCCAGTAACCTGTCGGAATTTCTGGTGGATTACACCGCCAAGAGGTACGAAGCGCTCCGTATAACCAGAGTGCTCAGCAATGTTATCCCGGAACAGGGAGAGTGGGAGTGGATAAGGAAGTTTTATGCGTCCATAATCAAGCCTGAATACCGCGAGGAATTCCTGAGAAGAACCGGGCAGGAATACATGGAAACATTCCTGTGTAAAGAGCAGAACTCTTTTTCTATCGACCTTGAGCGTGAGGTAAACGGCAATAACACATGGTTCCGTCTGGAGTTTTCCGTTGTATCTGTTGACGAAAACGGACATCTGGAGCGATTTGTCGTGCTCGTCAAGGATATCACCCAGATGAAGAAGGAAGAGGAAGAACACCACCAGATGATCAAGGCGCTGAGCAGCTTCTACAAGGTGAGCTTCATGATCGACATGGAAAATGGCATGACCCAGGTAATAAAACATTCGGACACATTTATAAAACATTATCCCGACGGAATGATGCCGTATAATGTATTTCTGGAAACATTCAGCGATCAGATGGTGGAAAAAGAATACACTCAGTCTGTCCGCGAATTTATGGATCTCGATACTATGGAGCAGCGAATGAAAGACGCTGATGTTCTTTCCTGCGAATACCACGGAAAACAGATCGAATGGGGACGTATCGTCCTTGCTCCGGCAAAGTGGGATCAGTCCGGAAGGCTTCAAAAGGTGGTTTTTGCCGTACAGGATATCACGGAGCAGAAGACCCGTGAGGAATGGCTCCAGTTCAAGATGGAACACGATGAGCTGACCGGAGCGCTTAACCGAACTGCTTTCAGCAGAGTCACCAAGATGCTTGAAAGCTCCGTGACGCCTTTTGCCCTCGTGCTGCTGGATATTGACAAATTCAAGTCGATCAACGATAATTACGGGCATGATGTCGGAGACCTGGTGCTGTCCAGGCTCGTATCTGTCCTTAACGAAGAAATGCGCGCAGTTGATAAGGTCTTTCGTCTGGGCGGCGATGAATTCGCTGTTATAATGAATCGGCTGACATCGGCACAGGCAGGTTTGGTAAAGAAGACTATCGAGAGCGTAAACAATACTATAACGTCCTGCACAAATGAACTGCCGCCGTTTACTATCAGCGCAGGCGTGACATTTACAGCGTCAGGATATAACGAGACCGTATATCACAATGCGGACAAGGCGCTTTATCGCACAAAGGAAACCACCCATAAGGGCTGCACCGTTTTTGAAGAAATGGAACCCGTCAGCGAGGCGCAATGACAAGGTCGCCGGACAGCCGGGGAAGCAGGAGATCGGGATTTAGATTAATTCGGAATGCGGAATTCGGAATGCGGAATTAATGTTACCGCTTCGCGGTAGATATGATTGTATGCGAAGTCGAATGCTGCCAAGACAAGGAATTCATTCTTTTAATTGTGCAGCTGCCTTTAATCCAGCATACAATCCTGATCCGTCCCCGAAGGGGACACATTCAATTCAGAATTCCGCATTCCGAATTCCGAATTCACTTCAGCCCCTCGATAGAAGCGTTGATCTTCGCCAGTTTCTCCTCTGCCTTAGCAAGCTTTGCACGCTCGTTCTCGATCTGCTGCGCCGGAGCCTTTGCGAGGAATCCGGGGTTGTTCAGCTTCTTTGACAGGAACTCGATGTCCTTTTCAGCGGCTTTCTTTTCCTTGTCCAGACGTGCAAGTTCCTTTTCCTTGTCAACAAGCTCGCCCATCGGGATAAATACA
>JALEOL010000107.1 GCA_022766785.1 Oscillospiraceae bacterium
CCGTGCCCGGGAAAAGCTGATACTTATCGGGCAGTGCACCGAGAAAAGCGCCGCGGAATGTACGACCGACAGCTTCACCCCGGAGTTTGCGCTATCCGGGAACTCCCACATCAAGTGGATACTGTGCTCTATGCTGAGGTACGGCAGCGGTGCGCCGAAACCGGGAGAGCCATTACTTCTGGACAGTCCCGGTGTCAGCATCAGCTTTATCAACGAACGTCTGCCGGAACCGGAAATCGCCGAAGCGGAGCTTCCCAACGAGGGAGAAATAGACGAAAGCACCGCGGAGTTTATCCGGGATAATCTCAAATTAAGCTATCCGCACCAGGCTGAAAGCGGACTTCACAGCCGTTTCAGCGTGACAGAGCTTGCACACATGGACGAGACCCCGGACGATAACGAGGAGATAACGCTGACAAAGCCGGTATTCCTGACGCCCGAAAAGGCAGGGCTTCATATAAATGGTATCCTTATTGGAAACACATATCATCATATCATGGAGCTGTTCCCTCTTGACACTCTGCGCGCTGATTACTCTGACGAGGATATGGAAGCAGCGGTGGAGAATGCCGTTGATATGCTTGCAGAAAAGGAACGTCTGCGCCCGGAGGAGATATTCTGTCTTGAAAACGGCAAAAAGGGGGATATCGTCCGGAGGATAACGCGGTTTTTCCTGGGCGGTCTGGGACAGGACATGCTGACGGCGCAGAGGGTGGAGAGAGAATACGAGATATTCGCGGAGCTTCCGGCTTCGGAACTGATACCGGGTTCTGGCGGCACCACGATACTCCAGGGACGCGTGGACATGATGTTCATAAAAGACGGCAGGGCTGTTGTCGTGGATTACAAAACCGACAGCGCCGGAAATCTCGAAAAGGAGCTTCCGGCTTATGAGAAACAGCTTGCTCTTTACAAGAGAATTCTGCCGCTGCTAATGACAGAATGCAGAAACGGCGAGGTTTCCCTTGCGCTGTATTCCTTCGGGCAGAACAAAGCGATATATTTATGAGGTGATATTACGAAAAAACAGATGATAACAATAGCGGCGGCTGCGCTGCTCCTGACGGGAGTTACCGCCGGGGCGGAAAGCGCCGGGTTCAGCGGCGACAGAAAATATATATCCGCCGCTGCGGCACCGTACAGCAACAAATACACCCAGATACAGTGGGGCGGCGACGTCCAGAGAAAGGACTGCGGAACACCGCTTGCTTACGGCGACAAGCTGCTGCTGCCAACGGAAAGCTCCTTGATCGCCCTGAGAGAGAACACCGGCGAGACTGTAACTTCCGTTGCGCTCCTGGAGGATTGCTCAGTGGAATACTCCGGCGCATTGCTCGGTGATACGCTGCTCCAGCCGACCCGCAGCGGCGTTGCGCTCATTAACGCCAAAGACATGACAGTTAAGGCTTTCCGCGGATTTGACGGTGCCATTGCCGCAGACTGTGCAATAATTGACGATCTGGGATATACGGCGATACAGGTAAGCGGCGGATATGAATTTCTGTGCATAGACCTGTCCTCTGACGATCTGGAAACGGTCTGGAGCATTACGCTCAGCGACAAACCCACAGCCCCGGCAGTCCAGGGCGACAACATTGTTTTCGCGGCAGGAAGCAGCATTCTGACCCACAACTTTAAGTCCGGCGAGGTCACTGAGATCCCCCTTGAAAAGCAGATCGCCACAGCCCCGTTCGCGACTGAGTACGCGGTGTTCTTCTGCACCACAGACGGTTACGCCGGAAAGCTGCGCCTTGACCCTGACGGTACGCTTGAGGAAGATACCCTGACGCTGTGCAGGATCGGCGGCAAGCCCTCCTCCCCTGTTTCATGGAACGGCAGGCTGTATATTTCGACAGAGGACGGTTTCTATATTCTGGATAATCTCAACATGGAAGTCTCCTATATCATCAGTGATATCAAGAGCGGCTGCACTCCCCAGATACATTACGGCAGCGGTCCATATATCTACACGGTCAGCCGTTACGAGGACAAGTGGGCGGTCTACTGCATTCTCGATAGCGACTCCGACGCTGAACCGACAAGCTCGGTATTGGCGCTGATGGACAGCTTTGAAAACGGCTCGTTCTGCGCCTCTCCGAACGGATCGCTGTATTTTCTGGACGATATTGGCAGGACGTATGCGCTGACCGCCGTTCCCTATAATGTATGGGCACTTGTCATCAGACTGGTTGTGCTTCTGGCGCTGCTCGCACTGGTGTTCATCTGGATAAGAAAGGTCGCAAAGCGCCGCGAGAACCTTCGACCGAAATATTGACGACATCAAGCTGATTTTTTCACAAAAACTATTGATTTTTTTCAGGTGTTGTTGTATAATATAGATATAACTACTCCACACCAAAGATAAAGGAGAGCATGATATGGAAAGTAATATACTGTTAGAGAGCGGTACCAACGAGCTTGAAGTGCTGGAGTTCATGGTGGGAACACAGAGCTTCGGTATCAATATCGCAAAGGTCACCGAAATAATGAATTATCAGCCTATGGTTCCGGTGCCTGACTCACACCCGGCTTTTGAGGGCGTGTTCACACCAAGAGACAAGGTTATTTCCGTGATCAACCTCCACACGATCTTACATAAGGAAAGCCCTGATCCCGAGCATGATCTGCTGATAATCTGCCACTTCAACACCAAGGACGTTGGCTTCCACGTTTCCTCTGTAAAGGGTATCCAGCGGATCTCCTGGGAGGATATCGAGAAGCCCCCGGCAATGGCTGGGGACGGTCAGCACAACATCGCCACCGGTATCGCCAAGTTCAAGGACAGGATCGTGCTGATACTCGACTTTGAGAAGATCGTTTCGGATATGGATCCTTCCGCCGCTTTTGACACCTCCGGGGTGACTTCCTCCACCACCGATAAATCGGCAAAGCACATCGTCATTGCCGAGGACTCCCCTTTCCTCAATACCCTCATTGTGAATACCCTGCATGACGCCGGATACAAGAATGTCGTTCATTTCGACAACGGCAGGGACGCATGGGACTATATCAACGGACACAAGGAGCTGGACGGAAATATCCTCTCCGAGATATCCTGCGTGATAAGCGATATCGAGATGCCAAAAATGGACGGACACCACCTCACAAAGCTCATCAAGGACGATCCGATACTCAAGGCGATCCCGGTTTACCTGTTCTCATCTCTGATCAACGATCAGATGCGGATCAAGGGCGAGAGCGTCGGCGCGGACGGTCAGTTCTCCAAGCCGCAGATCGGTCAGCTCATTCAGTATATTAACGAAAATATCTGACGATACAAAAATCAAAGCCACTTCTGAGACATTGTGTTTCAAAAGTGGCTTTTTTCTATACAATTATGATCCGAAGTATAATACTAATAACCATTTAAACTCTGTTAATCTTTTCCCTCGTTTAAACGGTTATTAGTATAAACCAATTATCCCGAAACCTTTTCCGCTTTCACTCCTTTTCTTCTCACCAGCAGGAAGAAGCTCACAGCGCCAAGGAGCAGGGTTGCCGGCATTAAAACGGTCAGGAAAGCCTGTACAGGCGGTATACTGTCCGCAGTCTCCACTGCCTCGACGCTTCCGAATATACCCAGCACGAACAGCGCGGAACAGTTATTGTTTATCATATGGAAGAATGACGCAGGGTAGATAGAACCAGTCCTGTCGGTAATCAGCGTCAGGAAAGCATTATCGGCAACGCACAGAACGCACATCAGCAGTATTCCCACAAACGGGTAGCCGGGGTGATCCACGCCGAAATTATGGCCGGATATAGTAAGCGGCGCATGCCACAGTCCCCAGATGATACCACCTACAACTACAGCCGCAGGCTTTCCCATGACCTCGGACAGCTTCGGCATGAGGTAGCCGCGCCAGCCCCACTCCTCCCCGAACGCCGGGAAGAACACAATGATCGAATAGGATATCTGGAACAGAACGATCGCGCTCTTGTCCGCAATACCCTCCGCCGGGATTATCTCCGTAAAGCTCATTGAATTGAGATAGACCGCGCACAGCAGTATCATCGCGACCACTATTTCAGCAACCACCGCCAGAAGCGCCGCAGCGTAATATCTGACGTTTCCTTTAATGTTCAGTGCAAGATAGCTGTTGCCCATGCCCTCTTTGGTTATCAGCCTTGTGAGAAGATTTGCAAGCGCCGGGCTAAGCATTCCCAGCACGCCGAATACATACGCTCCCGTTGCTGCATTCCGGGATACGAAAAGAAGCTCGCCGTAGTACAGGTTCAGAAGCGGTGTAATGATGATCACCGGCAGGAACGCAAGCACGCAGAAGATGACTATTCTGCGGATCGTCAAATTTTTATTGCTCATAGCTTTCCATTCCTTTCCGGTACATTTTCAGCGAAACAAGATGGGACAGGTAGAATATTACAAACGAAGCAGCAGGCAGCAGCGCCATATTCCACATCATCGCCGTGCTGCTGAAAAGCGACGCGAAGAAGTCCGCAAGGTTTCCGTCCAGGAGGAACGAGATATCTCCGAACAGCAGATAGATCATTATCAGCAGTATCACAGTCCATATTGAAGCGCCCTTTACCTGCGCGCCGTGCTCAGAGCCAAAGCGGAAGTAGAACGGGTACTCCAGCGCGTTCATGATGAGCGAAATGCAGAAGAACAGCACTCCGGTCATCATGCATGTGACCGCAGTAGAACCAACGACAGCGATAAACACGGTATCGCACAGCATTCCCACGAAAAGCATCACCGAATGCGCCGCCAGAGTGAAATAGTACTTCACCTGAACCTGCCCCCTTGAGGTCTGGGGTGTGGAGGCGGCAAAGCAACACCACTTCTCGCGCTCGTCATACCGGAACAGCTCGCTGTTGGTTATCGAGAACAGTATAAATGGCGCTATCATTGCCGCCGTCATCATAGAACCGTCACCGCGAACGGGATCATCAAGGTACATAGAGATCGCCACAGCTGTTATAAACAGCTGAAAGCCGATTATGATCAACGCCGGAGCGCGGAAGGTCATAAGCTGCTTGTACATAAGTCCGCGCATTATTTTTCCCTCCTTTTGTAAGCCGCCGCCGTGAGCAGTACCCCTGCCCCGAATATCACGGCAAGAACGAGCGGCGTGAATGGCAGCAGCGTAACGCACAGCTCCGTGAGCTTCTCCGGGGTTATGCCAAGGTCTATGTTATTCTCGGTGCAGACAAAGCCCACCACCGCAACAGGAACCAGAAATACAGCAGCAAGCACCAGACCAGCCTTGTCCTTAGAAGCCCGCATAAACGCCTGTATCACCTGAGAAACCACCGAGAAAATCAGCACGACCTCAATGCAGCCAACCGCCGTTGCAAAATTATCCAAAGTAAACCGGATATCCGCCGCAAGGCAGAACAGACAAGAGAACAGGGACGCACACAATACGCTGACAAGCAGCCAGCAGCCCAGCATCAGGTATTTTGCCCCGGCGAATTTCAGCGGAGTGACCGGTGTGGAAGTACGGAACATTCTCCACAGCATGCTGCTTTCGCTGTCGGAGGACGCCGCCGTCATCATGATGATACCTGCCAGAAACGCCATAAGCGGCAGCGAAACAGTATTGTTCAGCTCAAAGAACTGTTCACGCATTGCCTGAGGCAGCAGGGCAAGATTACCCACCCGGAAGCTAAGCGCCAGCAGAATGAACAGCATCGCCTCCATCACAGACGCGAAAAGAGTGAATATCACGATCCTGCGTGAACGCATAAGCTCACGGTAAACCAGCGCCTTCATCAGCTCCACTCCTTTTTCTCGCGGTTCACATAGAACAGCATTATTTCCTCGAGCGTGGTTTTCTCGATAAGCAGACCGGGGTATTCCTTTTTGCACATTTCCCGGTCGGAAACCATGACCTCCGCGCCGAAATCGCTTACTCTTGCGCTTATGTAGTCCTCCGGTGCAAGCTGGGAAAGCTCCTCGCGCTTGCATTTAAGAAGCCCGTGCTGTTCCAGTATCTCGTCCTTTACACCGGACAGCAGTATCTTTCCCTTGTCGATAAAGGTCACGCTGTCGGCTATCTTTTCAAGGTCGCTGGTGATGTGAGAGGACATGAGAATACTGTTGCTCTCGTCCTGCAAATACTCCCGGAAGATGTCAAGTATTTCATTTCTCACTACCGGGTCAAGTCCTGTGGTAGCCTCGTCCATTATCAGCAGCTTTGCGCCGTGGGAAAGAGCCGTGGCTATCTGCAGCTTCATCTTCATGCCCTTTGAGAATGCTTTGAGCTTCTTTTTCCGGGGCAGTCCGAAGCGCTCCAGATATCCGTAATACTGCTCCTTGTTCCAGTTGGGGTAAAGTCCGCTGAACATGGTGCATATCTGGTCGGCGTTGAAGCCCTCGTGGAACGGCAGCTCGTCAAAAACCGCAGCAATCTGCGACTTCATCTCGTACTCTTCCTTGATGTGGTCTTTTCCGAGAATTGTGATCTTGCCGCTGTCAATGCCGATAATGTTCAGTATCGCCTTGATCGTTGTGGACTTGCCGGCTCCGTTCTGACCGATAAATCCCATTATGCTCCCTACCGGCACGCTGAAGCTGATATTATCCAGCGTAAAACCGTCGTACCTTTTGGTAACTCCGCTTATTTCGATTGCGTTTTCAAAGGTCGTTTCACTCATCGTTTTCTCCTCCGTAAACAAGGTCGATCATTTCTTTCAGCTCATCGCAGGAAAGTCCGCACATTCTTGCCTTTTCGCAGGCTTTTGAAAGAAGCTCCTCTGTCTGGCGGATCGTTTCCTCGCGAAGAAAATCAGTATTCTGATTTTTGACAAAGCAGCCCTTCCCTGCAAAATTCTCGATGAACCCGTCGCGCTCCAGATCTTCATAGGCGCGCTTTGTAGTAATAACGCTGATACGCAGCTGCGCGGCGAGGGTGCGCATTGACGGCAGCGCGTCACCCGGGGAAAGTTCCCCGTTCATTATCTGTGTTTTTATCTGCGAAACGATCTGCGCATAGATCGGTTCGTCAGAACTGTTACTTAATATGACGTCCATGATACTCTCCAAAAAATATTGTATATATACAGTAATCACAGTATAACATGTTTTACCTGGTTTGTCAATATATAAAACCAAAAAAATGCAAAAAATCTCCCGGGAATAAACAACCTTCCCGGGAAACATATTATTTCTGAAAAATCAGATCAAAAGACCGATCACTCTCCGCAAAGCTCCTTATAAAGTCCGATATAAAGCTTAGCAGACTGCGCCCAGCTGAAATCAGCCTTCATTGCACGGGTAACGAGCTTGCCCCATGCCATGCGGTTATCGTATACAGACTTTGCACGCTGAACTGCGCCGAGCATATCATGCGCATTATAACTCTGGAATGTAAATCCGATACCGTTATCGCCGTAGTCAATTATGCTGTCCTTTAAGCCGCCGGTCGCCCTGACGATAGGCACAGTGCCGTATCTCGCGGAGATCATCTGAGCAAGACCGCAGGGTTCGCTCTTGGAGGGCATCAGGAACATATCCGCGCCTGCGTAGATCCTCTTTGCAAGTCCCGGATTAAAACCGCGATAAAAACCGACCTTATCAGGATAACGCCAGTGCATGTTCTGGAAGAACTCCTCGTACTGACTCTCACCGGAGCCGAGGATAACCACCTGCATATCAGTAGCTACGATCTCATCGAACACCGCTCTCACAAGGTCAAATCCCTTATGATCCGCAAACCTGGATATCATCGCAAGCAGAGGTATCTTGTATTCGGGCATGCCGAATTCCTTGAAAATGGCGCTCTTGCAGGCAGCCTTTCCCTTGTGATCCTTTGCGCTGAAGTTCGCTGCGAGGGTCTTATCATTCTCCGGATCATACATATCCGTATCAATTCCGTTAAGGAATCCGCAGGTCTTGTACTGCTTGTTGACAAGTATCCTGTCAAGGCTGTGTGAGTACCAGGGATTTAGTATCTCCTTTGCATAAGTGGGGGATACGGTTGTAACCTTATCAGCGACCTCAATAGCGCCCTTCATGAAGTTGATGTCGCCGTCGTATTCGATGATATTTACCTTATAGGGCGGAATACCAACAATATCCTTTACCAGGTCAAGTCCGTACTGTCCCTGATAGCCGATGTTGTGGATAGTGAAAACATGCTTTATGTTGTCGAAGCAGCCGCCAAGGTTTCTGTAGAACAGGTCATAGTAAACCGGGATCAGTGCGCACTGCCAGTCGTTGGAATTAATGATCTGCGGTCTGAACTGGATATATCTGAGCATTTCCAGAACAGCACGGCTGAAGAAAACGTAACGCTCAGCGTCGTCATAATAGCCGTAAAGACCGTTATCACGCTTAAAATAATACTCGTTATCAAGGAAGAAATAGGTAACGCCGTTTACCTGCTGAGAGAAAAGTCCGCAATACTGGCTCCTCCAGCCCACAGGAACTCTGAAATTGGTTATGTACTTCATCTTCTCTTTCTGTTCCTGAGAAAACGAATTCACATAATACGGCATAACGACGCACGCTTCCTGCCCTGCGGCACACAGAGCCTTAGGGAGAGAGCCTGCAACGTCGGCAAGACCGCCTGATGCAGCAAAAGGACGCGCTTCACTTGCAGCGTAAAGAATTCTCATATTGATATATCCTCCGATCTTATCGCTGAATACTGCCGATCAACACAGAGCCTGCCCTGCCGAGCACTTCGATGCTGACGAACGGTATCGCCTATATATAATATACCATAGTTGCAGGAAAAATTCAAGTAGATTTTCTAATTTTTCTGGATACAGCATGACAAATTTCAAGCGTTCATTTTGTATATAAACATAAAATCTACTACATAAAACTTAACTTTTACGCCATTATAATAACATGAAAAAATCGCGCTACAGTAAATGCAGCGCGATCATTATCATCAAAGAGATCAAGCCTTGCCGACAGAACCGAACAGCTCCATCTTCTCCTTGACCTTAGCCTTGATAGCCTCGGTGCCGGGAGCGAGAAGGTTTCTGGGATCGAAGCCCTTGCCCTGAAGATCCTTGCCCTCTTCGATGTACTTTCTGGTAGCTTCCTGGAATACGAGCTGGCACTCGGTGTTAACGTTGATCTTAGCAACGCCGAGAGAAATAGCCTTCTTTATCATATCGTCGGGGATACCTGTGCCGCCGAGAAGAACGAGGGGCATATCACCTGTCTTAGCCTTGATAGCCTCAAGAACATCAAAGCGGAGACCGGGCCAGTTTTCGGGATACTTGCCGTGAATGTTGCCGATACCTGCAGCCAGCATTGTTACGCCGAGATCAGCAACAGCCTTGCACTCGTCGGGGTCTGCACACTCGCCCATACCAACAACGCCGTCCTCTTCGCCGCCGATGGAACCAACCTCAGCCTCGAGAGAAAGACCCAGAACATCGCAGGTGTTAACAAGAGCAGTGGTCTTAGCAATGTTCTCGTCAATGGGGTAATGAGAACCGTCAAACATAATGGAAGAGAAGCCTGCATTGATGCAAGCCTTAGCGCCCTCGAAGGAGCCGTGGTCAAGGTGAAGAGCAACGGGAACGGTGATGTTCAGAGAATCGAGCATACCGTTGACCATACCAACGATGGTCTTGTAGCCGCACATATACTTGCCTGCGCCCTCGGAAACACCGAGAATAACGGGAGACTTCTGCTCCTCAGCGGTGAGCAGGATAGCCTTTGTCCACTCGAGATTGTTGATGTTGAACTGACCCACAGCGTACTTGCCGTCACGAGCCTTGTTAAGCATATCCTTAGCGGAAACTAATCTTGACATTTGAATAAACCTCCATACGGTGTGCACTTGCGCACACTTTTAATTTTATAATTCTATTATACTCCATTTTTTTCATTTTTGCAATAGGCTTTGAGGAAAATTTACACTATAAAGGTGAAATTTTTTTCAAAGTTCAAAAATCAAGGACTGCCGCAGCAGCCCTTGAAAAATCACTTACGAAAGTCTCGAACCGTTAGGAATATCCTTGTCAACAAAAATGACCTTTGCGTCCTCGCCCACGCTTGCCGCAACTATCATACCGTTGGACTCAACGCCGCAAAGCTTGGCGGGAGAAAGATTAGCCACAAGAATTATCTTCTTGCCGATAAG
>JALEOL010000007.1 GCA_022766785.1 Oscillospiraceae bacterium
AAGATCTTCAACGTAAACTGGTTCAAGCAGGACGAGAACGGCAACTTCATCTGGCCGGGCTTCGGCGACAACATGAGAGTTCTCGACTGGATCATCAAGCGCTGCGAGGGCAAGGTTGACGCTGTTGAAACTCCTATCGGCTTCCTGCCTAAGAAGGGCGACATCAACCTCAAGGGCATTGAGGACGAGGTTACTTCCGAGGTCGAGGACAAGCTGCTTGCAGTTGACGTTGACCTCTGGAAGAAGGAGATCGCCGGTATGCGTGAGTACTATGCAGACCTCACCAAGGGCGGCGCTCACATTCCGCAGGCTCTGTACGATCAGCTTGATAAGATCGAGGCTAGACTTAACAAGGCTTGATCGCTTAACTGCATAAGAATTTCCCCCGTTCGTTTGAGCGGGGGATTTTGTGTTACTCAAGGTTTATTGTGAAGTCGCCGAAGGATATGCTTGAAACATCTGTCGGGTCGATGGGATAGGTGTAGAGAAGCTCGATCTCGCCCTGATAATTCACAGAATTATCATCTGATACTGTTCCGCCTGCCACACCGGAGCACTTTGCAACAACCGTTGTACTGTCCTTAAGGGTGATAACAGCGTCATTTATATCATAGCTTTCATAGCCACCGGTTTCCATGCCTGAGAAGAACAGAATAGTACGAAGTCCCGAAACCTTAACCTTATAGATCTCACCGTCAAAATTGTCGGTTTTCAGCTTGATATCAAGTTCTTTCTCAATGTTCTCGGGAAGATTGTAATCAGTCGGGATATCAACGTGCTGCTTGATGATCGCCGTGGAGGGGTCGCCGGGGGTGATTTCGGAAAGGAAATCAATGTTCAGGGTTTTTCCGGCAAGGTCAATGGAATCATAACCGATTTCAATACAGCCGGTTTTCGTGTTTCCGTTTTTGGAGATAGTCTCGGCTTTGTAACCCATTCCGCCTGCAATTTTGCCGTCTATCCTGAAGCCAAAGTTGCCGAAATCGATCCGCAAACCGGGTACTTCGCCGCCTGTTTTCGCAAGGAGTTCGTCAGTTGCCGTGGTGGTGTACATGATGTAGCAAAGGTCATCGTAGACCAGCATTCCGTCAAGCGTTGCGGTTATTCCGTCGCCCTCCAGCACAATTCCGAGAGATTTGCCGTATTTCTCGAAATCAAATGTGCCGATCGGCTTTTCGGGAACGTATTCGATATTTGAGCTTTCGGTGATCTGGCTTGATGTAGTGGAATTTTCCGTGGGAACGTCCTCGACCTGCTCAACGACCGAAACGTTGCCCTCGTATTTCGCGGCGAACATTCCCTTAAACGCCTTTGAATAATCCCAATTTACTGCCGCGCCGACTGACACCGTCACCGCCCCGACAGCCAGCACAGCCGCCGCAGGGATCACAACCGCCTTTCTCAAAAAGATGTGTTTGGGAGTTTTGTTTTCTTTCATATTTTCCGCCTTTCGTGCCCGTAGCTTGCTTATGAGTATTTCGTCGCTCTCTATCGGAGAGATTTGATCGAAAAGCCGTTTGTAGTCATTCATTGTTATTTCCCTCCTCTAAGAGTGTTTTGAGTTTTTGCCTTCCCCGCGAGAGCCGAGAGGTCACTGCAGTCTGACTTATTCTGAGTATTTTGGATATTTCCTTTACGGAATAGCCCTCATAATAGAACAGGTGTATCACCGCGCCGTATTCCGGGGACAGTGACTTTATCAGCGGCAGAAGCTCGCTTTCAGCGGTCTGCTCGGCTGGAATATCGGCGGCGTCCAGTGGGTCCTGCGGCTCGCCGTGGGTGCGGCGGTATTTCAGGAGATTTTTTGAGAGATTGACAGCTACCCGGATAAGCCAGCGCTTGCAGTCCTCGTCCGTGGGGAACTCCCCGGGATATTTCATCAGCCGCAGGAATGAATCCTGACACACGTCCTCGGCGTCCGCGCGGCTTCGTAGGTAGCTGAACGCCACCCGGTACAGCATCGTGTGGTACAGCCGGACGTATTTTTCGACATTCTGGTCGGTCATGCTCTCCCTCCTTGATTTGATGTTGAAGGACGTCTTTCGTATATATAACAATCCTGCGCGCCGAATTGTCACCGGGGCAAAAAAATCCCCCTCCGTGCGGAAGGGGATCATGTACGATCGTGCTATATCAGAAATCAATATCATTGACAGCGGAATTAGCAAGCTGAAGTTCTTTCTTAGGTATGCGTTTCAGCGGATTATATACGAACTTCTTGCAGGAATCATAGGCTTTGACCTCGCCCATTTTTGAGCACATGATCCTGTCGCCCTCTCCGGCGGTTCCCAGCTCGCAGTATTTACAGGAGGGCTTGATATTGTTGCCGAACAGCTTTTTCTTTGCCATAAAAAATTCCTCCGATCATTAGCGATTTTGCATATCGGCGAAAGGCTTGCGTTCCTCCGCCTTTTAATATTATACCACAGCACGGCGGAAATGTCTACAATTATTCGGAAATTTTGCGGTTAATTTT
This sequence comes from Oscillospiraceae bacterium, assembly GCA_022766785.1. Taxonomy (GTDB): domain Bacteria; phylum Bacillota; class Clostridia; order Oscillospirales; family Ruminococcaceae; genus CAG-115. The sequence goes on from JALEOL010000007.1 coordinate 2,477, forward strand.
TCACACGCTCTTTTGTGTATATTGAACAAAAGCAATATCCGGAAAATTATTCTGCGTAAAATAGAGAAAAAATTTACAAAGGGTATTGCCAAAAACGCAGAAGTGTGGTATACTATTAATGTATATAACGAAATGCCGCTCCGGTGTTGCGCGCCGGAGGGAACAACAAAGTGGAAAATGTATTAAGGAGAGGATATTATGAAGCTTTCTAAAAGGCTGATCGCCGCTGTACTCACCGGGTGTGTTGCCGCAGGCTCTGTTCCTGCCGTGCTCCCTGTCACAGGCTACGCTGCGGTAGTGCAGGACTACGATGAAGACGACATCGTATGGGACGTGGATTCTTCGCTTTTCTATGCAGCCGGAGAGTCCGAGCCGAATTCCAGGTTCCTAAAGGCTTTGCAGATTGCCACCGGCAGAAATGATTACGCTCTCATCACCTTCGGCGATCTTGAGAGGATCACCTCGCTCAACCTCAGCGGTATCGGTATGGAGGGCGTGCCCCGTATCATTGAATACATGGTAAGGCTCCGCACACTGGATCTTTCCAAGAACAAGCTGCGCAGCTCCACTGTGAATAATCTTGATCTTTCCGGTCTGTACACGCTCACCAGCATCGACCTGAGCTATAACTACCTGACCTCTGTTCCGGCGTGGTATACCGCGCTCGACGCAAAGACCAAGGATATAAGCTACAACCTTATCAATACCACCAATCAGAGGAGCATCGTTGCAAGCCCCAATACATACTACTTCGGCATCGGCGACTCCCTGACCGACAAGGAGCTTGCGCGCTTTAAGGACAAGGTGCTCTCCACCGTAAGGCTCAACGACGGCAGCCTGCTCCCCGAGTACTTCTACGATCCGATGCTGAGCAGGTATGATATACCCGAGAACGCGGACGATAATTACCTCATCAACGAGAACATCGACTTTGACCTTGATGTCAGCGGATTTGTTTCCGACGGCGTGGTGACTAAGTCCGGTTCGGTAAAGGGCACTGTTTCGCTGTTTGTGCCCGGCGCTACCTCTAATCCCAAGATCAGGACAGAGGTGACTGTGTACTTCCTGGACGGCAACGACCCCTCCACTGTGAAGTTCCGCCTGGAGAGCCTTATCGCCGAGTGCGACAAGCTCACGGAGGACTCCTACACCGCACCCACATGGACTGTGTTCTCAAACCAGCTCAAGACCGCAAAGGCTATCTATCAGTACAGCAACACTGATTACGACATGCTCAAGAACGCGTTCGACAGCCTTACCGAGGCAAAGAAGCAGCTTGTCGAGGGCGTGAACACAAACACCAAGAAGATACTTACGGACCTGCTTGCTATCGCCAAGACCTACAAGGAGGAGGATTACACCGCAGAGAGCTGGAGAAAGCTCACCTCAGCGGTAAATCTTCTGACCGAGGCGAGCGAGAACAAGAGTACATCTCTTGCGGACGCGAACGCCGCTATCAAGGCTTTCCAGGACGCCCAGAACGGACTTACCGCGACCAAGCAGGAGAAGCCTGCCATTATCACAAAGGCTGACTTTGAGGCGATCTACGGCGACAACAAGACAGTCACCGCAAAGGGCGCGACCAAGGACGGCTACAAGTACAGCTGGAAGTTCACCGGCACTGACGTAACAAAGCCTGCGGATTTCGATCCCGAGGTAATGTACGAGAGCAAGGTGGAGGAGCAGATACGCTTCGAGGCAGGCAGCGCCAGCGATTACCAGATAATCTCCTTTGCTGAGACAAAGGCGTTCCCGGGCACCGGCGAGCTTACGCTTGACGTGTCCAAGGTTTACACCAACGGCGTTTACAGGCTGTACAAGTGGAACACTTCCACAAAGAAATCGGAATTCATCAGAGAAGTTACCGTTGAGGACGGAACTGTCACCACCAGCTTCAGCGAGGGCGGCGACTACTTCATCAGCTCTGTTCTGCAGAACTTCCAGATGATATCCTCAAACTTCAATATCAACCACGAGAAGCGCACCATCACAGCAAGCTTCAAGAAGAAGTACACCGTGGCGGACTTCCGCAGCAACATCGAGAACGGAAGCGCCGTGAATATCACCAAGGCTGACGGCAGCGCAGTTTCTGAGACGCAGTACATCGCCACCGGAATGCAGGCGAGCGCGCCGGGCAGCGACGCAAGCTATGCCCTGGTGGTAATGGGCGATGTGGACGGCGACGGTAACGTGACCGCTCTGGACGCTGTGACTATCCTGAAGGCTGTTATCGGCGAGATAACCCTGGACAGCTATGAGACCAAGGTCGCTGCGGACATCAACGCAGACGGCTGGGTAAGAGCTGACGACGCTGTGGAGCTTCTCAAGTATGTTATCGGCATTGACTGACAGCTCAATGCCTGCTTGGAGGTCAGATGAACACTAAGACCATAGCAGAAAACCGCATAGTAAGGCACGAATACTTCATCATCGAGAGCATTGAGGCAGGGATAGAGCTTTTCGGAACCGAGGTGAAGTCTATCAGAAACGGCGGCGTCAACCTCAAGGACTCCTGGATATCCATTGAGAATGGCGAGGCTTTTATCCGCAACATGCACATTTCCCCCTACGAAAAGGGCAACATCTTCAATAAAGATCCCTACCGCACCCGAAAGCTGCTCATGCACAAAAAGGAGATACTCCGGCTGTTCGGGCAGGTCAAGCAGGGAGGATACACGCTGGTGCCTGTTTCGATGTACTTCAAGGACTCGAAGGTCAAGGTGCAGGTGGGTCTGTGCAAGGGCAAGAAGCTCCACGACAAGCGTGACGACATGGCTAAGCGAGACGCCGGACGTGAGATAGAACGTGCAATGAAAGAACGCAACAGATGAGCGCAGGTCGGTCAGGGATCACCGCGTTTGTTTTGCGGAGCATATCGAATACACATAATAAGCAGGGCGGAGATGTTTCTTCGCCCTGTTTTCTCGTCACGAGATATTATTCTGGACAGCGCTTTGTGCGACTTACAGCAGCTTATTCCGTCTTATAATATGAAGCGCTTCATAAAAAAGGAGGTGATCCCTATCAGGGACGAGGAGATTGTCACATTGTTTGAGCTGCGCAACGAGCAGGGGATAAGCGCCGCCCGGGAGAATTACGGCAGACTGCTGAAAAGCCTTGCGTTCGGCATACTGCGCAGCGAACAGGACGCAGAGGAGTGCGAGAGCGAAGCCTTTCTCCGGGCATGGAACAGCATTCCACCCGACAAACCGAGGTCGCTGTGCGCCTACCTGTGCAGGATAGCCCGCAGGCTTGCTCTGGACAGGTACGACTACAACCGGGCGGCAAAGCGAAGCGGAGACACTCTGCCGATAGACGAGCTTGCCGACTTCATCGGCGGTAATTCCGACGCCGCAGACAGGCTCAGCGAAAAGGAACTGACCCGGCTGCTGAATGCGTTCCTGTCAAATCAGGACAGGAAAACCCGTGTGATATTCCTGCGGCGTTACTGGTTCGGGGATACCACAGCGGAGATAGCGCAGCGGCTTCACGCAAGTGAGAGCATGGTAAAGTCGCGTATTTCCCGGACATTGAAACGGCTGAGGGAATTCCTCAGAAAGGAGGGCTATGACCTGTGAAAGAAAAACTGAACAACGCGCTGAACGACATCGACCAGCGCTTTATAGAAGAAGCCGCAAGGGCTGACCGTCTCAGCGGACATGCTTCGAAAATACTGGGAATTATCCTTATCCCGGCGGCGGCAGCGGCGGTTGTTGCGCTGTGCCTTTTTGCGCTGAAAAAACCACAGACCGGCGGAGTTGATCTGATACAGCCGTCTCCTGCGGCGTCAGAGATACTCACCCTGGAGACTGAAACGGCGGAAAGCACCGTGGAAACCACAGAGGGTGATGATCAGGAAGATTATAGCTGGCTATTCAGCTGCGATGATCACACGCATATTGCCTGCGATACAGAGAACGCTGAAATTACAGCGACCGCGCCTGGTACGCTCGTGTTTACAGGAGAACTGCCCGAATACGGCAAAACTGCGATGATCTCGGAAC
>JALEOL010000102.1 GCA_022766785.1 Oscillospiraceae bacterium
AAAGATTTACAGAAAGACAGTGCCGATATCTAGGAAAAGAAACGCCGACGTACTGTATGTACGTCAAGTTTCTTTGACGACGATAGCGGTGCTGGATTTCTGTAAAGATTTCCTGAGTTTAAATGGTTATTAGTATTATTATGTTCCGGCTCACCTGAGGGTAAATCTTCCGGCAAGCTGCTTCATCGTGTTCGCCTGTCCTGCAAGCTCCTCTGCCGCGGCAGCGCTCTGCTCGGAGGCGGCGGAGTTGTTCTGGGTCACGCTGGAAAGCTGCTCCACGCCGGAGTTCACCTGGGTTATCGACTCCGCCTGGCTCTGGGAGTTCTTGGAGATATCGTCCACAGAGGATACTATCTCGCTTATGTTGGAAACAACGACCCGCAGGCTCTCAGCAGTCTCGTTTGCGATCTCGGAGCCGTTGTTGACCGCCTGGGTGGTCTTGATGATAAGCGCCGATGTGTTCTGGGAAGCCTCCGCGGATTTGGAAGCAAGATTGCGCACCTCGTCCGCTACCACTGCGAAGCCCTTTCCTGCTTCACCTGCCCTTGCAGCCTCGATAGCTGCGTTGAGGGCGAGGATATTGGTCTGGAACGCTATATCTTCAATGGTCTTGATTATTGCGCTGATCTCCTCGGTGTTGCTGCTGATATCCTGCATAGCGCTGAGCATGCTGTTCATGCGCTGATTGCTGAGGTCAGCCTCCTTGCCGATGTCGTTCATCTTTTCGCTTGCCTGTTCTGCCTTATCTGCGTTCTGTCTGACCTGATCGGATATCTCGCTGATAGTCGCGACAAGTTCCTCAATAGAGCCTGCCTGCTCCGTTGAGCCGGAAGCCAGAGCCTGCGCTCCGCTGGATACCTGATCGGCGCCCACGGCTACCTGATCCGCCGCGAGGTTTATCTCGGAAAGCGTGCTGTTAAGTGAGTTCGTGATATTATCCAGTGCGTTCTTCAGCTCGGCGAACTTACCCTGGTAGTCCAGCCTGAGGTTTATATCAAGGTTGCCGTCTGCGATCTCATTGAGCACCGCCGAAAGCTCGTCAATATACCCGACGTAATCCTGAAGCTTGCCTGCCGTCTGGCGGAAGCTGTCCGCAAGCTCGCCGATATCGTCTCTGGAATGGCAGTCAACAGTGACGTCAAGGTCGCCTGCCGCAATACGCTTGGCGGCTTTGTTAAGATCGCCGATAGGCTTTGTGATCCTGTGAACGACAAGGAACACAGCGACAGTAGCCGCCACAGCAACGACAGCCACCGCTCCCAGGATTGTGATAAGGAGTGTTTTTTCCTGTGCGAACAGCTCGGATTCAGAGGCGGTGGAAATAAATATCATGCCATTGTCCAGAGAGCTGAACACGCCAAGCCGTGCGGTTCCGCCGATGTTGGCACTGATAAGGTCGCTGTTGCCGCTGCTCACTCCCTCTGCAAGCTGAGGGCTGACATCAGCAAGGGGTGTGTTGTATTCTATATCGCTGCTGAACATAACATTGCCGCTGCCATCGATAATGATCGGCTTGAAGGTCTCAAAACGTTCGCAGCCAAGCGCGATATTCTGCACCATGGTGAAATCAATATCCATACCTATAATGCCTACATTCACGCCATCGCGGAACAGCGGAACGACATAGGATATCATGTATATCCCGACATTCTCGTTAAGGTACGGCGACATCCACATAGGCGCGCCGTTGTTGACCGGAGTGTAATACCAGCCGACATGAGCTAGATCCGTCTTTTCGTACACGCTGAAATCCGTGGGAATTACACTCTGGAATGGCTCGTCAGCGCCGTTCCTGATCATGAAAACACCCGAGGTAGGATCGGTAAAATCAGGATTGTAGCGTATGTAAGCGCTGATCGCTCCGTCTGTATTTTCAGCCGCGCTGGTGATAGGCTGTATGAGCTTCTCGGTGTACTGGGTGACATAATCGGCGCTTGTCTGGAACTGGGTGAAATCGTCCAGTGTTGATAATGCAATATCGGATAAGGTGTCCACAGACTGCTCAACACGGCTGAGATAGGAGTTGATGTCAGACGAGGTGCGCAGGCACTCCTCCTGCATGATGCTCGCTGCGTCTTTTTTCATATAACCAGAGGAAATGGTCATAGATAAAATTCCCACCGCCAGCGATGAAATAATGGAGCATGCCGTTGCGATGATGCTGATTTTCTGGGCTATTTTCATGTTGTACCTCCGAATCGCCCGGAAACAGATGAAGCTGAACTACGGTACTCCGCGCCGCAAACTTCTCTCCTCCGGCAAAATGTACTTATTATCTAATAACACCATGTTCTTGCAAGAATGGTGCGATCAAGCGTGATTTGTGATCAATAGGAAACGCTTTGCGTATATTATAGCACAAAACTTACCGTTTTTCAACACAAAAAACTCAAAAAAACAAGTTCTGCGAAAATGTTTCAGCAGCTAAGCTCCCCGGAGAAACATTACATATCCGGAATATGCAAGCCGGACGGTTATCGGGAAAGCTATCACAGAGAAAAGGATCTCACAGCCGGGAAGTACATTTTATGGCAATACCGCAAAATTTTTGTCGTTCAGCGCAAAATGCAAAAACGGTTTATTAGGGAAGCACTGATTAAATCACGCCTGACGGCTTGGCACGCATCTTGCTTGCATATTTCTAGTTTGGCGCAAAATATCACATAATGCGTTAACGTTCATGTTTCATTTTGCGCCAAACATGCATATCGCACAAATTTCGCATGATGGGCGTCAGCCCACCTGCGCCCAATTTGTACAATCTGCAGGTTTGGCGCAACACGAAACATCATATGAAAGCATTACGTGATTTTTTGCGCCAAACTAGAAATCTGCGCACCAGATTTAATCAGTGCTTCCCTAGATCAGGTAGATTTCAAGGAATGAAATCGCCGCAAGGCTGTATCATGTTGCCCATTGATGGGCGGCTTCCATGCCGCCCTTTGGGGGCAACGGTACAAACGTCCTGTTTGTGCCTTGCAAGATTGAATGACGCAGAAAGATACCTGAGATTTTTGCAAAGATGTCTATAGAATGACTTGGAATTAGTATAAAACCCGATTTATTATATTATATCAAGCCTGTAAAAGAATGTCAACAAGCAAAACGCCTTCAGCTCAAATCGATCGCAACACTCCGCCTGACGTAAAACAAAATATCCTCCCCGAATACCCGGAGAGGATATAAAGACCAAGTTGATGACTTTATCGCCGCAAACCGCATTGTAATGCGATTTGTATCGGCTCTGATTATCTCTTTGAGAACTGAGGAGCGCGGCGTGCAGCCTTGAGACCGTACTTCTTTCTTTCCTTCATTCTCGGGTCACGAGTGAGGAAGCCAGCCTTCTTGAGAACGGGGCGCAGCTCATCGGAGTACTGGAGGAGCGCTCTGGAAAGGCCGTGGCGGATAGCGCCTGCCTGACCGGTAACGCCGCCGCCTGCAACGGTAGCAACGATGTCGAACTTCTCAACGGTGTCTGTGAGGGTCAGGGGCTGACGAACGATCAGCTTGAGGGTCTCCAGACCGAAATAATCATCAATGGAACGGCCGTTTACAGTGATAGTGCCGCTTCCGGGGTATACTCTAACTCTTGCGACAGAGTGCTTTCTTCTGCCGGTGCCATAGTAATAAGGCTTAGAATCGTACATTGTTCAGGCCCTCCTTATATTTTGTATTCAACGGGCTTCTGAGCCGCATTGTTGTGCTCTGCACCTGCGTAGCAGCGCAGTCTGGTGAGAGCCTTTCTGCCGAGAGTGCTGTTGGGCAGCATGCCGTTTACAGCAATGGTCATTGCCTTCTCGGGGTTCTCTTTCATCAGTCTGTCGTAGCTTACTTCCTTGAGATGACCGATCCAGCCGGTGTGCCATCTGTAAACCTTCTTCTCCAGCTTCTTGCCGGTGAGAACTGCCTTTGCGCAGTTGATGATGATAACATGATCGCCGCAGTCGCAGTGGGGCGCGAATGTCGGCTTGTGCTTGCCTCTCAGCAGGTGAGCGGCGGTAGCAGCTACACGGCCCAGGGGCTTGTCTGCTGCGTCGAGAATATACCAGCTGCGCTCAACTTCGGCAGCCTTAGGCATATAAGTTGACATATTTGTTTCCTCCTTATTTATAGTATCCGGCATTTCTTTCTTTCAAATGCCGCTATGCAACATTTGATATTATACTCGC
>JALEOL010000048.1 GCA_022766785.1 Oscillospiraceae bacterium
GGAGCGGAAACCGCAGAGATACATGCAGATATCACCGTGCTGGAGGGATACAACGCGGTGAATGTCGCGGAGAATGTTCAGAAGAGCATAAAGTCCGCTATCCAGAGCATGACGAACTTCACCGTGACAAAGGTGGACGTCAATGTTGCCGGGATAAAATTCAAGGAGAGCGCTGAATGAGCGAAGCAGGAGAAAAAATGGAAGAAAAGCTGACCAGACGCGAGGTGCGCGAGGGCGCATTTATCATACTTTACCAGACGATGTTCGGGCAGGAGCTTGGCGAGATAATCGAGGCGGACGAGGAGTCCCTAGGTCTTGTGAAGAACCACGAGACTGACGCGATAGTCCGTGGCGTGATGTCCCACGACCAGGAGCTGACGGACTACATCGCAAAGTACAGCACCACAAGATCCGTAGCCAGGATATCAAAGGTGAACCTTGTGCTGATGAAGATCGCGATATATGAGATGAAATACAACGACAAGGTGCCCGGCGCTGCGGCGATAAACGAGGCTGTGGAGCTTGGAAAGAAGTACGCGTACAAGCAGGATTGCAGCTTCATCAACGGCGTGCTGAATTCCTGTCTGGAGGAGATAGAGAATGACCGGGATTGATCCTCCGGTAGTATCAGTCACCCAGGTCAACCGCGTCGTCGGAATGCTGATAAAGGGCGACCACAGGCTTGCGAATGTCGCGGTGCGCGGGGAGATATCCAACTTCACCCGGCACTACAAAACGGGGCATCTCTATTTCACGCTGAAGGACGAGCAGACCCAGCTGAAGGCGGTGATGTTCGCAGGGAACGCCGTGCGGCTGAGGTTTGACCCGGACAACGGCGATAAGGTCGTATGCTACGGCGCGATAACCGTTTATGAGCCTAACGGGGTGTATCAGATAAACTGCTCTGCAATGGAGCCTGACGGCGCAGGAGAGCAGGCAAAGGCTCTCGAGGAGCTGAAAAAGCGTCTTGCGGCGCAGGGGCTGTTCGACCGGAAACGTCCGCTGCCGAGGCTTCCGAAATGCGTTGCGGTGGTGACTTCCGCAGGCGGAGCGGCTTTGCAGGACGTTATCAATATAATCTCCCGGCGATGTCCGGTGGTACGGCTTATCGTTATCCCGGCAAAGGTTCAGGGAGAGGGCGCGGATATTTCGGTAGCAGCGGCGATAGCCAGGGCGCAGGACACCGACGCTGACGTGATCATTTTCGGCAGGGGCGGCGGTTCAGCTGAAGATCTCAGCGCGTTCAACTCCGAGGTGGTAGCGAGGGCGGTATTTGCAAGCCGTATACCTACGATCTCGGCGGTGGGACATGAGACGGATTTCAGCATTGCGGATCTTACCGCAGATATGAGAGCTCCTACTCCCTCGGCGGCGGCTGAGCTTGCCGTGCCGGAGCTGGGCAATATTCATGCGGCGATAGAGGGCGCGCTGGAGCAGATACGCGCAGGAATGCTCAGACGGCTTTCCGACGCGGAGCGTTCGCTGGAAGCGCAGATGTCGCTGATCGCGGCGCTTTCCCCGAAAAACAGGCTGAATAACGCCGAACAGCGCCTTGACGAGCTTTCCGCCGCTATCCGCACGGGAATGCACCACCGTCTCGACCGCGCTGAGCAGTCGCTGAAAGCAAACGCCGAGATCATCTCAGCGCTTGATCCGCTGGGAGTTCTGGCGAGGGGATTTTCTCTCACCAGCACGGACAGAGGGATAGTCATCAGCGCCGCACAGCTAAGCCCCGGGGACAGCATAAATGTGCGGCTGTCCGAAGGCTCAGTCAGGGCGACGGTCACTGAAATATTGTAACAGAGGTTAAAAATGGACTTTGAGAAAGCAATGGGCAGACTTGCCGAGATCTCACAGAAAATGAGCGGCGGCGAGCTTTCGCTTGAGGACTCCATGAAGCTGTACGCCGAGGCTGCGCAGCTTACGAAGGAGTGCCGGGAATACATTCAGAAGGCGCGGCTCCAGGTCGAGCAGCTGGAAGCGGCAGAGTGACCGGGGGGCTTGATTTTGGACAGGCAAACAGTAAAAGAGCGGCTGAGTGATCTCGCCGAGATGACCGAGCGTGCGCTTGACAGGTACATTCCCGAGCGCGAGTGCCTGCAAAAGAACGTGATCCTTGCGGCGCGCCACAGTCTTACCGCCGGGGGCAAGCGGCTTCGACCGGCTCTGGTGATGGAGTTCTGCCGGGTGTGCGGAGGAGACGAGCAGACGGCTCTGCCGGTGGCGTGCGCTATTGAGATGATGCACACGTTCTCGCTGATACACGACGATCTTCCCTGCATGGACAACGACGATATGCGCCGGGGAAAACCGAGCTGCCACAAGGCGTTCGGGGAAGCAAACGCGCTTCTCGCAGGAGACGCACTGGCGATACTGCCGGCACAGATCATCGCGCAGGCCGGGCTGAAGGGCACCATTCCGCAGGGCGCTGCGCTGAAGATCATCGCGCTGCTTGGCGAGCAGGCAGGCATCTACGGCATGATCGGCGGTCAGGTCATCGACACCGAGAACGAGGGAAAGCGGCTGCCGGAGAACGTGATACTGGAGATGTACCGCATGAAGACCGGCGCGCTGCTGGAATTCTGCTGCCGTGCCGGAGTCATCGCTGCAGGCGGCGGCGCGGAGCTTCAGCTTGCGGCAGGGACTTACGCCAAAAAGCTGGGGCTTGCGTTCCAGATAATCGACGATATCCTGGATATCACCGCCGATGAAAAGCTGCTGGGAAAACCGGTGGGGAGCGACGCACAGAGCGGTAAGTTCACATACGCTGCCGCAGTAGGACTTGACAGAGCGAGAGCCCAGGCGGCGCAGCTCACGGAGGAGGCAGTCCGGGCGCTGGAAGCGTTCGGGGACAGGGAGTTCCTGACGGGGCTTACGGAGCTGCTTCTTGAAAGGAAATACTAACGCCCGGAGGGGAATTTGATATATGAATATTTTTATGGCAAATCCGACAATAACCGTCGGGCTGATAGCATTCTTATCGGCACAGATAATCAAGACTGTGCTGTACGCTATAAAGCAGAAATCCTTCGACCCGGAGCGCATTACAGGCGCCGGGGGAATGCCGTCGTCGCATTCATCTCTGGTGGTTTCTGTCGCGCTATATCTGCTCAGGCTGGAGGGAGTTCACAGTACCTCGTTCGCGCTGTCTATACTGATCCTGGGGGTAGTGATCTATGACGCTCTCAGCGTTCGCTACAACGCCGGGCTTCACGGCAAGGAACTGAACCGCCTGCGCAGGGTCATTGACGAGATGGACGATGAGATATCCCGTCTCGGCGGCGAGGATCTGAAGGACGAGAAGCTCGATGAAATGTCCGACCGCAAGGAGTTCAAGGAATTCCTGGGTCACAAGCCTATAGAGGTGCTTGCAGGGGCGCTTCTGGGAATACTTATAGGTATGGTGTTCCCGGTGCCCAAGGGATAACTGCCGCCAGAATAAGGCTGTCGGAGGCAATGATGATACTTGACAATGAAATAGATCACGAGAAGATCTCGAATATGACCCTGCCCGAGCTGAAACAGCTCTGTCGGGAGCTGCGGCGCTGCATTCTGAGCACTGTCACCGAAACCGGGGGACACCTGTCCTCTAACCTCGGTACAGTGGAGCTTACGACGGCGCTGCATTTTGTTTTTGATGTAAAGACCGACCGTATCGTGTGGGACGTGGGACACCAGGCGTATGCCCACAAGCTGCTCACCGGGCGGTATTCCGAGTTCGGCACGCTGCGCAGCAGAGACGGCATTTCCGGCTTCACCAGACCGGGTGAGTCAAGGGCGGACGCGTTCATCTCAGGGCACAGCAGCACCTCTATTTCCGCCGCCTATGGGATAGCCTGCGCCATGAGGCTGAAGGGAGAGCGCGGCAGCGTTGCGGCTGTCATAGGAGACGGCGCTCTTACCGGAGGCATGGCATACGAGGGGCTTAATAACGCCGGGAAAAGCATGGCGCCGCTCGTGGTAGTGCTCAACGACAACGGCATGTCGATATCCAAGAGCAAGGGCGCGCTGGCGAGATACCTTGCTCATATCCGCTCCACAAGGAAGTACTACTGCGCCAAGGAGCACGTCAAGTCTGTGGTGTCAGCCGTTCCTATCGTCGGCGAAAAGCTGGAGAAAACGCTGCGCACGGCAAAGGGGCTTATCAAGGACGCGCTTTACGACAGCAGCAATATGTTTGAGAATTTCGGATTTCAGTATATCGGGCCGGTAAACGGTCACGACCTGGAGGATATGATAGAGGCCTTCTCCGTGGCGAAGCTGATGCGAAAGCCCTGCGTTGTGCATGTGTTCACCACAAAGGGCAAGGGCTGGCGTCCGGCGGAGGACAATCCCGGTGAATACCACGCGGTCGCAGGAAAGCAGGGTCTGCCCGGGGGTATCACCTTCAGCGAGACCTTCGGCAGAGAGCTGGAGCGGCTGGGTACGTCCGACAGCCGTATCTGCGGTATCACTGCCGCAATGAAATACGCCACCGGAATGAATTACTTCTGCAATTCCTGCGGCGAGCGGTATTTCGATGTCGGGATAGCAGAGCAGCACGCCGTGACCTTTGCCGCCGGGCTTGCCGTTGAGGGAATGCTGCCGGTGTTCGCGGTGTATTCCACCTTTTTGCAGCGCGGATTTGACCAGGTGGTGCACGACTGCGCGATAGAAAAAACGCATGTGGTGCTTGCGATAGACCGCGCCGGATTTACCGGGGAGGACGGAGAGACCCACCAGGGGATATTTGACGTTTCCATGCTTTCTATGATACCGAATACCACGGTGTACTCCCCGGCGAGCCTTGAGGAGCTGCGGCTGTGTCTCAGGCAGGCTTTGTATCACACCGGGGGAGTAGCGGCGGTGAGATATCCCAAGGGAGTTCAGCCGCCGGTGGAAGTTCAGCCGAATACGGAGCTTGAATATTCCGGCAGGCACGGAAAGACCCTTGCGGTGAGCTACGGCAGGCTTTCGGCGCAGACCGTTTCCGCTGCACGGGAGGTGACGCTGAGGGGCGCGCCCGTGGACTGGCTGCGGCTGGTTAGGATAACACCGCTGCCGGAAGCTGCGATAGATACAGCGCTTCGGTACGACCGCGTTGTGTTCTTCGAGGAGGGAATGTTATGCGGCGGTATCGCTCAGCAGTTCGCTGCGGCGCTGCTCCGGCGCGGTTACAAGGGCGGCTTTGAAGCCGTGGGAGCGGACGGGAAATTCGTCCCTGCCGGAACGGTACAGCAGCAGCTGGAGATGTTCGGGCTTGACCATATCTCGATGATAAAAAGGCTCGGTGAGTCTCATGAGACTTGACGTATATCTGACTGAAAAGGGGCTTTGCAAGAGCCGTACAGCGGCGCAGAGCCTGATAAAGAGCGGCGGCGTTTCCCTTAACGGCACTCCCTGCACCAAGCCCTCGCAGGAGGTCACGGAAAACGACTTTGCCGAGATAACCGGGGAGCAGCTGCGTTACGCCGGCAGGGGCGGACTTAAACTGGAATATGCGCTGGAGCAGTTCGGGCTGGATATCACCGGCGCGGAGTGTATCGACATCGGCTCCTCCACCGGGGGATTTACCGATTGCATGCTGCAGCACGGGGCAGCACGGGTGTACGCCGTGGACGTTGGGCGCGACCAGCTCGCGCAGTTCCTGCGGGACGACCCTCGGGTGGTGTCAATGGAGCAGACGGATATCCGCACAGCGGAGCTTCCCCCAGCGGATTTCATCGGCACGGACGTGTCGTTTATCTCGCTCAAACTGATACTGCCACATATTTATCGCCTGCTGAAAAGCGGCGGCAGGGCGGTGGTGCTGATAAAGCCGCAGTTCGAGGCAGGCAGGGCAAATCTCAGCAAAAAGGGCGTTGTCCGGGACGCCGGGCTGCGGCTGAGGATAAAGGACGACATCGCCGGATTTGCGAGGGGCTGCGGCTTTGTTGTTTCCGGTTCAGCGATCTCTCCGATCACCGGAGGAGACGGGAATGTGGAGTTCCTGATGTGCCTTGACAAGGGCTGATTATCCGGAGGTAACTATGGATGTAAATACTGAAAAGCGCGTCATGATCGCATACAACCGCAGGGACAGCAACTCGGTGAAGATCGCCGAGGACATCTGCTGTGAGCTGCGTGCGGCTGGCATCGTTCCGCTTTCGCTGAAATACGATGACGGCAGCGGCGGAGGGCTTAACGGCGCAGTTTCCGCCGAGAGCGGCGAGGACTGTCTTTGCATGATAACCGTAGGCGGCGACGGGTCGATAATCTCCCACGGAAAGCTGGCGGCGGTGTGGGGCATACCGCTGCTGGGTGTGAACACCGGGCGGCTTGGCTTCATGGCTAACCTGGAGCCCGGGGAGATCAGGCGTATCCCGGAGATTATACTGGGGGAGTTCCGCGTAAGCCGCCGCATGATGATGTCCGTGGAAGTGAGCTACCAAAACGGAGGTAAGCTCTGCCAGAACACCCTGAACGACGTCGTTGTGTCAAGGGACAGCAAGTCGAAGCTGCCGGAGTTCTGCGTTTTCTGCGGCGATACCGAGGTGTCGAGACTGCGCGCGGACGGCGTTATTTTCAGCACACCCACCGGCTCCACCGCCTATTCGCTTTCGGCTGGCGGCCCGATCATCGACCCGGCGATGCACTGCATAGAATACACGGCGCTGTGCCCTCACTCGCTGTTCTCACGACCTATGATATTCTCCGCAGAGCGCAGCGTGGAGCTTCGCGTAAATTCCTATCAGGACAGCCGGGTAACTATCAGCTTTGACGGCGACAGCGGCTATCCCTTCGGCGACGGCGATGTGCTGACCATGCGCTCCGGCGGCAATGAACTCATGCTCATCGAGACCGGGGACGGTTTTTTCGGCTCGGTCAACCGGAAGCTCATGCAGCCGCTGAAATAGTATGTTTGACCTGACTTCACGGTTCTGTACGGCGACCGCACAGCCGTTTCTGAACACGCTTTACTACAGCGAAGCAGCCCCCTGCGCGGCGCTTGTCCCGTATGTGCGCTGTTTCTGGGGAACGGCACGTCCTGTAAGCGAGCCGGAACCGCAGTCTGATAAGAGCTCCCTGGTCATTCCGGACGGCTGCGTGGATATCATTTTCCGTGCAGACCTTGACAAAGGCAGTGTGGAAGCGTATTTCTGTGGACTTGACGAGAACGGCTGGGAGGGCGGCAGGACAACGGTTTGTGAGGGACTTACCTCGACTTTCGCAGTGAGATTTTACCTGTGGTCTGCGGCGGCTTTCGCAGAGGACAGCCTGCTTGACAGCAGCAATACGGCGTTTCCGGCGGAGAGCCTGTTCCCGGGATTTGTGAGGGAAATGAGTGAGTATCTGAGCCGTGGGCTTACTCTGCGGCAGAACGCTGAACATGCGGAAAGGCTGCTCCTGAAACGGCTGCTGCGTCTGCCGGACGAGAACCTTATGAACGCGCTGGAGATTACGATAAGGAAGAATGGCAGGGTGTCCTGCGCCGAGCTTTCGTCCCACACCGGCTGTACAGTCAGGCGGCTGCAAAGGCTGTTCAATGAGAACACCGGCGCTTCTCCGAAGTCGGTGATGTCGGTGATACGGTATCAGCTGATGTGGCAGGAAATGCTGAGGGATCCGCGTTTTTCGGTGCTTGACGCGGTGGAGAAATACGGTTACTTTGACCAGCCCCACCTGCTGCACGATTTCAAGCGGCGTCACCTTATGACTCCCCAGGCGGCGCTGAAAAATGCCCGTGGGACTGTCCTTTTTTTACAATACTGATCCTGAGATTTGTGTTATGATATTATCGGCGCATTCAGCGCACATAATTGACGGAGGAGTATTGATATGAACATCAGAGAAACAAAGGAATTCAAGCTGTCAGAGGGCTTCATCATGCGAAACGCCCGTCCCCTTGACCTTGCGATGTGGCGGTATCTGTTCCGCGGCGGCAGCAGGGAGGACGTGCTTTTCGCGCTGGCGGCGTTCCAGAACCCGGACGGCGGCTTCGGCAGGGGACTAGAGTGCGACTGCCTGAACCCACATTCCTCGCCGGTACAGACGCTTACCGCTGTCGGAGCGCTTGGCGAGATAGGCTTCAGCGACGGCAGCCACCCGATAATCCAGGGTATTCTGCGGTATCTGGACAGCGGCGCGGATTTTGACGAGAATGCCGGCGAGTGGCTCACCACCGTCCCCACCAACAACGACTTTCCCCATGCGGTATGGTGGAGCTTCGTCCCGGGCATGAAGCCGGAGCAGAACCCACTGCGGTATAATCCCACGGCGGCGCTTGCCGGGTTTATCCTGCGCTTTGCGGAGAGAAACAGCCCTCTGTACCAAAAGGGCGAGAAGATAGCACGGAGCGCTGTGGCGTACCTTACCGGCGGAGAGTGTCCGAATGAGCCACACGTCACCGGCTGTTTTTCCATGATGTACGAACAGCTGCTGCAAGCCGGAGAGCAGCCGGAATACATCGACAGCCTGAAAATGGCGCTGCTGAGCCGTGCGGAGAAGGAGATATGCCGCGACCCCGGGCGTTGGCAGACAGAATATGTTCCGAAGCCGTCGGACTACATAAAAGACCGCACAAGCCTGTTCTACAAGGGCAGCGAGGAGCTTTGCGCAAAGGAATGCGAGCTTATCCGCAGCGGTCAGCTGGAGGACGGCTCGTTCCCGGTGACATGGGACTGGTGCACGGACTACAGGGAATTTGCGCTGGCGGCGAACTGGTGGAAAGCCCGGTTCATCATCAATAATATGCGTTTTCTCGCGGAGTTTGGAGAGTGACATATGGTACAGAATTATGAGGATTTCTGCGCTGAACTGCTGAAAAGCGGCTTTTCCCTCGGCGGTGGCAGCGACAAGGGGATCTACGCTGTTGTCCCGTTCGACTGGACGCAGCAGCCGGAGGGCACAGCTGTTCGCTGGCACACCGGCGAGCCTGACACAGACCCGTGGGAATGGCGCATGAGAGTGCTGGAGGAGCGCAGCGATATCGCATACGCAAAGGTTTTCTTCCGGGGCAGCGGATATATCACGGAGGAATGGTACCCGTATTTCCTTGCGGCAAGGCGAAAGGGAATGACCTTCGACGAGGCGTGGGAGGCAGGTCTTGTCTCTGACATCGCACGGCGTATTTACCGTGCTGTCGAGGAAAACGGACGTGTCGCTATGCACGAAATAAAGCAGCTTGCAGGGCTTTCCGGCGAAAGCTCCGCGCACATCGAAAAGGCGATGACCGACCTGCAGATGGGCATGTTCCTGACGATTTGCGGCAGGCAGCAGAAGCTGGACAAGTTCGGACAAGCCTACGGGTGGAGCAGTACTGTTTTCTGCACCGTGGAGGAGTTCTGGGGCAAGAGCTTTGATATCCCAGAACCGGAAGCAGCCGCGGAGAAGATACGCAGCCGGGTGTTACAGCTTGATCCGGCGGCGCAGGAGCGGAAGATAAAGAAATTCATTTTCGGCTGAGAGGATCGTTATGGATAAAAAACAGCGGCAGCGCACGATACTGAAAATAATCTCGTCCCAGGAGGTGGAGACGCAGGAGCAGCTCGGCGAGCTTCTTGAAAAAGCCGGCTGCCCCACGACCCAGGCTACTATCTCCCGGGATATGAGGGAGCTGAAAGTACGCAAGGGCATGTCCGGGGACGGCGTGAACTGCTATTACTCGCCGGAGTGCGAAAATCCCCCGGAATACAGCAGCGTATTCGCACAGGCGGTGCTGTCGCTGGATTACGCCATGAACACGGTGGTGATAAAGTGCCGCCCGGGGCTTGCCAATGCGGCGTGCGTGGTGCTGGACGAGCAGGAGCTTGGCTTTGTTGTCGGCACCATTGCCGGGGACGACACCATTTTCGTCCTCACAAGAACCGAAAACCACGCTGTGCAGCTTATGGAGCTGCTCAGGAAGATGATGACCAGATAAGGAGAATGACGTTTGTTACGGGAGCTTTCTATTGAAAATCTTGCGGTGATCGAAAAGGCGTCGGTGGAGTTCGGCGGCGGCTTCAATGTGTTCACCGGCGAGACCGGCGCAGGTAAAAGCGTCATTATCGGCGGAATAAACGCAGTGCTCGGCGGCAGGACAACAAAGGATATCGTCCGCAGCGGAGCGCCAAAAGCGGTGATATCCGCGCTGTTTGACGATATTTCCGACCGGGTGAAGTCAAAACTGTCTGAGCTTGGCTTTGCCGCCGAGGACGGGGAGCTTGTCCTTATGCGCGAGATAACCGCCGAGGGAAAGAGCAGCGCCCGTATCAACGGCAGGGCGGCTACCGCGGCTATGCTGCGCGAGGTGGGGGAGCTTCTCGTGGATATCCATGGGCAGCATGAAAACCGCATTCTCATGAACACGGACAATCAGCGGCAGATACTGGACAGCTACGGGGAGCTTTCCGGCGAGCTGGAGGAATACCGCGCGGAATTCCGGCGTTTCTCAAAGCTGTCGAGGCGGCTGAAGGAGCTTCAGGAGGAGAACCGCAGCCGTGAGATGAAAACGGCTCAGCTAAGCGCCATTGCCGAGGAGCTTGCGGAGCTTGATCTGACCTACGGTGAGGGCGAGCGGCTGGAGGAGGAACTTCAGAAGCTGCGCAGCACCGCGAAGATACAGGGTGCGCTGTTCACGGCGAACAGTATGCTTAACGGCGAGGAAGCTCCCGGCGCGGTGGATCTGGTGCGCCAGTCCATGAGTTCTCTTGCGACCGCCGGAGCGGTGCTCCCGGAGGCGGATACGCTGTTCAAAAGGCTTGAAACGCTGCTGCCGGAGCTGGAGGATATCGGCAGCGAAGCGGCTTCCATGGCATTCGGCATTGACGACAACGAGGAGCGCGAGGCAGACCTTGAGGACAGAGTTTCCGCAATGAAGCATGCCTGCCGCAAATACAACATGGACGCGGATCAGCTGGTGGACTATCTGGAGGAATGCCGACAGGAGCTGTCGCAGCTTTCCGGGCTGGACGGCGAGATAGAGCGGCTTTCGGAGGAAAAGCACGAGCTTGCCGGAAAGGTGAAGCGCATGGCGGAGGATATCAGCGCGCGCCGCCGTGAGGCTTCCCAAAAGCTGTCCGCAGAGATATGCGAGGTGCTGAAATTCCTCAATATGCCGAACGTGACGCTGAGCTTTGATGTTCGCCCGGATAAGATCACCATAAACGGCATGGACGAGGTGGAGATACTCATCTCCGCAAACGCCGGCGAGGAACCGAAGCCGCTCAACAAAACCGCGAGCGGCGGCGAATTATCCCGCGTCATGCTTGCGATAAAGAGCGTTATGGCGGAGGGCGACGATATCCCCACGATGATATTTGACGAGGTAGACGCCGGTATTAGCGGACGCACCGCGGCAAAGGTCGGGATAAAGCTGGCGCAGACCGCCGGGAAGCGGCAGGTGCTCTGCATAACACACCTTGCGCAGATAGCGGCGCTGGCACAGACCCACATGCTCATCGAAAAGCAGACGGACGACAGGCGAACCTATACCCGGATAATCCCCCTCGACCATGAGGGCAGAAAGCAGGAGCTTGCCCGAATTATGGACGGCGGTCTTACCGAGAGCGGTCTGAAGGCAGCGGAAGAAATGCTGCTCGCAGCAGATGGTTCATGAAGAAAAGCGGATTTCAGAGGTTCATGGAGCAGGGGGCGGTCGCGTGCGCGGCGTTGACGGCGGTGTTCGGGTGCTGCTGGCTGGCGTTCGGGGGAGCGTTCGTGGCGCTGACGATCACATTCGCAACGATACTGTACCACTTCGCCGTGCGCCTTGCGGTGGGAGCCGCGGTGGACAGGCTCACGGCAAACGGCGTGAACTACCGCCGAAGCTGGTTCAGGCAGAGCAGAGCGGAGCAGAAGCTGTTTCGGCTGCTGAGGGTGCGCAGCTGGAAGCTGAAACTGCCTACCTACACCCCGGAGAAGTTCTCGCTTAGGGATAACACCCCGGAGCAGGTGGTGGGCAATATGTGCGCCGCTGAGATCATTCATGAGATCAATATTATAGCGAGCCTTGTCCCGGTGGCGCTGAGCATTGCTGTGCCGTTCCTGCGGAGCACGCTGCCGGTCTTTATTCTCACGTCAGCCTGGGCTGGTTTGTTTGATCTGCTGTTTGTGATCATTCAGCGGTTCAACCGTCCGCGCATGATGAAGCTCATTCAGCGCAGGAATACCGTGCATAAAATCACGGCGCAGGGGTAGATTATAGGTATACTATTTTCAGGAGGAGCAACATGAAGCAGAAGATCACGGATTTCATATACGCCCACCGGGAGCAAATGGTGGACGTGATACGTCAGCTTGTGGAAATACCCAGCGTAAAAGGCGCACCGCAGCCCGGCGCTCCGTTCGGGGCAGAGCCGAAAAGGGCGCTGGACAAAATGCTGGAGATCAGCCGGGAAATGGGGTTCGTGACGAAATGCTGCGACAATGTGGTGGGAACTGCGGATTATTCGCCGACAGGCACTATCGGGCTTGGCATACTCGGTCATCTGGACGTAGTGCCGGCGGAACCGCTCAACTGGAGTTATCCGCCCTTTGAGCTGACCCGAACTGACGGCAGACTGCTCGGCAGAGGAGTAATTGACGACAAGGGGCCGTGTGCTGCGGCATTGTTTGCGCTTTGGTGCGTAAAGGAACTGGGCATTCCGCTGAAAAAGGGCGTAAGGCTGCTGTTCGGCACTGATGAGGAGAACGGCTCCGGAGATCTGGAGATCTACTGCCGGGGGAACAAGCTGCCGCCTATGGTGTTCACGCCTGACGCAAGCTTCCCGGTGATCAACATCGAAAAGGGCATGATCCGCGCCGATATCACCGGGGAATATTCTGAAGGCTCCGTTGTCAGCTTCAGGGGAGGAAGTATCCCGAATGCCGTTCCGGACAAGGCGGAGGCGGTGCTGCGCGGCATTTCCTATGAGGAGGTCTATGCGGTAATAACGTCGAACTTCACCGGCGCTGTCCTGACGGCGGATACCGCAGAGAACGGTGATATCACGATAAGCTGCGCCGGAAGATCCGCGCACGCTTCCACGCCCCGGGCAGGGATAAATGCGGTCACGGCGCTCATCTCAGTCCTGAACATGCTTCCGCTCCGGGAGGGGCAGCAGCGTGAGATATTCCGTGGACTTGAGGACGTGTTCCCGTTCGGCGAGACTGACGGGCGCTCCGCTTCGCTGAGGATCGGGGACGAGAAGTCCGGGGAGCTTACGCTGACGTTCAGCAAATTCGCAATGCAGGACGGGAAAATAAGCGGCTGCATCGATATACGGTATCCTGTTTCGGCTCAGCTTGAGGACGTGGTGAACAGGCTCTCTGCGGCTCTGGAGCACGCCGGAGTGCATTATGGGAAGAATATCGAGGAGCA
Source organism: Oscillospiraceae bacterium (assembly GCA_022766785.1). Lineage (GTDB taxonomy): Bacteria > Bacillota > Clostridia > Oscillospirales > Ruminococcaceae > CAG-115. The sequence goes on from JALEOL010000048.1 coordinate 13,301, forward strand.
GCCCCACTGCGTTCCCGAGGACAGCGAGTTCGTGCAGAAGCTGCTTAAAGTGTACAGCGAAGTTGAGGGCGAGCCGGGAAGGTGCATTGCGATAGGCGGCGGCACATATGTCCACGACATCGAGGGCGGCGTGGCGTTCGGCGTGGAGCGCGGCGATACAGACTACCATATGCACGGCAACGATGAGTTCATCACCGAGGATGAGCTGCTGAGGGACGCAGTGCTGTTCGCCTGTGCGATCGCTGATATCTGCGGCTGAACACATTATTATGACAGAACAAAGGAGCGGCAATGCACCGCTCCTTTTCGTCATTCCACAGGCTGTTTTTTTATTCCGAAAATTGCCCTCAGAATACCGGCGAAGAACTTCGGGCTTTTCAGTACTACTATCTTCATATGTACTCTCCTTTCACGCTCTGAGCAGGAATATTCCGGAAATGATCAGTACAGCGGCGACAGTGAAAAGCAGTACCTTTATCGAGAAAAACGAAATGCACATCAGCGCCGCCAGGAAAGCCGCCAGCGCCAGCAGTAATGCCGGACAGCAGTTTTTCCGATTTCTTCGTCGTCTTCTCATGCCGTCACCTCCCGTCGTTTCTCTGCCTTATATTATTCCGCAGGGGTGATGTTGGTTACAGCTGAACCGGAAAATCATATATTTTGCTCAATAAATTAATGGCACTAATTGCGCGATGTCAATTTATACAAAAAAAGATGCTAAAATTCAGTGGATTTGTTAATTTACAAATAGACTAAAAAGACTTAAAATAGTATTATAATTGTTAATTTGAATTTGCCTGTTATTGGCATGAAAGGATACTGAAATGACAAAAAAAGCCGTTACCATGAGCGACATAGCAAAGGCTATGAATGTCAGCACTGTCACCGTGTCAAAGGCGCTGGGTGATCGTGACGGCGTCAGCGCGGAGCTTCGCGAGAGGATAAAGCAGAAAGCGACCGAAATGGGATACCGCGTTCATGCAGGCTCCCACGGCGCAAAGGACGGGCTGACCTATAACATAGGCATAATCGTGGCGAAGCATTTCATCAGCGACGCAAGTTCGTTTTACTGGATCGTATACCGCTATATCGTAGAGCTGCTCCAGAAGCAGAATTACTACGGCATGCTTGAGGTTGTGAACGACCATAGCGGAATGGAGGACATTCCAAATTCCATTCTTGACCATAAGGTTGACGGGCTTATCGTGCTGGGGCAGCTTTCAGATGAATACATCGGCAGGCTGCTCAGCCACCAGCTGCCCACGGTGTTCCTGGATTTCTACGGCAGCCGTGAGGACGCCGACTGTGTGCTCTCCGACAATTTCTACGGTGCGTACATGCTTACCAGCCACCTCATTGAGAACGGGCACCGCAGGATAGCTTTTCTTGGCAGTATCAGCTCCACCAGCAGTATTCAGGACAGATATCTGGGATATTACAAGGCGCTGTTGGAGAACCGCATTCCGCTGCGGCAGGACTGGGTGGTAGCCGACAGAGCCAACGAGAGCGACATCTATCCGGAGTTCACTCTGCCGAAGGAAATGCCCACAGCCTTTGTCTGCAACTGCGACGAGACCGCATACAAGCTGGTGAACCAGCTGAAGAACGCCGGGTATAACGTCCCGGAGGACATATCCGTGGTAGGCTATGACAACCACATCTATTCAACGATATCCAACCCCAGACTCACTACCATTGATGTGAACAGCCGCGTCATGAGCACCGAGGCTGTCGATATAATCCTGCACAAGATCCGCGACATCAATTACCGCCGCGGAAGAACGCTTGTCGCCGGAAAACTGGTGCGCCGTGAGAGCGTCAGAAAGCTGACCGGTGAATGAACCATTTGTGAAAAATAAGAGCTGCCGATTATTTCCGCAGCTCTTTTCTGTTATTCTTTATCAGTCGAGGAATATCCTCAGATTTTTGCTCCGTGACTGCTGACGCAGCTTGCGCAGAGCCTTTGCTTCGATCTGGCGGATACGCTCACGGGTGACGTTGAACTCTTTGCCGACTTCCTCAAGGGTATGCGAGCGGTCGCTGCCGATACCATAGCGGAATTTCAGCACGTCACGCTCCCTTGCAGGAAGTGTGTCCAGCGCCTTGTTAAGCTCGTCCTTGAATACCGACTGCATTGCGCTGTCGATAGGCGCCGGCGCGTCCTCGTCCGGAATGAAGTCCCCCAGGAAGCTGTCCTCCTCCTCGCCCACAGGGGCTTCCAGCGAAACGGGATCCTGTGCGATACGGATTATCTCGCGCACGCGCTCCGGGGTCATGTTAAGCTCCTTTGCGACCTCCTCAATAGTAGGCTCGTGCCCGTTGCGGTGAAGCAGCAGGTTCTGAGCTTTCTTGACCTTGGTGATAGTCTCCACCATGTGGACGGGGATACGGATAGTTCTCGCCTGGTCTGCGATAGCCCTGGAGATAGACTGCCTTATCCACCATGTGGCATAGGTCGAGAACTTGTACCCCTTTGTGTGGTCGAACTTCTCTACTGCCTTTATAAGACCGATGTAGCCCTCCTGAATAAGATCCAGGAACGGCATACCTCTGCCCACAAAGTGCTTCGCAATGCTGACAACAAGGCGCAGGTTTGCCTCGATAAGCCTGTCCCGGGCGTACTGATCGCCGGAGCTTATCTTTTCAGCTAGCTGTATCTCCTCCTCGGCAGAGAGCAGGGGAATGCGCCCTATCTCTTTTAGGTGCACCTTTACCGGGTCGTCAACCGCTATGCCGTCGGAGGAATAGTCGTTGTCATCATCGCTGGTGAAGTCCAGCGCTGTGTCGAGGTCGCCGGGTACTATGTCGTCAACTATTTCGATATTGTTGCTTTCGAGGTCGTCGTATAGCTTGTTTATCTGCTCGGCGTCTATATCCATTTCCTCGATGGCGTCGGTGATCTCTTTGGTCGTGAGCTTTCCGTTCTGCCTGCCGCGTTCGAGAAGCTCGCCTATAACTTTAGAGTTGCTCATTATTAGTCCTTTCCATTATTGTACGGATCAATTCGGATATGTACAAGCCTGACGATCATTCCAGGAAGTCTTTCAGCTTCTTGCTGCGAGTCGGGTGGCGGAGCTTGCGCAGCGCCTTTGTTTCGATCTGGCGGATACGCTCACGGGTGACCTGGAATTCCTGCCCCACTTCCTCAAGGGTGCGCTGCCTGCCGTCGATAAGCCCGAAACGCAGGATTATCACGCGCTTTTCTCTGTCGGTGAGGGTGTCCAGCACCTCTCCCAGGGTCTGTTTGAGCACGCTGTTGCATGCCTCGTCAGCAGGCGCCGGGGCGTCCTCGTCGGGGATAAAGTCACCCAGGTGGCTGTCCTCCTCCTCGCCGATCGGGGTCTCCAGCGACACGGGATCCTGGGCTATGCGGATTATCTCGCGCACCTTATCAAGCGGCATACTGAGCTTCTCCGCGATCTCGTCCTCGGTCGGCTCGTAGCCGTTCTCGTGGAGCAGCTGGCTCTGCATTTTCTTCACCTTGGTGATAGTTTCCACCATGTGCACGGGGATACGGATAGTCCTCGCCTGGTCTGCAATGGCACGGGTGATAGACTGCCTGATCCACCATGTGGCATATGTCGAGAACTTGAACCCCTTGGTGTAATCGAACTTGTCCACTGCCTTGATAAGCCCCAGATTACCCTCCTGAATGAGATCCAGGAACTGCATTCCGCGGCGGACGTACTTCTTCGCGATACTCACCACAAGGCGCAGGTTGGCTTCGCTGAGACGCTTCTTCGCTGCCGGGTCGCCGTTCGCCATACGCTCCGCGAGCTTTATCTCCTCCTCGGTGGTGAGCAGGGGGATCCTGCCTATTTCTTTAAGGTAGAGCTTTACCGAGTCGTCCGCGAGCATTCCGTCGGTGTCATAACTCTCATCGGCGTTCTCGGACTCCGCGAGATCGATAAGACTTTCAATATCAAGGTCGGCGGTGTAGTCATCAACGATCTTGATATTAAGATTGTCAAGCTCCTCGTAGATCCCGTTTATCTGCTCCGCGTCGAAATTCAGCTCCTCCAGCACATCGGTTATCTCCTTTGTGGTGAGGCTTCCTTTCTGTTTTCCCTGCGCGAGCAGGTCACGCAGCGACGCTCCGCTGCCGTTTGTCTCTGTCATTTGCTTTTCTTCTCCTTTAGCTTTTGTGCCAGCGTTAGCAGTTCGTCCTCGGACATGCTGCCGGCTTCTCTCTGATTTATTTTGTCATGGTACTCATTGAGCACCCTGATATAGTCGTTTACTGTATCCTCTGAATTGGCGAATTTCGAAAAGTCGTTCAGCGTGCCGTATATCCGCCCGAGTTCCTCGGTGGTGAAGGCTTCGTTGAACATCGTCCCGGCAAAATTCGCCCCGGAATTATGCTTCTGCTCCATGAACTCGAACACGCGCCGGTTGAAGTCCGTGGCGAACCCTCCCGGCAGCTTCTTACGCACGGCGGCAAGCTTGTCCGGGTTGTGAAACACATAGCAGATTATACCGCGCTCCGCCTTTTCCTCCCGTGGGAGCTTTGCCGCCTCGGGGTTTACCTTGTCGGTGTTTCTCGGGGAGATAAGGCTGCGGTATTCGTCCCGGTCGGAGCGCTTTTTCTGTCGTGAGATCTCGCTTTCCACTGCGTATCTCACCGTGTCAGACGGCACCCTTGCGGTCTCCGCCGCCTTGGAGATATAAACCGCGCGCTCCAGCGAGCTTCGTATCTGCGCGAGGAAAACCACCGCTTTTCTGAGATAAGCGGCTCTGTCCTCCTCCTTGTTCATGTCCAGCCCCTGGCACAGCTTTCCCATTTCGTAATCTATCGCGCCGCCGGAGCTTTCTATCAGATGTGCGAAAGCCTCTGCGCCGAATTTCTTTATATACTCGTCAGGATCCTTTGCGCCGGTCATTTGCAGCACCCTCGCCTTTACGCCTGCTTCGCTCAGCAGGTTTATGCCCCGGGAAGCCGCCTTTTGACCGGGCCCGTCGCTGTCGTAGGAGAGTATCACCTCGGATTTGCCCATTCGCCCGATAAGCCTTGCCTGGGTCGCGGTTATCGCAGTGCCCAGGGTCGCCACGGCGCTGTCAAATCCTGCCTGGTGCATGGAGATAACGTCCATGTATCCCTCGCACAGAATGAAGTGATCCGCCTTGGAGTTCTTGGCGTAGTTCAGCGCGAACAGATTGTCGCGTTTCTGAAAGACGTAGGTCTCCGAGCTGTTGAGGTATTTCGCCGGAGCGTCGGAAGCGAGCGCGCGCCCTCCGAATGCGATGATATTTCCTCTGGTGTCAAAAATCGGAAACATCACCCGATTGACGAACTTGTCATACACCCGGTTGTTGTTGCGCACCAGCAGGGAACCGTCCACAAGCTCGTCCTCGGAAAATCCGAGATTGCGCATGTAATAGTGCAGCTTGTGATAGTCGTTCACTGCATATCCTATCCCGAAATGGCGAATAGTATGCTCGGTGAGCTGTCTTCCGGTGATGTAATTCCAACCATCTGCGCCCTCAGGTGAGAACAGCTGCCGGTGGAAGAACTTTCCGGCTTCGCGGTTCATTTCGTACAGCCGCCTGCGCTTTTTTGCAGAGTCGTCGTCCTTATCCTCGGGCATGGACATTCCGGAGCGCTGCGCCAGAAAACGCACCGCCTCGATGTAGTCCAGATTTTCGATCGCCCGGATAAATGTGATAACGTCACCGCCCGCGCCGCAGCCGAAGCAGTAGTAGCTCTGGGTGTTCGGGTAGACGTGGAACGACGGGGTTCGCTCCGAGTGGAACGGGCAGCGGCAGGAATAGGTGCTCCCGGAGCGCTTCAGCTCGACATAATTTTCGATGACAGACACTATTTCGTTGTTGTCCCTCAGCTCCTGAAGGAAGCTCTCCGGCAATGCCATATGTTCACCCCGTATTCTGTTCAGACCAGCTTAGCCGGACTGCCGTTCCAGCCCTTGGGGATACAGATCTCCATAAACAGATCGACTGCGTAATCGTCAGTCATGCCGCTGATGAAATCCCCCACGGCGGTAGCCTTGTCGAAGCGCTCCGCCAGCGTAAGGTAAAGCCCCGGCATTTTTTCCGGGCGGTCTATAAAGTATTTGTAAAGGAACTCCACAATATACTGTGCCTTGTCCTTTTCGGCGATAGTCGGCGCGGCGTGGTAGACATTCCGGAACATGAACGCGCGCAGCTCATCGTGTGCTTTTTTGGTAGTGTCGTCCATGTGGATATTCTCTGCGCCGCCCTCCACAAGCGAGCGGACGAGGGTGGATATCCTTGCGGATTTGGTACTTCCGAGGATCTTCACCGGGAATTCCGGCAGGTCGTTTTCGCTGATAACGCCGCCTCTGATCGCGTCGTCGATGTCATGATTTATGTACGCGATCTTGTCGCAGAAGCGCACCACCATACCCTCACGGGTGAACGGAAGCGGCGCTCCGCCTGACGTGGTGTGACCGACGATGCCGTTTCTGACTTCTTCTGTGAGGTTAAGTCCTCTGCCGTCCTTTTCGATGAATTCCACCACGCGCTCACTCTGGACATTATGCGCAAATCCCCCGGGCATCAGCTGCGACAGAACATGCTCGCCGTCGTGACCGAAGGGTGTGTGTCCCAGATCGTGCCCCAGCGCGATCGCCTCGGTGAGATCCTCGTTGAGTCCCAGCGCCCGTGCGACTGTACGGGATATCTGGCTTACCTCCAGCGTGTGTGTCAGTCTGGTACGGTAGTGGTCGGAATGCGGTATCAGAAACACCTGCGTCTTGCGTTTCAGCCTGCGGAACGCCCGGCAGTGTATTATCCTGTCCCGGTCGCGCTGGAAATCCGTGCGGAAATCGTCCGGCTTCTCGGGCATGGCGCGTCCCCGGGTATCAGCGGCTTTGCATGCGAATTCGCTGAGGGTCAGTGCTTCGTTCTGCATTATTCGTTCTCTGGGCAGCATAGCAGGTCCTTTCACAAAATCGTCAAAAGGGCATAATCACCCCTCTGTATATATTACATTTTTTTTGACCGTTACACCTTTTTTCTCAGAGCACTTTTGTGAAAATCCAACAAAAAATATTTCTCGCTTTACCGCGGATTATGCAAAATCATAGCTTAGCTTGTCAAGCTCGGTGATCTTTATGCTGCCGTTGCAGCTGTCGGTGAGCTTGTCCGAGAGCTGCAGGGCGCTTTCCTCGCGGATACACAGCGTTATGCGCACATTGTCGGCGAAGTCCTCTTTCTCCACCCGGGCGTCCATGTCTGCGAAAATCTGGGCAAGCCTCCCGTAAAGCCCGTAATCCACCGTGATCTCCAGCCGGACTGCGGCAGCCATTCGCTTTATCTGCGCGGCTTCCACGGCGTCCTTTGCGCCCCGGGTGTAAGCCCGGACAAGTCCGCCTGCGCCCAGCATGATACCGCCGAAATACCTTGTCACCACGCAGCAGACATCGGTAAGCCCCTCCTTGCGGAGAACCTCGTAGATTGGCAATCCTGCGGTCCCCCCGGGTTCGCCGTCGTCGGAGTGCCGGGCAGTGTTGTTTTCCCGGAGGATATAGGCGTAGCAGTTGTGGGTAGCCTTGCGGTGCATGGCGCGTATCTCCTCAATGAACGCTGTCGCCTGCTCCTCGGTCTGAACAGGGCAGAGGTACCCTATGAATTCTGACTTTTTCTCAATAAATCTGGCTTCGCATCTCTTTGCAATGGTATTGTATTCCATGGGTACCTCCTTAATAACGCAAAAACACACGCAGGAAACCCGAGCGTGTGTTTTTTCTTCATTGAGTCTGGCGACAGAATAATTACTTGCCCATGTTGTAGCGCTTCTTAAATCTGTCAACACGTCCGCCGGAGTCAACCAGCTTCTGCTTACCGGTGAAGAACGGATGGCACTTGGAGCAGATTTCTACTCTTATGTCCTTCTTGGTAGAGCGTGTCGGGATCTCGTTACCGCAAGCGCATCTGATAACAGTCGCCTCGTATACGGGATGAATACCTTCTTTCATGAATTTCACCTCAATCCATATATGCCAAACCCTGGTTTGCTTACCATCAGCGGTTCAGACCTTGGCATAGTCATTACAATTATATATTATATCACAACTTATCCGGAATTTCAAGGGGTTTTTCAAAATTTTCTGAAATTTTTCCGGAAAACCGGACGAGTCGTGATACCGGTGCTTCTCTTGGTTATCAGAAGCCGAGAACCTTGGTGAAATCAGCGGAAAGCTTCTCCTGGAGAGCCACGGCGTCAGACTTCTGCGCGCCTGTGGTGGTGTAGTATACCTTGATCTTCGGCTCTGTGCCGGAGGGTCTGATAACTACGCTTGCGTTGTCCTGGAGGAAGAATGTGATGACGTTGGACTTCGGCAGGGTGATCTGCTCGGTCTTTCCGTCGGAATAGGTCTTGGTGGAAGCCTCGTAGTCTGCAACAGCCTCAACGGACAGACCGCCGATAGACTTCGGACCGTTTGTTCTGAGGTCGGACATGATCTCGCTCATGCGCTCCATGCCGCTTGCGCCCTCGCAGGTGAAGTTCTCCAGCTTGTTGAAGTATACGCCGTACTCGTCGTACATTCTCTTTCTCGCTTCGATGAGGGAGATTCCCTTGGTGCGGTAGAACGCCGCCATCTCGCAGATGAGCATGGATGCCACGACAGCGTCCTTGTCGCGCACATATCCGCCTGCGAGGTAGCCGTAGCTCTCCTCAAAGCCGAAAATGTAGCGCTCCTCCTCGCCCTTTGCCTCGAGGAAGCCGATCTGCTCGCCGATGAACTTGAAGCCGGTGAGCACTTCGCGCAGCTCAACGCCGTACTTCCTGCAGATAGCCTTGGTGATGTCTGTGGTAACGATAGTCTTTACTGCAACGGGATCCTTGGGCATTGTGCCGAGGGCGATGCGCTCCTTGCAGATGTATTCGAGAAGCAGAGCGCCCACTTCGTTTCCGGTGAACAGCTCGTAGTGGTCGCCGTCGGGAACTGCGATGCCGACGCGGTCGCAGTCGGGGTCGGTGGCGAGCAGCAGGTCGGGCTTCTCGGTCTCGCAGAGCTTCAGACCTACGGCGAGAGCCTCCTTGATCTCGGGGTTCGGGAACGGGCAGGTGGGGAAGTTGCCGTCGGGCAGCTCCTGCTCGGGAACTACAACAACGTCTTTAACGCCGATCTCGCTGAGGATACGGCGTACAGGCTTGTTACCGGTGCCGTTGAGGGGGGTGTACACTACCTTGAGACCGCTTCCGGCAACGAGGTCGGTGTGAAGTCCCTGCTCCTTTACCTTTGCTATGTACGCGTCGATCACATCGTCGCCGATGAAGCTGATCATGCCGTCAGCGACAGCCTTGTCGAAATCGGTGGACTTTACGCCGTCGAAGATGTCGATAGCGTTGATCTTTGCGAGAACAGCCTCGGCAGCCTCCAGAGTGAGCTGGCAGCCGTCGTTGCCGTATACCTTATAGCCGTTGTACTTTGCGGGATTATGGCTTGCAGTCACCATAACGCCTGCGCCGCAGCCCAGCGCTCTTACCGCCCAGGACAGCATGGGGGTAGGCATCAGCTCCTTGTAGATGTAAACCTTGATGCCGTTTGCAGCAAGTACCTCTGCGGTGCTCTTTGAGAAGTAGTCGGACTTGATACGGCTGTCATAGGAGATAGCCACGGACTTTTTCTCGCCGCTTGCGAGGATATACTCCGCAAGACCCTGAGTAGCCTTCTTTACGGTGTAAACGTTCATTCTGTTGGTTCCTGCGCCGATGACTCCGCGCAGACCGCCCGTGCCGAATTCGAGATCGCGGTAGAAGCGGTCGTTCTTGCCCTCCTCGTCATTGCCGACGCTCTCAAGCTCTTTCCTGAGATCGGGGTCAGCGACTGCCTTTTCAAGCCACAGGTCGTAAAGCTTCTGAATATCTGCCATTATATGTTCCTCCTGTTGTTCTGTATTTTAATCAGGTGAGTGTATTATCCCTGAATAATCACATACATTATACCATATCTTCGGAGAAATTTCAAGGGGGATAGCTTATTTTTTGCAGATACTTCCGTCATTATTCTTCATACTGAACTCTCTGCCTTGACAAAAGGTGAAAAGTAAGGTATAATTCCATTGACTGAGTGTGCTTACCGGAAAGGAACTGATATGAAAAAACGACTTGCGGCGATATCGGTAATAACGATGATGACCGGCTGCGCAAACGGCGGCAGTATCTACACCCGTAGCGAGTGAATTTATCATATTTTCTTCCGGAAATCAAATTTAAGCGCTTGACAAGACCCCCATTGTGGGGATATACTATATTGTAAATAAGCAAGACAGAGGTGACGTCATGACAGATACCGAGACCGGACTTACACGGGAGCAGGCTGCGGAAAAGACTGCCCGGGGAGAAAACGCCGGAGACGCGTCAGTGCGTTCCAAGAGCGTGGGAAGGATCTTCGCGGATAACATATTCACGCTGTTCAACCTGATAAACGTGATCATCGCTGTTCTGGTGTTCCTTGTGGGAGCCTACCGGAACATGCTGTTCATGGGCGTGATCATCTGCAATATCGCTATCGGGATATTCCAGGAGATACGCTCCAAGCGCACTATCGACAGACTTTCGCTGATCTCCGCGCCCCGTGCGCATCTGCTGAGAGACGGGGAGGAGATCGAGCTTCCGGTCTCCGATATCGTACCCGGGGACATCATGCTGCTTTCTTCCGGCAGGCAGCTTTGCGCCGATGGAGTTCTTGCGAGCGGCGAGCTGGAGGTGGACGAAAGTCTGCTGACCGGCGAAAGCGACACGGTGGTGAAACGCCCCGGGGATACGCTGTATTCCGGCAGCTTCGTGGTGACGGGCAGCGGAAAGGCACAGGCAACTGCGGTGGGCGCGGAAGCCTACGCCAATAAGATAGCCGCCGGAGCCAAGAAAGCGAAAAAGCGCCACTCTGACATGATGGACGCCATAAATAAGATAATATCCACGATATCCGTGTGTATCCTGCCGTTCGCACTGGTGCTGTTTACTAAGGCGCTGTTCGTTGCCGGGCAGGAGCTTCAGTACAGCGTGACGAGTACCGCGGCGGCGGTCATCGGAATGATACCGGAGGGGCTTGTGCTGCTGACCAGTATCGCCCTTGCGGTAAGCTCAATAAGACTTGCGCGCAGGCAGACGCTCTGTCAGGATCTTTACTGCGTGGAAAGCCTTGCCCGGGTAGATGTGCTCTGCCTTGACAAGACCGGGACTATCACCACCGGAAACATGCATCTGAGCGAGATCGTGAGACTTGACGAGGACTATGACCCCGAGCCTGCGCTGTCGGCTCTTTCCGGGGTACTGGGCGCGGAAAACCAGACCATGGCGGCGATATCACGGAAATTCCCCGGCAGCTCAGTTCAGTGCATAAAGCTGGAGCCGTTCTCCTCGGCGAGAAAATGGAGCGCGGCGCAGTTCGATGAATTTGGAACGCTGGTGCTGGGAGCGCCAAGCTTCGTGCTGGGCAGCGATGAATACGCCGGGATAAGCGCCAGGTGCGAGGAGTACTCCGGAAAGGGAATGCGCGTGCTGCTTCTTGCGGACAGCAGCGAGCCGCTCCCGGACAAGGCGCTGCCCACGGGTCTTCGTCCCAGGGCGCTGGTGGTGCTTTCTGACGAGATACGCGAAAGCGCTCCTGCCACGCTGGACTATTTTCGCAGGCAGGGGGTAGATATCCGGGTGATATCCGGAGACGACCCGGTAACTGTGTCAAATGTAGCGGCAAAGGCAGGGCTTTCCGGTGCAGAGAATTACGCCGACGTATCGAAGCTCACCGACGAGGAGCTGAACGCGGCGGCTGAGAAGTACACCGTTTTCGGCAGAGTGACCCCCTCCCGTAAGCTGGCTCTGGTGAAAGCGCTGAGAGCCGCCGGGCACAAGGTCGCGATGACCGGCGACGGGGTGAACGATGTCCTTGCGCTGCGTGAAGCGGATTGCTCGGTGGCTGTCCAGTCCGGCAGCGACGCTGCGCGGTGCGTGTCGCAGCTGGTCCTTCTGGACAGCGATTTCTCCTCAATGCCGGTGGCGGTAGAGGAGGGCAGACGTTGTATCAACAATATCCAGCGGTCTGCGTCGCTGTTCCTTGTCAAGACGATATTCTCGTTCCTGCTGTCGGTGGTGTTTCTGTTTTCGTCCTCGGCTTATCCGTTTCAGCCTATACAGCTTACGCTGATAAGCGCATTGTTTATCGGTGCCCCGTCGTTCCTGCTGGCACTGGAAACTAACAAAGACCGGGTACAGGGCAGCTTTATCGCGAACGTGCTGAAAAAGGCGCTCCCCGGGGGGCTTACCGTGGTGCTGGGTATCGGTACTCTGCTTGTGCTTCAGAATATTTTCTCGATACCGCAGGAGCGGCTGTCGGTAATGGCAGTGTACGTTACCGCCGGGGTGCTTTATGGAGTGCTGTTCCGCGTTTGCAAGCCGTTCCGCAGGTGGCATATTGCAATGCTGACAGCGGTGCCGGTGGTGTTCTGCGGAGCGTGCTGGCTGCTTGGCTCGCTGTTTTATATCGTGCCGCTGAGCTTCTATGAATGGCTCTGCATTGCGATCCTTGTTCCCGCGGAGCTTCTGGTGTTCTGGGGACTGGTGCAGCTTCTTGGCAGGATACTCGGGCGCTGGTCGGGAGGAACACCGCCGATGCCCCGGGCTAAGAGGGCGTTTGCTGGCACCGTGCTCGCTCTGTCCGCAGTGTACGCAGTGTGGCTGGTGCTGGTGTTGACGGACTATATCGCGCTCTCATGCGGCGGCGCGCCGATATTCGCGGCGGCTCAGCCGGACGGCTCCCACAATGGATTGTTCTATTCCGTCACCGAGGGAGTAATGCGTGTGTTCGGGCATGATGTTGTGATTTGATTTCTTCTTTGATAAAATGAAGGGAGGGGCGACCCTCCCATTTTTTATGACTGAGATTTTTCGGGAGTGTAGTCCTCGCCGCTGACCGCCCGAAGCAAAGCACTGTGCATCTGCTCGCTGCGCCAGGTGTTGGTGCTGCGGTCGAACTGACCGTTCCCGTTGTCCCAGAGGAATGTCGCAATACCGTAGTCGTGGCAGAGCTTCACAAGCTTCTCGCAGAAGAACACACAGCTGTTGAAGTCGTTCCCGCTTGCCGCATATTCCCCGATGATCACAGGTATTCCCTTATCAACGAAATTGGTTTTCATCATGCCGATGAGACGCTCCATTTCCTGTTGCTCCTGCGCCGTGCCCCATTCGTTTTTGATGTTCGTGGTACAGAAATCCCACGGCGTGTAGTAGTGCACCGATACTATGCTTCTGTTGGCAGGGTCGGAGGGCATAACATAGCGTGGATCGCAGGTCTTTGCAATGTCAGTCCAGTAACCGGCGATCAGCAGATGCCGCATGGGATTTTTTCCGCCGGAGGAACGGATAAGGTCAACAAATTCCTGGTTAAGACTGTTCAGGAGTTCGTATGCCTTTCCCTGCGAAAGTGAATCGAAGCCCACCTCGTTCATGCTCTCAAATATCAGATGCTCGTCATAATCCCCGAACCTGTCGGCGATCTGCGTCCAGAGGTTAAGATATCTGGCGAGGATGGCGTCATAGTCGGTCGCTGCATTGCATATCCACGCACCGAACTGTGGGTCTCCACCGCCGTCGTGGTGTATGTTGATTATGGTGTACATTCCCAGGTCGTATGCGTAGTCAACGACCTCCTGCACGCGGTCCAGCCATGACGGGGATATGTTGCCGTCAGCGTCAATGTGGTCGCGCCATGTGACCGGGATCCTCACGGCGTTCACACCGCTGTCAAGAAGCGCCTGGAACAGCTCCTTTGTTGCACGGGGATTTCCCCAGAGCGTTTCGTCCGGCTCCTCGCCCTCGGCGACATGCTCGTTGATAACGCCGTCGCCGTCGCGGTCTGCCTGGCATGAGTCAAGTGTATTTCCGAGGTTCCAGCCGATAGTCATGGCGCTTACTATTTCCTGTGATGAAAGCCCGGAGATATCTTCGCACGCATCTGCGGAAGGCGCGGCAGCCTCTGTTGTGACAGCCTGCGCTGATACCTCACCGGAGCTTATTTCCCTGGGATCTTCACTGCACGCAGTGGCAAGGAGTAAGGCGGAAGCGATCAGCGCTGATAGTATTTTTTTCATATTCACACCTCGTCTGGTTTTGTTTTGGTATCTCCAGTATAGCATTATTTCCGGAAATGATATATCATAAGTGTTGTTTTTCTGTCAGAAATGTTGTATAATAACACAGGAGATGATGAAATGTCCGGTGAAACTGAAATGCAGCTCAATCTGATGAAGGAGCTTGGAGTACCTCACCCACCGCACGGCGAGGAGCAGGAGTTTTATCAGCTGGTGGCGGACGGAGATGTACAGGGAATACTGGGACTGCGTGAAAAGTACCCCGGGGGAGTATCGCAGGAGACTGAGAAGGGCAGGCTGTCCGACGATCCGGTGCGCAATGAGATATACCACCTTGTCGCCAACTGCACCATCATTACCCGCCGCTGTATCGCCGCAGGAATGCCGCAGGAGGACGCGTACAGCCTCAGCGATATGTTCATAAGGCGCGCGGACAAATGCAGGAGCTGCGAGGAAGTGCGCCGGATAAACGACGAGATGTCGCTGGAATTTGCCGGGAGAATGAAGCGCGTGCACAGCCGGAACGTATCACCTGCGGTGCGCCAGGCGATGAGCGTTATTTCGGATAAGCTGCACACCCGGCTGACGGCGGCGCAGGTGGCTGAAAGCGTCGGGTATGACAGGACGTATCTTGCGGCATTGTTCCGCCGTGAGACCGGGCTGTCTGTCACGCAGTATATTCTTGAGCAGAGGGTGAACGCGGCAAAAAGCCTGATTGCCGGCGGAATTTCCCTGTCCGAAATCAGCGGACTGCTGGGTTTTTCTTCGCAGAGCCATTTTTGCAGCCGCTTCCGCAGCGTTACCGGCATGACCCCCGGTGAGTTCCGGAGATCGTTGATCGGCACAATATCTGGGTGAAAATCGGGACAGATTTTTTTCCAAAGTGTCTGCCGGTAGAAAAACTTTACCCCCCTCGTCATAAGCGGCAAGGGGGGATAATACTATGTCATTTTCTGAGATTTTCGAGAATATCGTTGGTTTTGAGGTT
Source organism: Oscillospiraceae bacterium (assembly GCA_022766785.1). Lineage (GTDB taxonomy): Bacteria > Bacillota > Clostridia > Oscillospirales > Ruminococcaceae > CAG-115. Next base: position 28,362 of record JALEOL010000048.1, read on the forward strand.
TTCCTTTTCGTGACCGGGAACAGGCAACGGGGTGGTTGCATACATGTTCCCCCCCTTAATGAGAGAGGTTATCGCCAGGAATTCCGTACCGATAAGGTTCGCTATCTCCATTTCGGAGAACATGCACATTTTGGTTGCGCACAGCGCGCTTATCCCGTATGTATACGTCCACATGTGCTGGAACAGCACCTTGGCTTCCTCCGCATTCAGCCCGTAGTCGCGAACGATGACCGCTGTGCATATCTCCTCGTATTCGCCGAGGCTCCCGAAAAAGGAACCGGGACCGGCAGGCTTCTTGCTCTCAGTCATGAATATGAGCTGGAACAGCTTCGGCTCTCTTATGGCGAACCGCACCATGCGGATACCTGCTTCCTTGAAAGCCGGGGTGAAATCCACGATCTCGCGGATATAGCTGTTGAACCGCTCCAGCGCGGCTTCGTGCACCAGGGCGATCACCTCGTCCATGCTGTTGAACACCGTGAAGATCGGACGGGCGGAACTGCCCAGCCATTCCCCGAGATTTCGCGTGGTGAGATACTCAATGCCCTTTTCGCTTACAAGCTCTAACGCTCCGTTTACTATTTCTTCTTTTGTGAATTTGGGTTTTGGCGGCATGTCGCTTTCTCCTTATTTTTTGCGATGATTTGATTATATATTATACCTTAAATTGCATAATTTGTCAATTGAATATATTGAAATAAGGAAATACTGTCAGCATCTGGTGCCGTAAGCACGGAACCGGCAGGTATCCTTTGCGTTGCAGTCCTCGCAGCTGCGGCGCTTTTTGTCCAGCTCGCCGCGGAACAGCCCCACAACGCCGATTATGGTCTTTCTGGGGGTGAGCATGTGGGTAGCGGTGCAGCACACGCCGATCTTCCGCACGGCGTCAACAGAGGCGATAAGCAGGGGAGCGCATTCGATCGGGAAATCACCATAGCCTGCGCCATAGCACCATGTCGTGCTGTAGCCCGGCATATTGGCGAGAATATCCTGGCGCGCTTCCTCGTTGACCTGTTCGATCATCGCGTTTGCGAGGGCGTCTGTTATGACCGCTTTCATCGAGTCGGAAACGTCCAGCTTTTTGAGGTATCTGTCGGTGTCGGAGGAAAGCGTGGAGCATAAAACCGCCGCCTTGTCGCAGCCGCGCAGGTGCTCCGCGATATCCTTTCCCTCAAGGTAGAAGTCGCAGTCCGACAGGGAAAGATCATGTCCGCTTCGCATGATATTGAACACGCGCCACACGAACTGGGGCCGCGCCTCTTTAAGAAGCTCACGCTCGCATTCGTCGATAACTGCGCTGATGCGGGCGTCCGGCTCCTCGGTGTAGCCCATGTAGCGAAGCGCTTCCGCACGGTTTATACGGGTAATTTCACTTGTCACTGCGTATCACCTTTTCTATGCTTTCACTGATTTTTCTTGCAACATACGGATTGTTCATGGTGTAGAGGTGTATTCCGTCCACGCCCTGAGCCACCAGGTCGATTATCTGATCCACCGCGTATGCGATACCGGCGTCGCGCATTGCTTCGGGGTTATCGCCGTAGCGGTTTATCATCTTGGTGAACTTCAGAGGCAGGCTGGCGCCGCACATCGTCACCATTCTCTGGATAGACTTTGCGTTTACACAGGGCATTATCCCGGCTTCTATCGGGACGTTTATCCCTGCTATCCTTGCTTTCTCCAGGAAGTTCATGAATGAGCCGTTGTCGAAGAAAAGCTGGGATATCAGGTGGGAAGCGCCTGCGTCCACCTTTTTCTTGAGGTTATGGATATCGTCCACCATGTTTGCCGCCTCGGGGTGTACTTCTGGGTAGCAGCCGCCGGAAAAGGACAGACTGGAGCGCGGCTTCATGTATTCGATGAGGTCGCTTGCGTGCAGGAATTCGTGCTTCGGCGGAAAGTTCGGGTTGATATCGCCGCGCAGCGCCAGGACGTTTTCAACGCCGTTTGCTTCAAGCTCCTTTATCTTCTCGTCGATGTCCGCTTTTGTGGAATTGACGCAGGTGAGATGAGCTATCGACTCGGTATGGCAGTGCTCCTTTATCCGCTTCACAAGGTCGATCGTGGAAGCGCCTGCCGCCGACCCTCCGGCGCCGTAGGTCACGCTGATGAAGTCCGGGTGAAGATCCCCCAGCTGCTCCAGCGTGTCATAAATAACAGATACATCGTTGTCCTTTTTCGGGGGAAAAACCTCGAAAGAGAACACGGTGCGTCTGTCCTTGAACAGTTCAGGTATTTTCATTCATATCTCCCGTCAGTTTTCCGCAAGGTACTTTTTAAGAGCCTCCGCGATCTGCGCAGGGCAGGAGGTGGGCTTGCTGCCGCAGGTGATACCCTCCAGACGCGAGATCACGTCCTGCAGCTTCATTCCGTTCACCAGGGAAGAGATACCCTTGAGGTTTCCGTTGCAGCCGCCGATCACTTCCATTGACATAATAACGCCGTTTTCGATATCAAATATCATTTTCCGTGAGCACACGCCCCTGGGATAGTATTCATATGTCATTGTAATTTCACCGCCTTGATTATTTATTTCCGCTTTTGAGCCATTCCTCTGCCACTGCGTCAGCCACAGCGTTTGCGACTGATTTGTCCAGAGCGCTGGGTATGATGTAGTCTACAGACAGCTTGTCGTCTGTAACTAAACCGGCGATCGCGTAAGCCGCAGCCAGCTTCATTTCCTCTGTGATAGCCTTTGCGCGGACTCTCAGCGCTCCCTTGAACACGCCCGGGAACACCAGAACGTTGTTTATCTGATTGGGGTAGTCGCTTCTGCCGGTGCCGACGATATATGCGCCGCTCTGCTTTGCGAGGTCGTAGGTGATCTCCGGCTCGGGATTTGCCATGGGGAACAGCACCGGCTTCTCCGCCATGGACTGTATCATTTCGGGAGTTACGAGGTTCGGCTTTGACACCCCGACGAATGCGTCTGCGCCCTTGAGCGCCTCCGCGAGATCTCCCTTGATATTACGCTTGTTGGTGAGCTTTGCCATTTCTGCGTGGGCAGGATTTGTGTACTGCTCATCACGGTTGAGGATACCGCAGAGGTCCACCATGAGCAGGTCGCCAACCCCCAGCTTCAGCAGGAACTTTCCGATAGCGATACCTGCGGAGCCTGCGCCGTTGATAACAACCGTGATATCCGAGAGCTTCTTCCCGGCGAGCTTGATCGCGTTTATCATCGCCGCGCCTACAACTATCGCCGTACCGTGCTGGTCGTCGTGGAATACCGGGATATCCAGCCTTTCCTTCAGCTTCGCCTCGATCTCAAAGCAGCGCGGCGCGGAGATGTCCTCCAGGTTTATGCCGCCGAAGCTGTCGGAGATAAGCTCAATGGTGCGGACTATCTCATCGGGATCCTTGCTCTTTATGCAGAGGGGGAAAGCGTCCACGCCGCCGAATTCCTTGAACAGGCAGCATTTGCCCTCCATTACCGGCATTCCGGCGAGTCCGCCGATATCTCCGAGACCAAGCACCGCAGTGCCGTCGGTGATGACCGCCACCAGATTGCTGCGGCGGGTCAGCTTGTAGGAAAGCTCGGGATCCTTTGCGATCTCCAGGCAGGGCTGAGCCACGCCGGGAGTATATGCGAGGGAGAGATCCTCACGGGTCTCTATAGGGGCGCGGGAGATCACCTCCAGCTTTCCGCCCCATTCGTAGTGTTTTTGCAGTGCTTTTTCTTTGATGTCCATTGTCCTGTCCTTCTTTTGCGATAATTTGCGATAAACCGTGGCAATGCGCCGCTCCGTGGCGGGGATCATGCCTTGCCCTTGTGGTTGAGTATCCTGTTCAGCGACTCCTCCGGTGTGTCGTTGGAGCCGATCTGTATAGCATAGTGATTATAGAACCCGTGGAAGTCCGAGCCGCCGGTGGTGAGCAGTCCGTGCTTTTCGGCGATCTCCTGCAGCTGTCTGCGGTCATTTTCCCCGGCGCTCTGGTGCCAGACCTCAACGCCGTCGATAACTCCTTCCGCCGCAAGCTCCTCCAGAAGCTCGAAGCTGTCGTATACCTTGGGGTGAGCCATTACAGAAATTCCGCCGCTTGCCTTAATGAGAGTTGTCACGAATTTCACGTCCGGGTAGAAATCCGCTTCTGACGCCACTTCCTCGGCGCATATGCCCTCCTTGACGTCGAATATCGAGTCGTACACGTCGCCGTAAAGCTCGGTGGTGTAGCCGTAGTCCATCAGCGCGTGCATGATGTGGCACTTGTAGATAGCCTTGCTTCCTGCGGAGTAGCGCAGAATGCTCTCCAGTGTTATCGGGTATTTGTCCAGCACCTTGACCGCCATGCGCTTTCCAAGCTCCATTCTGCCTGTTGAAGTGCGCAGGCACAGACCCTCAAGTCTGTCGGGCTTTGCCGGCATGTAGCAAAGGATATGTACCTTTCTTCCCCGGGTGTTGTCAAACGCCGAGAACTCCACGGCAGGAATGACATTCACGTTGTATCGCTTTCCCAGTACCGCCGAACGGGAGAGGGAAGCCAGGCTGTCGTGATCGGTGATAGCAAGGCAGCGGACATCGTTCCTGTCCGCCTGACGGATAACGTCGGAAATACCGAGCGAACCGTCTGAAATTGTGGTGTGGCAATGCAGATCAGCTTTCATTAAGTCACCTCGTCTGTATATAGATCCGGCGCGCGCCGGAGATCAGGGACGTTCGGACGTGAAGTGCCGCCGATCCCCGGACAGCACATACACTATTAAATATTATACCACATTAGCCGTTTTAATGCAAGTGTTTTTTTATATAATCATCAAAAATAGTGAGAAACAACTGCGGCACTTTCTGGGAATGAATGTAATTTCTGATTATAGTCCTGCTCTATTACCCACCGGGTGGCATATAAAAAAACGGTTGACATAATCGGCGTGTGGTAGTATAATAATATCAACAAAATAACTGAGAGGGATAAAAATGACATTACAGCAGATGAAATATGTGCTGACTATCGCCGAGGAAGGCTCCATGAACCGGGCGGCGGAGCAGCTTTTCATATCGCAGCCGTCTCTCACGAGTTCAGTCAGGGAGCTGGAAAAGGAGATCGGGATACAGATCTTTTCGCGCAGCAGCAGGGGAGTGTCCGTCACCGCCGAGGGCGCGGATTTCCTGATGTATGTGCGGCAGGTCTATCAGCAGTACCAGCTTCTGCGGCAGAAATACGGGGAGAGCGGCGGTGCGAAACGCAGGTTCGGGGTGTCTACCCAGCACTATTCCTTTGCGGTAAAGGCGTTTGTGGAGATGGTGAAGAATTTCGGCACGCTGAATTTCGATTTCGCTATCCGTGAGACCAGGACAATGGACGTGCTGAAGGACGTCGGCAGCCTGCGCAGCGAGGTCGGGATAATCTATCAGTGCGAGTACAACCGCAGGATAATCGGCAAGATACTCCACGACCTGGAGCTAGAGTTCGTGCCGCTTATCGACTGCCGTGCGTATGTCTATCTCTGGAAAAATCACCCTCTCGCGAACGAAAACTCCATCGGTCTTGAGCAGCTCGCGGACTATCCCTGTCTGGTGTTCGAGCAGGGCGACGGCGCTTCAGGATTTCTGGCGGAGGAGATACTAACCGACAACGACTATCCGCGCATGATACGCAGCACCGACCGCGCGACCCAGCTAAACCTCATGGTGGGACTGAACGGCTACACGCTGTGCTCCGGGATAATCTGCGAGGAGCTGAACGGCAGCGAGTACCGTGCGGTGCCGTTCCGGGAGGACGAGCACAACCGCAATACCATAATGCAGATAGGCTATGTCGTGAAGAAGCACAGCATTTTAAGCGACATCGCCGACGTGTATATAACCGAGGTGCGGCGATACCTCAGCGCCTGCGGTGAACTAAAGGAGGATCTGCGATGAAGCGTGCTCTTGACTACAGCGAGGTATTAAAGCTGAAAGAGGCTTGCGCCGCGCATTTCAGCGATCATGTGCATTTCCATGACGGCTGCGGCGGTCAGTATTTCAACCTTGACGAGAAAAACGACGAACTGCGCCGGTTCATCTGCGAATACTTCGAAAAGCAGGGCATGACCGCGGAGTTTGCCGGGGACGAGATGACTTTCACTGTTTGCAGCAGGTAAAAAATGTGGGAATACGCTTTATTTTTCAGCGATCCTGCCGATATATAAATATGGCGTAAAATTCATAAAAGTCCTGTAATGGTTTTTTTATCCTGCTCTATTGACTTGAAGCGGAAATTGTAATATAATATAATAAATAAATTTATCAATATACGGGAGGTATTGGTATGAAGATTTGGAAGAGGATCGTGGCTGCATTTGCGGCTGCGGCGATGCTGTTCACCCTGCGCGACCCGGCGGCGCTTGGAGATATGCTGGGTGCGGTGAACTCTGCTTATGCGGCGATAACCATTGACAGGATAGTCATGAGGAGCGACCATGTCCTGAAAGCGCCTGTGGCAGACCAGCCGTTCTGGGGTGCGGGCGACATCGCCGTGACTGACGACACCCAGCTTTCCATGGCGGATACCGTTGTTGAATGGTATCTTGAGAATGGCACTCTGGTGACGGACACGATCGCGGATTATAATAAGGTATATTATGTAAAGATCAAATTCCTGCCTGCCCGGGGTTACTCCGCAGGCTCCAGCGTTTCGGTGCATTACTACACCGAAAAGAGCGGCGCGACCGACGAGAGCGTTCAGGCGACCTTTGACGGCGACTACATAGTGGCAACGATAAAGTTCGATTCCCGTACCGCGCTGCCGGAGGCGGAACAGGCGGTTTATCCCGTTTCTGCCACCACCGACGGAACCTCCAACCGCACGACTATCGACCTCCCCGTCTATTCCAACAAGAACAATATTTTGAGCGCCCTGCCGAGGTACGCGAAGATACTGACCGGTACCCAGACCCACCGAGGCGAGCCGATAAATAATGTCCCGATAACCTGGGTGAATTCCGCCGGAAACTTCCTTTTTGAGAAAGGCAGCTTCAACGAGTCGGATATCAACGGTCAGGAATTCACGCTCATCGGTACTGTTTCGATGTCCTCCTACGGTGCGTATGTTACCAATACCGGCGCGACATTCAACCTGTACTGTACGGTAAAGATAGCAGCAGCAGACCAGCTCCTGCCTCCTGAGCCGAGATATGATACTCCACCCATGGATTATGACCACAATCTCACGGTATATTTCACCGCGGCAGAGGGCACGATCTACTATACGGTAAACGAGAGCAAGAACAGCCCGAACCTCCCTGTGGGCGGTAACGCAGACCATAAGTATCTCAACGGTATCCCGCTAAGCGGCGTTGAGGGAGATACCAAGACCTACTACATAAACGTACTTGCATACGACCCCAAGAAGCTGACAAGTGAGATAGTCCAGTATGTATACTCTATCACTTTACAGCCCACCACCATGCAGAATATCCCCGAGGTTCGCCTTGAGGTAGATGAGCCGGTGGGCGGCGAGATACTGAACACCGTTGCGAGATACGAGGGAGGCGAGGTCACAAAGGGCGTTGCGCTGACTTCCGCAGTTGCGTGGATAGGCACGGTAAAGAACGGCAGGGCTGATTACAATGCGGTTTATTCCGTCAGCATACAGCTCACGCCGAAGAACATGTTCGCATTCAACAAGACCCAGGCTTACGTCAACGGATCGCTGGCGAACTGCTCCACCAATGAAACGGGAACGCTCACAGTGACGTACAAGTTCCCCGGCAGAACGGCAAAGCTGGCTCTGTACAGGGTGATACCCCCGGCGGATACCGTGGTTGTGGAAAACGGCACGGATATCCAGGATATCGGCAGCAGGCTGCCGGGGCTTGTCGATGTCGAAGCGCCGAAGGGCACTCTGCTTGAGGATCAGTATCCGGTGAAGTGGGATCTCAATACCACCGATCCTCTTTACGATCCAAAGTACGCAAAATCGCAGACGTTCACGATAACAGGAACCGTCTCCCTGCCGGATTTCATAACCTATAACGAGGGAGAGAACCTTGTCAAGGTGAACGTGTTCGTTGGTGCGGCAGGCGCGCTTGCCTGGCCGACCGCTTCTCCGTCGGACTCCACCCAGGGGCATATGTTCTATGACTTTGTGGACGTAACCCTGTCCGCTTCCGAGGGCGCGACAATATACTACACCCTCGGCGAGAACAAGCAGCCGGAGCTTCCCACCGTTGCCGGCGGCATTGCGTACAATGCTCCTATAAGGCTGTACGGCAACCCCGGCGAGGTCACGACCTACTATATCAAGGCGATAGCCACCGCCCCAGGCAAGAACGACAGCCCGGTTAACTCCTTCGTATACACGATCACCCTGCCCAAGCGCACCGTGGCTGATCCTACCGCAAACTACGATTCCGGCATCTATCAGCAGTCACTGGATATTTCGCTGAACTGCACCACAGTCGGCGCTGAGATCTGGTATACCACTGATCCTACCGCAAAGCTTGCAGAGTTCGAGAAATACACCGGCGTGTTCCGGCTCGCAGGTCAGGCGAACAGCACCAAGAACTACAATGTACGGTTCTACGCCAAGGATCCCACGGGCAAGATGATATCGTCGAATATCATCTCGCGGACATACACTATCACGCTTCCGAAGAATAAAGCGCTGGCGCCTTATCCGGATTATACCGCCGGAGTGACCTACGAGAAATCTATACTTGTCACGCTGAAGTGCGACACTCCGGATACCACGATCTATTATACGCTGGACGGCACTGACCCTACCGTGAGCACGACCAGGCTGCAGTTCAATAAGTCGATAAGACTTGCGCTGGTGAAAGGCGATGTCAGAACTTACACGATAAGGACATACGCGGTATGCTCTGACCTAAATATCGATCCAAGCCCTGTGGTGAACTATACCTATTATATCGGCGTGGATTACGGCGTCAAGGAGATAAAGATAGTTACCCGGCCCACCAAGTCTTCCTACTTCCTGGGAGAAAGCCTGAACGTTTCCGGCGGAAAGATTCTTGTTACCAACGACGACGGCACTACTGAGACCATTGACATGGACGAGGACATGATCGACGGCTTTGACAGCTGGGTGATCGGTCAGCAGACCCTTACGGTGAATTACAAGGGCTGCACTGCGCAGTTCAATATAGTAGTGCGCAAGCGCCCCACTGCAAGCGATGATCCTGTCACCCCCACCGACCCAACAAATCCCACCGATCCCAACAAGCCAAAGGATGATGACGATCCGGTGATCGACGACGATGACGACGACACGGTATCCGATCCCAAGATCGACGGCTCGACGGTAAAGGGCTGGACGCAGATCCAGAAGAAGATCGCGGCGGCTGAAAAAGGCTCGCGCATAAAGATAAACCTCAACGGCAACACCTCGGTTCCGGCGGATATCATCAATTCGGCGATCAAGAGAAAGCTCACGCTGGAGTTTGTGGTAAACAGCAAGATAAGCTGGGTAATAGATACCGGAAAGCTCAAAAAGACCGTAGCGGCATTCAGCGCCGGGGTCAAGACCAAGGACGTGTACATTCCGTCGGTGCTCATCGACAACGCCGGCGGCAGCGAGGTCATGAGGATACACACCTATGGTGCGAATAAAATCGGAGCAGTCCTGTATGTCAACACCGGCAGCAAGACCAAGAACCGCTTCGCGAACCTCTTCCGCTATAACGGCGACCGGGGAGAGCTGGAGTTTGAGTCCACCTCCAAGATTTCCACCAGTACGGGTATCGCTACGCTGATCCCCACCGCAGGGGGTGAGTATGTGGTGATGCTTGATACCCAGACCAGACTGCCGGGCGACGCGGACAACAGCACAACTATAGACGCCCGTGACGCCGCGGCGATACTCAAGGTAGTAGTCGGTTCGCTGGAGCTTGACGAGACCTGGGATTACAACGGCGACGGCTTTGTGAACGCCATTGACTGTGCGATGATACTCAAGGCTGTTGTTGGAATGAAATAAATTATACGCGGCACTTCTGTGGTGCCGCGTATTTCATTTTAAAGTGAGTATTGACAGGGGAAACATGTGTCCCTAACCGATTTTTAAGTCTTATGTTCAGCCCGGTTGTTGTATCTGAACATTATCAGCGCCGCAGCGATTATGATAATATACCCGACAAAGCTGAACACATCAGGCACCTGCCCGAATACCACGAACCCCAGCAGCGCCGCGAAAATGATCTGGGAATAATCGTAGATCGAAACTTCCTTTGCCGGCGCGTAGGAATACGCAGTCGTAATGCAGAACTGCGCCACCGCCGCGCTTACTCCTGCGCCGACCAGCATCAGAAGCTGCTGCCATGTCGGCATGACGAACTGCGCGATAGTGAACGGCAGGGCGGCAAGCGTCGAGAATGACGAGAAAAAGAACACGATGTAATAGCTCTTTACGCCTTTTCCGGTCGCTCTCCTCACGAAGGTGTAGGCTGCACCGGCACCCATTCCGCCCAGGAAACCGGCGATCGAGGGCAGCAGCTCGGCGTTTGCGAAGGTCGGCTTTATGACGAACAGAGCGCCGGCGAACGCCATGAGGATTATCCCCCACTGCACCTTGTTCGCACGTTCTTTCAGCAGGAACGTTGAAAAAACGATCGCGAAGAAAGGCGACATCTTGTTCAGCAGCGAAGCGTCCGAGAGATCCAGCCGGTCGATCGCATAGAAGTTGCATACTACCCCGGCGTAACCGAAAACGGAACGGCAGATAAGATCCAGCCTTGCCCCCTTTGGCGGAACGACAGGGCAGCGGTTCTTTATCATAGCGCCGGACGCGATGAACAGCGCGAAAAAGTTGCGGAAGAACGTCTTTTCAAAGGTCGGGATATCGCCGGACAGCCTGACGAACATGTTCATCAGCGCAAAGAAGAACGCCGATGTGATGAGGAACAGCACAGCGTTGCGGAGCTTTTTTGGTTCAGTCATCGCTGCGCCTCTTTTCCGCAGCGTCAAGCATCGAGATGTATTCCCCGAGCACGGGCTGGAAGTGTATCCCGTAAAACCGCCGGTCGGGAGCTTCTGCAGTGTATTCCACTGCGCAGTAGGTAAATCTTGTGGCGATCTCCATTGCAGTGGGGTAGTCCGCGCCGCGAAGCACCGCCCCCAGCAGCGCCGAAGCAAACACATCTCCGGTGCCGGAGCAGGCAACGTCCTTTTTTGGCGTGAGACATTCTGTGAACTGCCCGTCAAAGCAGCCCACAGCGCCCAGCATTCCCTTTTCCGAGAAGCCGGTCATCACTGCAAATCTTACCCCCATATCACACAGCGCGAGAAGCATTTCCTTCGTTTCGTGGAGGGTGGGGGAGGGGTTGAAGCTCCTTCCGGTCAGCAGGCATGCCTCGGTGATGTTCGGTGTGATGATGTCCGCGCCGGAGATGAAGCTCCGCATTCTTTCGGGGTGATCCTCGCTCAGCGCGGCGTACATTCTGCCGTTGTCGCCCATTACCGGGTCGATGAACAGCGGGGTTCCCGGTTTGTGGAACTGCCGTATGAATTCCTCAATATGATCGGTCTGTTCCACGGACGCGATATATCCTGTGTATATCCCGTCGAAATCAATGTGCTCCTTTTTTAGCTGCGCTCCGATAGGTGCAAGCTCGTCGGTGAGGTCTTTGCTGTAGAATGTGGGAAATCCCGTGTGGTTGGACAGAAGTGCGGTGGGAATACCGCAGCATTCCACCCCTGCCGCGGACAGCACAGGTATTGCCGCCGTGAGCGAGCAGCTTCCCACGCAGGAAAAATCCTGGATAGAAACTATTCTTTTCATAATGATCAGCTCTGTTTTTCTTTCTGTGGGAGCCACTTGCACAGCTCTGCGCTCAGTGCAGTGATATCAAGCGGCTTGGACACATGTCCGTTCATGCCGTGCTCCTTTGATTTTTTGATATCCTCGATAAAAGCGTTGGCGGTCATCGCGATAATGGGTACTGACGCTGCGTCGCTGCGGTCGAGGGAACGTATCCTGTCCGACGCCTGGTATCCGTCCAGGACAGGCATCTGTATATCCATGAAAATAATGCTGTAATACCCCACCGGGGACTGGCTGAACATCTTTACCGCCTCCGCGCCGTCGTGGGCGATGTCGGTGACTATGTTTGCCTCGGCAAGGAACTCAGACGCTATCTCTGCGTTGAACTCCAGATCCTCCGCCAGCAGTACCCTTGCGCCGCCGAAGTCATGATCGGACATGCGTACCCGGCGGTTTTCCTCCATGGATATCCCACCGATATATTCAGCGGTGCCCTGCCCCTTTTTCAGGCAGACGGTTATATCGAACCTGGAGCCTTTCCCCGGCACACTGTTGACTCCAATATCGCCGTTCATCATTCTGGCGATGTTCAGGGAGATCGGCATTCCAAGCCCTGTGCCCTGGATACCGCTTATACGGTGGTCATCGGCGCGCACGAACGGGTCGAATATGTGCTCAATGAATTCCGGCTTCATGCCGATGCCGTTGTCCGTTACAGAGAAAAGATAGCGGCAGATACCGTGGTGGTCAGGCTCCAGCTCAATGGCGCGGAACTCGATCCTGCCGCCTTTTGGCGTGTACTTTACCGCATTGCCGATGATGTTTACCAGCAGCTGTCTGAGCTTTGTCTGGTCGCCCAGCACGCTGGTATTCATCTCGCTGGAGATCTTCACGTCCAGTGTGTGGGATTTCTTGTCCGCGAGCGGCTTCATCATGCGGATAGTTTCGTCAAGGAACGCCCTGAGGTCGAACGGGTCGCATGCGAGAACGGTTTTACCGCTTTCGATAGCGGACAGGTCAAGAATGTTGTTGACGATCTCAAGCAGGTGTTTACCCGAGGTCTCGATCTTCTCAAGGCAGTCGTGAACTCTCTCCATATCGTCAATGTGCTCCCTGGCGATCGCGGACATTCCGAGAATGGAATTCAGCGGTGTGCGGATATCGTGGCTCATCTGGCTCATGAACAGCGTTTTTGCGGAATTGGCGTGCTGCGCCTGGTCGAATGCGTCGCGCAGCGCCAGCTCCACCCTGGCCGCCTGTTCGTGCTCCTCGGTGACATCGCGGACGTAGGTAAGCCCCCACAGATCGCCGGTCTCAAGATCCTGCGTGAGTATGATAGCTTCGCGGAAATAGCCTTTCTTGTTGTTGATACAGAATTCATATTCGGTGTCGAAGCTGCGGCGGTGGCTGTTGAACATGTCCGCAAGGGTCTTTGTGCAGAAAGTCCTGCCGAAAAACTCAGCGGCGTCCTTGTCGGTGATATACTGCTTTTTCCGGCGGATATACTCGTCGTAAGAGCAGGGAAGCGTCAGTCCCATAAGGGGCAGAAGCGGAAGCGTGTCCTCCTGCTCGATGATCTCGTCGTAGATAGTGTCCCTGGTTATGTTGAACGTGTATACCGCGACTGCATTAGAGAGTATCGCCTGCCTGTACTGGCTCTCTGACCGCAGCGCTCTCTCCAGCCGCTGCTGATAGCGAAGTTCCTTCAGCTTCTCGTCGGTGATTGGCTGAACGGTCAGTATCGCCGTCCGGGGAGTGCCGTTCTCTTCACGCGAAGAAACGAACGCCTGGATACGCAGCCACTCCGGCTGACCGCTGCGGCGCTGGCAGATCTCGCACTCGATGTATCTTTCTCCGGCGGCGAAACGGCGCATCATGTTATCAATGCTGAAATTGTAGATGATCGCGTTTCTGTCCTCGTCGCTGCACTCGCACTGGTCGGCGAAGCGGACTATCGCCTCAGAGTATTTGCCGATGACGTCGAAGTTTTCTGCGTAAAGCCCCTTTTTGTCTGTCGTTGAGTAGAAGCTGCCGTTGCTGAGGTTGATCAGGTCAAGTATCTGATATGGCACGGCAAGTCCGTTTATCAGCTGATTGCGAAGTTCTTCAAGGTACAGAGCCTTGTGGTCGGCGGTGATGCGCCTTGCAACTATGAACGCGGAGTATTTCCCTGCAAGCCGCTTTTTCATCTTGACGCAGCGGAAATTAAACCATGTGTATTCGCCGTTTATTTTCAGGCGGAACTCACCGTGCACCTCGTCGTTCACGTTAAAGCAGACGTATACCGAGTCCCTTGAGAAAAGCTCTGCAAAACGCACGCGGTCGTCCGGGTGTATCTTTTCGACGATGTTTCTGCGCCATTGCTCGTATTTGTCGTCGCGACCGGCGGAAAAACTGGTGATAAGTGAGTCGTTAAGGATATACATGTGATCCTTGTCAAGCTCGAGAAGCGCGCAGAAGCTGAAGCTGTCCAGCATTTTATCCGCGAAAAGCCGGGTGAGCAGCTGGATATCCGGGTCATAGCGGTAGAGCGGCGTGCTTCCTGCCGGGATACCCTTGAACATTCCGTAGATCACCAGCACACCGTTGTCGCTGGAAACCAGCATTCCAGAGCTGTACGCGGTCATTGTGCCCCATGTGCGGTGGTGCCAGCGGTATTTTACTTCCGCTTTCAGCCCGTGGAGCGTGCTCTGTATCGCTTCCTTTAGCAGCGGAACATCGTCCGGGTGGACGCACTCCAACCAGCGTCGGAAATTGCCCTCCGGGTCGGAGTTGTCTTTGATGTTCATTATTTGCAGAAAATCATCATCAAAGAAAAGCTGATAAGGACTGCCGCCCCTGATGATCATTTTAAATGTTCCGGAGATGATAGAGTCCACCAGAACGCCCCCTTTTTTAATCTCTGCTGTAGAGATCTCTTGTATAAACCTTGTCCTTTACGCCCTGAAGCTCCGCGCTCATGCGGTTTGCAACGATGATGTCGGAGCGCCTGCAGAATTCGTCAAAGTCGCCGCAGACCTCATAGTCGAAGAATTTCTGCCCGGGTCTCAGCGCAGGCTCGTATATTATCACGGTAATGCCCTTCCTGGAAAGGCGCTTCATTATGCCCTGAATGGAGCTCTGGCGGAAATTGTCGGAGTTGGACTTCATCGTGAGCCGGTAAATGCCGACTGTTTTCGGCTCGGACGACGCGATGTGGTCGGCGATGTAATCCTTGCGCGTCTTGTTTGCCGCGACTATCGCGCTGATTATGTCGTTGGGAACGTCCGCGTAATTCGCAAGGAGCTGCTTTGTGTCCTTTGGCAGGCAGTAGCCGCCGTAGCCGAAGCTGGGGTTGTTGTAGTGGGAGCCGATCCTCGGGTCGAGACCCACGCCGTCGATTATCTGGCGAGCGTTGAGACCCTTCATCTCGGCGTAGGTGTCAAGCTCGTTGAAGTAAGCCACGCGCAGCGCAAGGTAGGTGTTGCTGAACAGCTTGACCGCCTCCGCTTCCGTGGGATTTAGGTGCAGCGTGGGGATATCCTCCTTGACGGCTCCCTGC
>JALEOL010000057.1 GCA_022766785.1 Oscillospiraceae bacterium
GAACGAGATAGCTCTCCAACTGGAACGGCTCAAAATCAAGCGGAATAACATCATAAACGCTGTCGCTGACGGTATGATAGAAGATGACTTCCGGGATATTCTCGCCAGAATAAAGGCTGATGAAAATTCCTGTCTGGAACGCCAGAAATCCCTCACCATGAGGGACACGGATATAAATATATCCGAAGAAAAGCTATATGAAGCTATCTCTGTACTGTCTGAATACGTCTATGAGCGTGATATTCCCGAATGCAAGAAATTCATAGCGCAATATGTCAAGTCGGTGACTGTGTACGATACAAAGGTGGAAGTGACGGTCACGATACCCTCTGAGCTGCTGTGCGGCTGTGAATACTGCATTACCAAAAGTCTGGGAAGGACATTCCTACCCTCTCCCAAAGAGAAAAGATTGCTCTGAAATTGACACTCAATCTGCTGTAAGATACAAACGAAAACGCCTGCTAGAAACAATTCCAGCAGGCGTCACTTATTGCTCTCAACCTATGGGTAGAGAGCTTGATGGTCGAGATGACAGGATTCGAACCTGCGACCTCTGCGTCCCGAACGCAGCGCTCTACCAAACTGAGCCACATCTCGATATTGCTATAGTCCTTAATCGACTTATATATTATATCATAGCGGCATAAATTTGTCAAGTGGTTTTTAAAAAATATTTTGACAGCAAGTGTAGTGCTGCAATAGATATTGGACACAGGACGAAAAAATGGTTGAGGGATAGAGCCAAAAGCGATAAAAAGTCATCACAACAAAAACTCATCGAAAGGAAGCCCTACCTCTCATGAATAGTTTAACACATGAAATTGAGTTTCGTCAATCCCTAATGTAATATTGCGAGAAATACTGAGTACATGAGCAAGCCGGAAATATAGCAAATGCAGGTCGTACCTATAGTTTTGGAAAGCAAGGTGGGACTGTACAAAGGTTCGGAGTTTTCAACCCGCTTTATTCAAGGATCAAAGGACAAACCCACTTTGTTCCGGACCGCTGTTTCCGCTCTTGGTATTCGTTACAAGCTCATTCGTCTGTATACTCCTCGCCACAATGGCAGGGTCGAACGCAGCCACCGCGAAGACTACAATAAGATTATTCCTGCTACAGCTTTTATTTCTGCAATGACCTTGATCAGCAGTTAAAAGATCATCTCCGGCGCTCCAATGACCGTCCTATGCGCCCTTTGGCTGGTTATCTCCCGTTGAATTTCTTTACTGACTATCGTGTACAAAATCATTGAAAAACCTACACGTCGGAAAATCACCATTGTTTTGTTTTATCATTGGTGAGTCCCAGGAGATAATCAGTTGAAACATCAAAATACTGTGCCAGAGTGATTATGTGTCGGCAGGGTATCTCCTGGATATTGTTTTCGTATTTGCTGATCTGCTGCTGTGTTGTGTTGAGCAGGTCGGCGATCTGCTGCTGGCTTGCTTTGCCCTCGCGGGCTTCTTTTAGGCGCATTCCGATGTCCATTAAATCATCTCCGATAAGTGTCAATTTTGGTTAATTATTTTTGGTGAGTTTACACAAATTTATTATACATCACGAAAAATAGCTTGACAAACACCTGAAAAGGTGTATAATAAAGGTGCACACCTTATTAGGTGTATCAAAGGTATGGAGGATAATATAATGCAAACAAAAAGGATAATAGCTTATGCTGCGGCATTTGCTACATCGGTCTCGATGTTTTCGGTCTCAGCATCGGCGGCTTCGTCAAAGCTGAAACTTCTGACTGCGCCGGTAACGGATATCAACAATGAGGCATTTGATGTCAGCGCAATGTATGACGATGATCTCTATTGCACAGTAAGCGAAGGATTCGTAAAGAGCTTCTTCACGGTGGATACGGCGGCGTGGAGAAAGTCCGGCGAGTTATCTTTCTCTGACGTAAATGTAGACGGCGAAGTGGATTACGACAAGCTGGGGTATATGAACGACGAACAAATGCTGTACAATGAGTCAGAAGGCGGAATCGACAGAAGGTATGCATACGACTTCAATGGCAGTGACACCATGGCGATAACATATCAGTCCGAGGATTGGTTCTTCTGCTCTGATGATGGATATATCATTGTCTCCGAGTGGGGCGATGGATATGCGACAGTGAGTGTGATTTCGCCTGACGGAACAACCACAGAGCTTAGAGAAGATAATTTATACAGCATAGGAGGCATAAATGACAGTGACAAATATGTGGCGGCACTCTTTGTTGTCGGCAACAGCAGACAGAGCAAGGTGTCTGACGATCTCATGGAGCATGATCTGGAAGTCGCTCTCATAACAAAGGATGGAGAGCGAGAGTCCATATATAAGGAAACAATGAATTACTTTGGCGGTGTAAGTGCTTATGATGGATATGTGGGTTTTTACACTCAGTCCTCTCCGTATGCAGCACAGCCACATCTTTTTGATCTTGAAGCTCAGATGATGTATAGCTTTCCAAGTGATGGTGAATTTGGTTATGATCCTAAATTAACTCGTGTGACTGACGATGTATTCGTTAATTACCATGGCGTATATGGGTCTGAAGACTATGTATATACTCTCGTGAAAGTAGATACGAAAAAAGATGATACAAAGTGCAGTTTTTCGATTTTGGGCGACAACTACAAATTCATAGATAACAATGGCAGCGTCATTCTTGTACAGACTGCCGATGACAAGTGGGGCTATATTAACACCGATGGCGAGCTTCTTGCAACATTTGACGATGCTAGCGAATTTAAGGGTAAATATGCACCGGTGGTAAAGGATGGAAAGGCATTCCTTATTAATAAGGACATGAAGAGAGTGTCCGAAAAGATAGACGCGGACGGCGTATACACCCTTGATAAGGATCTTTTCAGTGTGCTTGTGGATGATGAGGTCTTTTTAATGACCTATGCCGTAGAGGGTAAAACCGCTGAAAGCGATGACACTGCTTCCTCCGATGATGAACAGGCAGGTCTTGTGACCGAAGAGCCTGCTGATGTTCCTGAGAAGACTGGCGAAACTACCACTGATACAGCCAAGGACGACAGCAAGGCTAACCCCGACACCGGCGCGGCTTCTGCTGCTGTGGTGATCGGTCTGATGACTGTCGCAGGCGGTATACTTCTCCTGAGCAGAAAGCGCAGATAATACTCGTTTGAGCAGATAAGATCCTCTTAACTTCCCGCGCTCCGCAGAAAAATCACTGCGGAGCGCGATTTTTACGCAGATTTTTAAAAAAACCTATTGATTTTCTGAAAAGAACGTGGTATAATACAGTAAGATAGATTAGACTGAAGACTGGGGTTCCGCTCCAGTCTTTAAGTTTTGATTGGGAGGATTTTTCTCCACAGAACAGAAAGGAGCTGTCTGAATGGCACTGGCAAAAGGTCTCAGCTCGATCGAGGCTGCTGCTGACGCGGCTGTTAGACCGATCGTAGAAGGGCACGGCTACACGCTGTGGGACGTTTGGTTCGTCAAGGAGGGCGCAAAGTGGTATCTGCGCATCTTCATCGACCGTCCCGGCGGAGTTTCCATCGACGACTGCGAGTCTATCGACGGGCTGATAAATGCCGAGATCGACAAGCAGGATTTCATTGACAGGATTGACTACCTGGAGATAGGCTCCGCAGGGCTGGAGCGCCCGGTGCGCCGTATCGCCCAGCTTGAGCCGTCCATAGGAAAAAAGATCATCGTCAAGACCTACAAGCTGTGCGAGGGCGCTCCCTCAAAGGCTTTCAGCTGTGTGCTGGCAGGCTTCGACGGCGAGAATATCACATTAACAGGAGATTTCGGCGAGTTGGCGCTTCCCATCGCTGACGTCTCTGCAATAAATTACGACGATTTTGACGACCAGGATCTGCTCCGGGGCGGAGAATGACCGGTATGTCACAATATTTTTACGGAGGAATAATGGAAAATGGCTAAGAAAAAGGTACAGCCCAAGGACGATATGATGGATTTCTTCACCGCGCTGACTGAATACGCGCAGGAAAAGGGCATCGACAAGGACGTTTTCGTGGCAAAGATCAAGAGCGCTATCGAAAAGAGTCTGAAAACCAACATGCACCTTGAGGACAAGGACAGCGAGGTCGTATTCGTCAACATCGACTTTGAGCGCCAGATCTTCAATGTTAGCGTACTTAAAGAAGTCATCGAGGTCGAGGACACACTGTACGAGCCGGAGATAGAGATAATCCTTGAGGACGCGCGGAAGATCGATCCCAACGTTCAGGTAGGCGATCATATCAGAGTTCCCGTGGATACCCACGAATTCAAGCGCATTGCCGCAAAGAACGCCAAGGATCTCATCAAGCAGGGCTTCCGCGATGTAGAGCGTCAGCAGCTCAGCGAGATGTGGGGCGAGTATGAGAACGAGGCTGTTTCCGCTGTCGTCACCAAGATCGAGCCAAAGACAGGTCATGCAACTATCGAGGTAAATCACAACGAGGTGCTGCTCATGCGCCAGGATCAGATACCCGGAGAGGTGCTGCATGTCGGCGATGTTATAAAGGTATATATCACCGGCGTTTCCAAAGAATATAAAGAAGGTGCAAAGCGCCAGTCCCTGCGTATCACCCGTACCGACAAGGGGCTTATCAAGCGACTGTTCGAGCTGGAATGCCCCGAGATATACGACGGCACAGTGGAGATAAAGTCCACCAGCCGCGCACCCGGTTCGCGCTCCAAGATCGCCGTTATCAGCAACGATCCCAACGTTGACGCCGTGGGCGCGTGCATCGGTACGCAGAAGTCCCGTATCAACGCGGTCACAAAGGAACTCAAGGGCGAGAAGGTCGATGTGGTGCTTTACAGCGAGGATCCCGAGGAGTTCATCAAGCAGGCGCTCAAACCTGCCGAGGTGCTCCGCGTGGTCATCAACGATCCCCATGTAAGAGCCTGCAAGGCGATAGTTCCCGACAATCAGCTGTCGCTGGCTATCGGCAACAAGGGGCAGAACGCGCTGCTCGCCGCAAAGCTCACTGGCTTCAAGATCGACATCAAGGCGGAGAGCAAGGTAACTCCCGAGGATCTCGAGGTCATCGAGTATCCCCCCGAGCCTGAGACCGAGGAGCTTCCCGATGAAGCTGCAGCTTCTGAGGACGAGGCTTCTGCAGCAGCGTCGGTGGAGGAATAAGGAGCGTCATATGCAGGAAAAGCACATTCCGCTGCGCAAATGCATAGGCTGCGGCGAGATGATAGGCAAAAAGGGCGCTGTGAGGATAGTCCGCAGCAAGGAAGGCGAGCTTTCCGTGGATCTCACAGGAAAAAAATCCGGACGTGGCGCGTATATCTGCCGCAGCAGGGACTGCCTGGAGCTTGCGAAAAAGGGCAGAAAGCTGGAGCGCGGTCTGAAATGCGCCATACCCGATGAAATATATGAAATTCTTGAAAAGGAGCTGAGTTCGGATAAATAAGGAACTTTCGACGATCTGCCTTTGCCGCCGCGCCGGAAAGCTCGTGATGGGCTTCGATGCGGCTGTGCAGGAGATGACTGCGCCTAAGTCAAAGGCGGCAGGTATCATTCTGGCGGCGGACGTGTCGCCCAAGACGGAAAAGGAGATCTGCTTTCACGCAGAGAAGTGCGGCACGCCGGTCGTTCACGGGGATTTCACCATGGACGACGCGAAGGACGCTGTCGGAAAGCGCGTGGGTATCTTTCTGGTGCTCGACGCGGGACTATACGGCTCTATCACAAAACATATATCAGAGTCCCGGGGCTGACGTCTCCCGAGGGGAGAAAGTTTACCGGGGATCATAAGTAGTATGGAGGAAAGTTACATTGCCAAACAAAAAGTATCGTGTACAGGATATTGCGGCTGACATGGGTGTTGACCGCAGTGAGATAATACAGCTGCTGGACGGGGCTTTTGAAGGCTCCAAGAAGGCTCAGACTTCTCTTACCGATCGGGAGATAAGCTATGTGCTGGAGAATTATTCCAAGAAGCATGAGGTAAAGAGTTTTGACGATTATTTCAAGGCTACTGCCGGGATCAAGACCGAAAAGCCCAAGGTAGAGGAAAAGAAGCCTGCTGCCAGAAAAAAGACCGCCGCAAAGAAGGAAGAAGCTGCGGCTGAGCCTGCTGAAAAGCCCGAGGTAAAAGCAGAGCCGAAGCCCGAGGTAAAAGCAGAGCCGAAGCCCGAGGTAAAAGCAGTGCCGAAGCCCGAGGTCAAGCCGGAGCCGAAGCCCGAGGTCAAGGCAGAGCCGAAGCCCGAGGTCAAGACAGAACCGAAGCCCGAGGTCAAGGCAGAACCGAAGCCCGAGGTCAAGCCGGAGCCGAAACCCGAGGTCAAGGCAGAGCCCAAGCCCGAAGCAAAGAACGACCGCCCAGCTGCTCCCAGACAGGGAGATCGTCCGGCGAACCGCGACAACAACGCGCGTCCCGCTAACCGCGACAACAGACCCTCCGACCGCCCGTTCAACCGCGACAATAACGCGAGACCCGGCGCAAACGGGGATCGCCCGGCAAACCGCGATAACAACGCCAGACCCTCCGACCGTCCGTTCAACCGGGATAACAACGCGCGAACCGGCGATCGTCCGCAGTTCGGCAATAACAGATCCGGCGACCGTCCTTTTAACCGCGACAACAACGCGCGTCCCGGAGATCGTCCGCAGTTCAGCCGCGATAACAGGGGCGGCGACCGTCAGTTCAACCGTGACGCACGCAAGGATCAGGTAAATCCGCTGGCGGACAGCTCCAAGCAGAGCATTAAGAAGCCGGCTATCGACTCTTCAAAGATCAAGGTGAACACTCCCCCCACACAGAAGCAGAAGGGCGAGGCTGTGCAGCGCGGCGAGCAGGTCACCAAAATGGTGGATACAAGGGGCAGCTATGTTGAGCTGGATAAGTACAACGAGCGCTACGAGACCATTGCGCCTGCCGGAAGAATGTCAAACGACAGCTTCCAGCGCAAGCAGAAGATCCAGCAGAAGTCCCAGAACAAGGGCAAGCCGTACAGTTCCAAGCGCGAGACCGAGGCACAGAAGCTGAAGCGTCTTGAGCTGGAGCGTGCGAGAAAGCAGCAGCTCAAGGTGCAGATCCCGGACGAGATCGTGGTTTCCGAGCTTGCTTCCCGTCTGAAGGTGACGGCTACCGAGGTAATAAAGAAGCTGTTCAACCTGGGTGTTATGGCTAACCTGAACGAGACTATCGACTTCGATACCGCGTCCCTGGTCGCAGAGGAGCTGGGCGCAAAGGTCGAAAAGGAAGTCGTTGTCACCATTGAGGAGCGTCTGTTCGAGGATACTCCGGACGATCCCGAGAGCCTTCAGCCGCGCGACCCCGTCGTTGTGGTAATGGGACACGTTGACCACGGCAAGACCTCTCTGCTGGACTATATCAGGCATTCAAGCGTCACCTCCACCGAGGCAGGCGGCATAACCCAGCACATCGGCGCATACAGAGTGCACATAAACGACCGCGACATCACATTCCTGGATACTCCGGGACATGAGGCGTTTACCTCTATGAGAGCGCGCGGCGCAAGCATTACGGATATTGCAATACTGGTAGTCGCTGCGGACGACGGCATCATGCCCCAGACCGTTGAGGCGATAAACCATGCAAAGGCTGCCGGCGTTTCCATTATCGTTGCTATCAACAAGATGGATAAGGAAGGCGCAAATCCCGACAAGATCAAGGAAGAGCTCACCAAGTACGACCTGGTTTGCGAGGAGTGGGGCGGCGACGTTATCTGTGTTCCCGTTTCCGCAAAGACAGGCGAGAATATCGACACGCTGCTCGAGATGGTATGCCTTACCGCAGACGTGCTTGAACTTAAAGCCAACCCCAACAGGCTTGCCACCGGCGCTGTCATCGAGGCAAAGCTGGATAAGGGCAGAGGCCCTGTGGCTACCGTGCTGGTACAGAACGGTACGCTGCATTCCGGAGATGTGCTCATTGCAGGCATGTCAGTAGGCAGAGTGCGTGTAATGCGCGACGACAAGGGCAGGACTGTAAAGGAAGCAGGCCCGTCCGTTCCTGTTGAGATCATGGGTCTTGCGGACGTTCCCTCCGCAGGCGACACCTTTGCCGCTGTTGAGGACGAGAAGCTCGCCCGTGAGCTTGTTGAGAAGCGCCGCCAGGAAGCTAAGGAGGCGCAGTTCAAGGCTTACCACCAGGTAACTCTCGACAACCTGTTCTCTTCTATCGAGGAGGGCACCGTCAAGGAGCTGCCTGTCATCGTAAAGGCAGACGTACAGGGCTCTGTCGAGGCTGTCAAGCAGTCCCTTGAAAAGCTCTCCAACGAGGAAGTGCGCGTTCGCGTTATCCACGGAGCAGTCGGCGCGGTAAGCGAGAGCGATGTAATGCTCGCCGCGGCTTCCGGGGCTATCATCGTGGGCTTCAACGTAAGACCTCACCCGTCAGCTCAGGACAACGCAAAGCGCGACGGTATCGAGATAAGACTGTATCGCGTGATCTACGACGCTATCGAGGATATCACCTCTGCAATGAAGGGCATGCTTGCTCCCAAGTTCAGAGAGGTCGAGCTCGGCAGAGTCGAGGTACGCCAGGTCTACAAGATCACCAATGTCGGCATGGTCGCCGGTTCCTATGTGCTTGACGGCAAGGTTGCAAGAAACGGTCAGGTGCGCATAGTCCGCGACGGCATAATCGTCGGCGACGACAAGATCGCAGGTCTTCAGCGCTTCAAGGATTCCGTCAAGGAGGTAGCTGCCGGCTACGAGTGCGGTATCAGCCTGGAGAAGTTCACCGACTTTAAGGTAGGGGACATTCTGGAGGCTTATGTGATGGAGGAATACAGGGAATAAGGGTTAATTCGGAATGCGGAACCGGAAATTCGGAATTCGGAATTCGGAATTCGGAATTTCGGTGTCCGCTGACGCGGAGGAATCTGAATTCTGTTGGATCCGAAATGCACAATGGGATATATTGTCTGTTTTCCGCAACGTTCTCACATTTTTTACAGAAGCGATCGGAATAACCGCAGCAGGCGGCACAATAATTCCGAATTCCGCATTCCGAATTCCGAATTAAATTTGGAGGGTTTTATGGCTAATTTCAATCTTAAAAGACTTTCCGAGGATATAAAGAGGGAAATTTCCGCTGCGGTAAGCGGCGTGAAGGATCCCAGGGTCTCCAGGAACTTCGTTACGGTGACTCATGTTGAGCTTACAAGCGACCTGTCCTACTGCAAGGTGTACATTGCGTGCCTGGGCGGCGAGGGCAGGACTTCAAAGGCGGTCGAGGGCATGACCGCCGCCTCCGGTTATTTCAAGAAAGCTATCGCCGCGAGGGTTAGAATGAGAAAGATGCCCGAGCTGATATTCCTGCCGGATAATTCTCTGGAGTACAGCGCGCATATCGAGGAGATCTTATCCAAGCTGCCAAAGCCTGCACAGCAGGAAGACGAAGAAGCGGAGGAGCCTGATGAGGAGAATTGACCTTAACGAAACGGCGGAATTCCTGAGGAGCAGCGACTGCTTCCTTATCCTCATGCACGGAAGCCCGGACGGGGACACCCTCGGCTGCGGCTACGCGCTGTGCGGAGCGTTGCAGCAGCTCGGGAAAAAGGCAAAGGCGGTCTGCCCCGACCCTATCCCGAAGAAATTCAGCTATATGTTCCGGGAGATAGAGCAGCAGGAGTTTGAGCCGCAGACTATCGTCACCGTTGACGTTGCGGATACCAAGCTGCTTTACGGCATGGCGGAGCTGGGCGCAAAGGCGGCGCTGTGCATCGATCATCATGTCAGCAATACCGAGTATGCCGAGCGGCTTCTTCTCGCTCCGGAATATGCGGCGGCGGCGGAGCTTATGTTCGAGCTGTTCAACTCTATGCCCGAGGTAAATATCACAAGCTGTATCGCGGACTGCCTCTACACCGGCATCGCCACGGACAGCGGCTGCTTCAAGTACAGCAACACCTCGCCGCAGACCCACGTCTACGCCGCGGAGCTGATGAAGCTGGGCGCGGACATCGTGCCGATAAATTACGCTATGTTCGATATGAAAAGCCAGGGCAGGCTGAAATTAGAGCAGCTGGCACTGAGCAATATCCGCTATTACGCCGGCGGCAGGATCGCTGTCATCGACGTTATGCAGTCGCTGATAGATTCCATTGAGGGCATCGACAGCGAGGATATCGGCTCGCTTTCCGCCATTCCGCGTCAGATCGAGGGCGTGGATATCGGCATTTGCATAAAGGAGAAAAAGCCCGGATTCTACAAGGTGTCGCTCCGTTCCAGCGAGAATGCGGACGTTTCCGCGATCGCGCACCAGTTCGGGGGCGGCGGTCATGCAAGGGCGGCGGGCTGCGCGTTCGAGACCTCGCTTGAGGACGCCGAAAAGAAGATCGTCTGGGCGTGTGCAAAGGCGCTGGGTAACGCAGTATGACGGGTATCATCTGTGTGAACAAGCCGCAGGAATTCACCTCGTTCGATGTGGTTGCTTCTATGCGGCGGTGCTTCGGCACCAAGAAGATGGGTCACGGCGGCACTCTCGACCCTATGGCTACCGGGGTTCTGCCGGTGTTTGTCGGTGGGGCTACAAAAGCGGTTGACCTCGTTCCGGACGACAGCAAAAGCTACCGCGCAGGCTTCCGGCTGGGGCTGGTCTCCGACACCCAGGATATCTGGGGGAAGCTGAGATCGCGCTGCGAAAACGGTATTTCCGAGGCGGAGATTCAGTTCGCCCTGGAGGATTTCCGGGGAGAGATAATGCAGATACCGCCGATGTATTCCGCGCTGAAGGTCAACGGGCAGAAGCTCTGCGACCTGGCGCGCAGGGGTATCGAGGTGGAGCGCAAGCCACGTCCCGTGACCATATCCCGGCTGGAGCTTGCAAGCTTTGACGGTACAGACGGCGTGCTGGAGGTGGACTGCTCCGGCGGCACATATATCCGCACGCTGATAAACGACATCGGCGAAGCCCTCGGCACCGGCGCAATAATGACCAGTCTGTGCAGGACAAAAAGCTGCGGTTTCACGCTGGAAAGCTGCCACGGGCTGGAGGAGATTCGCGGCGCGGACAGGGAACAGCTGGAACGCTGGCTTATCCCGGTGGAGGCGGTTTTCGCAGAACTGCCGGAGATACCGCTGGACGAGGTTCAGCGGAGAATGTACCTCAACGGCGTGCGGCTGGACGCCGACAGGCTCATGAAGCGTTCCGGGACGGGCATTCTCAGCCGCGTCACCTTTGGCGGAGAGTTCCTCGGGGTGGGGCGTATCAATACAGACGGAGAGCTTGTTCCGGTGAAGCAGTTCCGGAGCGAGTGACGATGCCGGTTTTTCCGGCGAAGATGGTGAAATAATTGATAGACATAACAAACAGCGGCAGGGCGGCGGAAAAGACCGCCGTTGCGCTGGGATATTTTGACGGACTGCATCTCGGGCATGTCGGCGTTATCAGCGCCGCGCTGTCTCAGCAGGGGTTAAAGCCTGCGGTGTTCACGTTCAACTGCGACACCACGCTGCCTAAGTTCCGCGGCCCGGAGGATATAATCTCGTTCGAGAACAAGTGCGAGCTTATGGAAAGGCTGGGCGTACAGTACATCTACGCTCCGGATTTCGCGGAGGTGTGCACTCTCACGGACGAGGAGTTCGTGAAGAATATTCTGATCGACAGGCTGAATGCAGGATACGCATGCTGCGGAAGAAACTTCCGGTTCGGTAAGGGCGGAAGCGGAACGCCGGAGCGCCTGGCAGAGATAGGGGCAGAATACGGAATGCGCGCCGGGGTCGTCCCGGACGTATGCCTTGACGGGCAGATCATCAGTTCTACCCGTATCCGCGAGCATATCCGCCGCGGCGAGATCGAGCAGGCGAACAGGCTGCTGGGCTATGAGCTGTGGTACAGGCTGCCCGTGGTCAGGGGGAACGAGATCGGCAGGACGATAAACTTCCCGACGATAAACCAGATAATACCGGATACCAACATAATCCCCCGCCACGGCGTATACAAGAGCTATGTTGAGGTAGACGGGAAGCAGTATCACGGCGTTACCAACATCGGCATAAAGCCCACTGTGGTGCGCCACGACGGCACCGGTACGGTCATGGAAACGCACATTATCGGCTACAGCGGCGACCTTTACGGGCAGAATATCGCGGTGGCTCTGGTGAGGTTCATCAGACCCGAGGTGAAGTTCCCTGGGCTGGAGGAGCTGAAACAGCAGATCGCCAGGGACAAGGAAAACGCTATGCACTGAGCAGTTATAGTGAACTTCAAAAAAATTTTGACGTTCACTATAAAAACTTATTAAAATTGCCTCGCACATTCGTTCGCTGCGCTCACTTCGTGAGTATAGGCAAATATCAAACGTAAAAGGAATCTGGCGTTTGATATAATTAGCATGATATCGCTTTTCAGGGCGTAAAAATACACGAAAGGACAATGACAAATGGAAGTCAGGACAAGATTTGCACCCAGTCCCACTGGGTACATGCATATAGGAAATCTGCGCACCGCGCTGTATACCTATCTTATCGCAAGGAAGAACAACGGCAAGTTTATCCTGCGTATCGAGGATACCGACCAGGGGCGCTATGTCGAGGGCGCGACCGACGTTATATACAGGACGCTTCGCACCTGCGGACTGAACTGGGACGAAGGTCCGGATATCGGAGGTCCCTGCGGTCCGTATATCCAGAGCGAGAGGATGGGCATGTTCAGGGAATACGCCGAGAAGCTGGTGGAAACAGGACATGCGTACTACTGCTTCTGCGGCAAGAACGAAGCAGCCGGCGAGGATACCGCGAACGGGCTTGCTTCCGCACAGCGCTGCCCCTGCCGTGATCTGCCCGTTGATGAGGCCAGGAAGCGTCATGACGCCGGTGAAAGCTGCGTTATCCGCCAGAAGATCCCCAACGAGGGTACTACTACGTTCCATGATGAGATCTACGGCGATATCACCGTTGAGAACATTGACCTTGACGACCAGGTGCTGCTGAAATCCGATGGAATGCCGACATACAACTTTGCAAATGTCGTTGACGACCATACAATGGGTATAACCCACGTCGTAAGAGGAAACGAGTATCTGTCCTCCGCACCGAAGTACAATCTTCTGTACGAGGCTTTCGGGTGGACGCCTCCGCTGTATATCCACGTTGAGCACATCATGCGCGACGCCACACACAAGCTCTCCAAGCGCGACGGCGACGCTTCCTTCGAGGATTTCCGTGCAAAGGGATATCTCACCGAGGCTATACTGAACTACATTCTGCTGCTGGGCTGGGCGCCCAAGGGTGAGCAGGAGATATTTACGCTGGACGAGATGATAGAGGCGTTCGATCTGAGCGGAATTTCCAAGTCCCCGGCGATATTCGACCCGTTAAAGCTGACTGCGATAAACGCTGTCTATATCCGTGCGCTTCCGCTGGAGAAGTTCGTGGAGCTTGCCGAGCCGTGGATAAGAAAGACCTGCACACGCACCGACATCGACCTGCCGTTGCTCTGCCAGGGTCTTCAGCCGCGCACCGAGGTGTTCAGCGATATACCCGAGCGCGTGGATTTCATCGACCAGATGCCGGAATATTCCATTGACATGTATGTCAGCAAGAAGATGAAGACTACACCCGAGACCTCCCTCGAAGCGCTGAAGAAGCTCATTCCGGTCATCGAGGGCGTTGAGGACTTCACCGCCGGGAATATTCACGACGCGCTCTTTAAGCAGATTGAAGCGGACGGCGTGAAGAACGGTCTGTATCTCTATCCGCTGCGTGTTGCGCTGTCCGGCAAGGCGGTCACTCCCGGCGGCGGCGTGGAGCTTGCGAAGATACTCGGCAAGGAGGATACCATCGCACGCATGAAGAAGGCGGTGGAGAAGCTTACCGCTGAACTTGGCTGAATTTTACGTCTTATTCATTGTTAATTCACGCTATCGTCACTTTAGTGTGTTAATCTGAATATATATCGGTGTATATCGCGGTCATGCTCCGCGGAATAAACCGCAGGAATATTGACGGGCAGACCCAGCCCGAAAAAGGACATATCTATGATCGAAGTAAAAAATCTGAGCAAAAGCTACGGCAGCAAGCTCGCAGTGGACGGTATCAGCTTCACCGCAGGGGAGAGCGAGATACTCGGCTTCCTGGGGCCTAACGGCGCCGGAAAATCCACCACGATGAATATGCTGACCGGTTATCTGTCATCGTCCGGAGGACAGGCGCTCATCAACGGCGTCGATATCCTGGAAGATCCGGTTCGCGCGAAGAAGGACATAGGCTACCTTCCCGAGCAGCCGCCGCTGTATCTCGACATGACGGTGATGGAGTACCTGAATTTCGTTTACAGCCTGAAAAAGTGCAGGCTGCCCAAGGCTTCGCACCTGGCGGAAATATGCAGCCTGGTGAAGATAACCGACGTGTCGAAGCGCGTTATCCGCAACCTGTCAAAGGGCTACAAGCAGCGCGTGGGACTTGCCCAGGCGCTTGTGGGCAACCCCCGGGTGCTTATCCTGGACGAGCCGACTGTAGGTCTTGACCCGAAGCAGATAATCGAGATACGCACGCTGATAAAGAAGCTTGGCAGGAACCACACGGTAATACTGTCCTCGCATATCCTGTCCGAGGTGCAGGCGGTGTGCGATAAGATCGTTGTCATAGACAAGGGCAGGCTGGTTGCTAACGACACCACCGAGCACCTTTCCCAGAGTCTGTCGGCGGATCACAAGCTCACCGTGCAGATCGAAGGCCCCACCAAGGAGGTCAAGGCGCTGCTGGAGCAGATTCCGGACATGGAGGAGGTTCACCTCAACCGCACTGTCGACAAGACGATCGGCGAGTTTGAGCTGAACGCCAGGGAGGGCTGCGATATCCGCCGCGAGGTGTTCAAGCGCATGGCGGCGAGAAACTACCCCATTCTGCTGATGAGAAGCAGCGAGCTGACGCTGGAGGAGATCTTCCTCAAGCTCACCACCGGTGATTTCTACGGCAATACTGACAACGGAGGTGCGCGCAAATGACAGCTATAATGAAGCGTGAGTTCGCTTCCTATTTCACATCTCCGCTGGGCTATGTTTACCTTGCGGTGTTCTACGGGTTTTCCGGGCTGTTCCTGTGGATGAGCTGCCTTACGGCTTCCTCCGCAGATATGTCTGTGGTGTTCCTGTGGATGTTCTTTATTATGGTTATCCTCATTCCGATACTTACCATGAGGACAATGGCGGACGACAAGCGCCAGAAAACCGACCAGCTGACCCTCACCTCTCCGGTGAGCCTGTTCGGACTGGTCGCAGGAAAGTTCCTCGCGGCGTTCTTCATCTTCCTCATCGGCGCTGCGATAATGCTGGTTTACGCGGTGGGTCTTTCGGCTGCCGTGGCTAATTCCGGCACCGGCGCTGTGTTCAACTGGGCGGGATTTTTCGGTAATTTCGTGGGAATTATCCTGATGGGCAGCGTGTTCATCTCGGCAGGTATTTTCATCTCCAGCCTTACTGAAAACCAGATGATCGCCGCTATCGGCAGTATCGGCGTGAATATTCTGATCTGCCTGTTCGATATTATTTCGAATTTCGTGTCAGCGCCATTCCTCAAGAATATCATCAATGCGCTTTCGGTGCTGTATAAGTACCAGGAATTCACATACGGCATATTCAGCCTGAAGAATATCCTGTTCTTCCTTAGCCTGATCGCAATATTCAACTTCCTGACGATGCGCGTTATCGAACGCCGCCGCTGGAGCTGAGAAAGGAGGAGCAGATATGAGCGATTTAAACGAAGAAAAGAACAAGGAGCTTGACGCCGCCGGGGATACCAGCGCTGAGGATACCGCGGCTGTGCAGCCGGACTCCGATGATAATAACGCGGAGCCTGAAACCGCCGCAGCGCAGGAGGTCTCCGAAGAAAAGACCGAGCCTGCGGAAAAGCCCGCAAAGCTGAAAAAGCCCGGAAAGCAGCCCGAGGAGATACGCAACGGCAATCCCGCGGCGCGAAAGCTGATGCTCAACAAGAGAAACTTCAAGCACGGTACGCTTGCGGTGGTGTTCACTGTGATCTTCATTGCGGCGGTGGTGGTGCTGAACATTATCGTCAGCATGATCTCCGACCGTATCGACACCACGGCGGATCTTTCCGATACCGGCATTTACACCCTTGACGATGAGACTATAGCCTACCTTGACGATCTGACGATGGACGTTACCGTTTCCGTCATGAATTCCGAGACGGATTTCGAGGGCGGCGGCACTTATTACAAGAGCGTCAACGAGCTGCTGAAGAAAATGGAGATGCAAAACGGGCATTTCAAGGTGCAGTATCTGAAGATAGACCAGAACCCGACTTTCACTTCCAAGTTCACCGGCGAGACCCTTAATACCAACTACATCGTGGTTGAAGCGGAAGAAACCGGCAGACACCGTATTATCACACCGGGAAGCTATTTCACCTGCAACGCGCTGAGAGATCAGTTCTCGCAGTACGGCTATCCTGAAGCGTATATCGACCAGTATGTTGAGCAGTACGTCAACAGCTCCTATGCGTCCCAGGTGATCGACGGCAGCAATATCGAGCAGGCGGCAATTTCCGCTATGCTCTATGTCACCAATACCGACCCTGTTCGCGTGGCGTTCACCGAGGGCTTCGGCGAGAGCGACAGCAGCACCCTTTCCAATCTGCTGAGTAAGAACGGATACGATGTTGAGACGATCAACCTCCAGTCCGTGTCTGAGATAGACAGCGGCATCGACTATATCGTTATGTTTGCGCCGTCTATTGACTACGATAACGAGAACCTTGACAAGCTGGCAAGGTTCCTTGACAATGACGGCGCTTTCGGCAAGAACCTCGTTTATTTCTCCAATGGTCAGGCATACTACAACAAGACCACCGAGGACAGCGCAGCGCTTGTCAACCTGTCTGCATTCCTTGCGGAATGGGGTATTCAGATCGGCGACAGCTATATCATGCAGACAAATCCCGAATACACCTACGGCAACATGGCGATCGCACAGGTGCTGGATATCCAGGATACGGATTATGCCGGCGATGTATACGGAAATTCGCTGTTCACCTATGACGGGTATGTGCGCCCTGTTATCCGTATCTGGGGCGA
Organism: Oscillospiraceae bacterium; assembly: GCA_022766785.1. GTDB lineage: Bacteria > Bacillota > Clostridia > Oscillospirales > Ruminococcaceae > CAG-115. The sequence goes on from JALEOL010000057.1 coordinate 17,004, forward strand.
GGATAAGTCCAAGAGCGGTATTGAGCAGAAGGTGCTGATAAAGACCTACGACGGGGCTTATCTCCGTCCGATGAGCACGCTGTCTGACACCGATTTCGATATCAGCTCCGCCGAGTCCGGTGTGTTCAACGACGCGGTTTGCGCTTACAAGATCCACAGTACGACGCAGGTTGTATCCAGGGTGGTGGCGTTCGGTTCCGAGCTGTTCCCTGATGTAAGCTATTCCAACTCAAACAACCAGGACTTCCTGGTGAATATGTTCAACTATATCTCCGGCAAGACCGAGGGCGTCACTATCACATCAAAGGCATTCTCAAACGTCGGATTCGATATGAATCAGGGCAGCGCGAATGTCCTTGCTGTGATACTCTGCGTCGTTGTTCCGGTCGTTGTGATAGTCCTGGGTATAGTTATCTGGGTGCGCAGGAGGCACAGATAAATGGCAAAGCTTTCTAAAACAACCAGAACGGTCATCATTGCGGCGGCGGTGCTGCTGGTGCTGGGAGCGGTGCTCCTGGTGCTGATGATGACCGGCTCTGACAAAAAAGAGGAGACCTCCAGCGGCACTTCGGAGTCCGTTTCCACCGGGGAGGACAGTTCTTCCTCCGACAACGGCACTTCGTCTGACAGCGAAAAGACCGCGATCACCGATAAGGAGCAGGAGAACGTGCTGAAGCTGGAGGTCGTGAATGAGACCGGCAGCTTCTCCTTCAGCAGACAGCAGCGCGAGGTCTCCACAACGGACGACGATGGCAATGTCAGCACCTCCACCGAGTACTATTGGGTAAGCCCCGAGCTTGAGGGTGTGGATCACAACGACTCCACGATCGGCTCGTTCGTCCGCTGCATGGCAGGGCTGTCCGCTTCTTCCGTAGTGGAGGAGGACGCGCAGGACCTTGAAAAGTACGGTCTTGCGACCCCTGCTTCCGAGGTGAAGATCTCCTTTGACGATGGAACTTCAGCGGATATCTGCTTCGGTATCCGCAATCCTGCCGCGAACAATTACGTTTACTGCCTGACAAAAGGCAGCAATGACGTTATGCAGGTGAGCTACTACAGCGCCGGCAGCGCGTTTTATGACATCAAGAGCTTTGTGAACCTGGTGCTGACGGAAGCTTATAACGCCAACAACGCAAACGAGCTGGACTATCTCACCATCGAGCGCAAGGATCTTGATGATCCTATACAGATCGAGTATATGTATGATATCGCGGAGGAGTCGGAAAAAGAGGACTCTGTTATCACGACATTCAATACCCACCGCATAACTTCTCCGATAACAGTCGAGCTGGATACCACCAGCGGTCAGTCGGTGTGCTACGGGCTGTATTCGCTGAGCGCGGCTTCCTGCGAGTATATCCGTCCGACGGAGCAGGAGATCGCAGACGCAGGTCTTGACGACCCGTTCTGCAAGGTAAGTTTCAAGTACGGCGGAAAGGCGCGGGTGCTTCTTCTCGGAAACGAGATCCGCACAACCAGCGGAGAGGACGAGAACGCTGTATCCTCTGTTACAGCATATTATGCGATGTTCGAGGGCGGCGATATAGTTTATTCTATAAGCACCAGCAATGCGCCGTGGTATACGTTACAGGTGCAGGACATTATGTCGCGCAGACCTATCTCGCCGTATATCTACACCATAGACACGCTGACTGTCACCACGCCTGACGGGGAGTATGTGTTCACGGTGAGCGGCGACTCCGACGACCACAGCTTCACCTGCGGCGATACCGTGCTGAACGACAGCAGCTTCAAGAGCTTCTATCAGCACCTTATCACAACAGTGGGAGAGGAGCTGTACTTCTCCGATGAGAAGCCGGAGCCGTATATCACGCTGCTGTTCAAGTACCGCGAGGAGTATTATGACACCTATGGCAGGAGCGAGGACGAGATAGTATTCTACCAGTCCGACGACCGCAAGAACATCGTCAGCGTGAACGGCGATATTCTCTACAAAGTACGCCAGATCTACACACAGCGCCTGCTGGAGAATCTTGACGCACTGTTCAACGGCGGAGAGATCAAGCTGGACTGGTAACTATACAGAAATAGTCAAAATTCAATATGGAGGTAAATGACAATGGCTGAGGGCAATTTTTTCTACTACCGCGGATTTCCTATGGTGAGAAGCGGAAACGAGATATATTACGGAAGCATGGGCGATAAGTTTGTCACAAAGCTCACCATTCGTGAGAGCGAGACTTTCAAGGACAGCGAAATGCCCACAAAGGTAATGGTGCAGATGGTGCCGACCAAGATGGAGCCTGACCTCCTTGCAAAGGCAAAGAAGGGCGAAATGTCCAGCCTTTACGAAGCGCTGGACACCGCATATGTATGGCTTTCAAAGGAGCTGTTCGACTAAAAAATCAGGGGAAGTTCATCGCTTCCCCTTTTTTATAAAACAACAGGGGTAAGCTGAAATACTTACCCCTTTTTATATATTCCGGATCAGATTTACGCTTCCGGCTGGATCTCCTCGTCCTCGGGCGTGGTGGAAACAGACGTGCGCTTAACTCTGTTGCGGTAGGTGTATTCGAATTCGTTATCGTTGTACGCTGCGATCTCGTTGAGCCAGTAGCTGACGCGATAGCTGCCAACGTCGATAACCGCGAAGTTCGCTGTGGTATTCACGAATAATACTACTCCCTGCACCAGAGGTCTTACGCTTCCCTCGCCGCTGAAATACTCCTTGAGTCTTACAACGACCTTATCTCCAACATGAATGTCCCCCATTTTATTGTCCTCCTTGGCAATGATATCTGTGAAAATACGACAGAATTTACATCAGTAATTGTAACACATATTACACGGGCTGTCAAGCAATTTTCTGAAAAAACCTCCGAAATGCCGAAAATGTGCTGCAACTTCTGTGTTTTAGTAAATCAGTAACAAATAATTTATGCGAAATCTGTGCAAAGTGACGGGATACTTCAAATCTGCAATTCGCGATCGATTTGTGACAATTTGCTGAAACATCTCGGATCGGGGCAAAAATATACGCTGATCGTTCAATATTTTGTGAAAATCGGTTTGACAAATACGCCGTATAGTGGTATAATAAAATGAATATTTATGTTCAAGAGGTGTATTTTGATGACAATATTTTACAGGTTCGACGGTCAGATGTATATCAATATAACAAACGGCTGTCCCTGCGACTGCGTGTTCTGTCTGCGGAAAAATTCCGACAGCGTTAAGGATAACGACAGCCTGTGGCTTGAACATGAGCCGTCCTTCGAGGAGATAACAGCGGCTTTTGACAGGTTTGACAAGACCGGCTGCACCAACGCGGTTTTCTGCGGCTACGGCGAGCCTACCGTCCGGGCGGACATGCTGATAAAGACCGCAGAGTATATCCGGCAGAACAGCAGCATGAAAATCAGGCTGAACACAAACGGACTTGTCCGGCTCATTCACCCGGAGTTTGATGTGGAGCGGTTCCGTGGGCTTATCGATATCGCTTCAATAAGCCTCAACGCACCGGACGCAAAGCGCTACAACGAGGTAACAAGACCGCATTTCGGCGAGCCGGCGTTCCGGGCTATGCTGGATTTTGCGAGGGATATGAAAAATATGGGCGTTGAGACAAAGTTCACCGTTGTTGATGTGATAAGCGAGGACGAGATCGCGCGCTGCCGGGAGCTTGCGGACAGCATGGGTATTCCGCTGAGAGTACGTGAATACATCTCCGACAACGAAAGCTACACATGAGGATCATCGGAATTGACCCCGGCTATGCTATCGTGGGCTACGGCGTGCTGGATCTAGTGAAATCGCAGTTTTCAGTGGTGAATTACGGGGCGGTAACTACCGCAGCCGGGACGAGCTTTGACCAGCGGCTGATGGAGATATACAACGATATGTGCACGGTACTTGATATGTTCAAGCCGGACTGCCTGTCGATAGAAAAGCTGTATTTCACCAACAACAAGACCACCGGCATTGATGTCGCCCAGGCGCGGGGGGTTATCATGCTTGCCGCTGTGCAGAGGGATATCGAGATATTCGAGTACACGCCAATGCAGGTGAAGCAGGCGGTGGTGGGCTACGGCAAGGCGGAAAAGCACCAGGTGCAGGAGATGGTGAAGAATATCCTGCGCCTGAAAGAGATCCCGAAGCCGGACGACACCGCGGACGCCGTGGCTCTTGCGATATGCCATGGACATTCCAGCGGCTCGCAGCTGTCAAGGCTCATCGCAAAGGCGAATGCGAACGACGGCGCGATGGGAAAGATACTACACAAGACTTACGGAGAGTGACGAAATGATATACAGCCTTCACGGGGAACTGATACACACCGAGCCAAACCTTGCGGTGGTGGAATGCGGCGGAGTAGGGTATGCCTGCCGCACCAGCATGAATACGCTGAAAAAGGTCGGCGGAGCGAACGGCGAGAAGAAAGAAGTGCGGCTGTTCACCCAGCTTAATGTAAGAGAGGACGCGGTGGAGCTGTTCGGCTTCGCGGACGCGGCGGAGCTGGCGGCGTTTAAACAGTTGACATCAATATCGGGCGTTGGACCAAAAGCGGCGCTGTCCATTCTGTCAGACCTCACCCCCTCAAAGCTGGCGCTGTGCATTACCACCGGGGACAGCAAGACCCTGACCCGTTCTCCGGGCATAGGTGCGAAAATAGCCCAGCGTATAGTCATGGAGCTGAAGGACAAGGTGGCGAAGGAGCAGCACATATCGGCTTCGGACTACGTTTCCGAGCCGGTTGCTGCGGCGGCAGGAGGAAACGCGGCGGCGGAAGCCTTGACGGCGCTGTGCGTTCTGGGATTTGCGATGCCGCAGGCGCAGGCGGCTCTTGTGGGAGCAAGCCCGGACAGCACTGTGGAGGAGCTTATAAAGTACGCGCTGAAGCGGCTCGGGTGAGAAACATCTATTTCTGAACAGAGGTGAATGTGTTGTCTAAAAGCGCAGACAAGAACAGTGCTGGTAATAAGCTGATGCCATATTTCCTGGCTCTGGCGATAGTTGAGGGATTATTCTTTATCATCTACCTTTTCTTCGCCGGTGATGAAAGTGACAGATCCGGCTGCATTATAGGAATAGGCTGTGCGCTGACAGTAGCATTAGCCACTGCTGTCATTTTCCTTTTCCGTATGATAAATGAGCGTATCGCACTGCGCCGGGCGGCTCTGAAAGCGCTTGGAAAACACGGGATAAGAAAGATACGCAGCGACGAGGCGGCAAAATACGCCTACAGGGGCATAGTGAAGCTGTTTCAGGGGAAATACCCGGACGCGGACGATCTGCTGCAGAGGGCGCTGAGCATTTCCAGTGTGCGGCAGAACCAGATGTTCTGCGTCGAGTGGCTCATCAAGCTGTACGAAGCCACCGAGAACGAGCCGAGAATGCTGTGGTGCTTCCGCAAGGCGGCGGAGTTCGCCCCGGACGACCCGGAGGTGCAGTCGAGGCTGGGACATGCGTATTTCGCTGACGGCAAGCTGTCCAATGCGGAATACTGCTTTGAACAGGCGCTGAAATACGATCCGAACCAGGGCTATTCCTACTACAGCCTTGCGAAGATATACATGGTTCGCGGCGAGGAGGAAAGGGCGCTTGAAACGCTGAACAAGCTGACAAAGATCCAGGAGAACCACCCTCTGGTATACGCGGAGCTGGCGACATTCTATGCAATGCGTAATGATGAGGAAAAGTGCAGGGAGAATTACGAGAAGGCTATATTGTGCGGATACAAGGAGCCGGAGCTGCTTTCGGCAAGACTTACGGCGATAAAGCAGTTCAATAATGCAGAAAATGCCACCGGGGAGGATCTGCCCCATGAGTATTACAGACGGATAGAAAAGGAAGATACAGATGCTGGAAATGTCTGAATTCGGGGGAAATCCCGAACGCAGTAACCGAATAGTCGAGCCGGAATATAATGATGCAGATACCGATATTGAGTATTCACTAAGACCCAGGGTGCTGTCCGAGTACATCGGGCAGGAAAAGGTCAAGGAGAATATGCAGGTCTACATCGAGGCGGCGAAGAAGCGCGGCGAGTGCCTTGACCATGTGCTGCTTTATGGCCCTCCGGGACTCGGAAAGACCACGCTTTCGTGTATTATCGCGAATGAAATGGGCGTGAATATCCGCGTGACCTCCGGCCCTGCGATCGAAAAAGCCGGTGACCTTGCGGCGCTGCTCACGAATTTACAGCCGAACGACGTGCTGTTCATCGACGAGATCCACCGGCTTTCCCGGCAGGTGGAGGAGGTGCTGTATCCGGCGATGGAGGACTATGTGCTGGATATAATCATGGGTAACGGTCCGTCTGCGCGGTCTATACGAATTGACCTGCCGAAGTTCACGCTTATCGGCGCTACGACTCGCTCCGGGCAGCTTTCCGCACCGCTTCGGGACCGGTTCGGCGTGATACAGCGGCTGGAATTGTATACCCCGGAGGAGCTTTGCAGCATAGTTCAGCGCTCGGCGATAATCCTTGCGATACCCTGTACAAAGGACGGCGCAATGGAGATAGCGAAGCGGTCGCGCGGTACTCCGAGAATTGCAAACCGGCTGTTAAAGCGCGTCCGCGACTATGCGGAGGTGCTGGGCGACGGTAAGATCACCCGGGAGATCGCGGACATCGCGCTGGGTCGCGAGGACATAGACAGGCTGGGTCTTGACCGGCTCGACCGGCGGTTCCTGGAGATGATTATCAAGGGGTACAACGGCGGTCCGGTGGGACTTGAAACGCTTGCATCGGCGCTGGGGGAGGAGTCCGTCACGCTGGAGGAGGTCTGCGAGCCGTTCCTTATGCAGCTCGGGTTTATTGCGAGGACTCCCCGGGGAAGAACCGCGACCGCGCTTGCTTACAAGCACCTTGGAATTCTGAAAGACGGGCAGCAGACAATGGAGTTTTAAATAATGCGGAATTCGGAATTGAATGTGTCCGCTATGCGGACGGATCAAAATGGTACAAAGTCATAATGTGGAAACAAGCCGTTTTCCTGTGACTGTGGATTACAAGAAAACAAGATCTTGCTAATTTAAATAACCGCGAAGCGGCACCATAATTCCGAATTCCGCATTAGAATTACCAAATTTCGTTTTTGATTTTTCACTTCAAACTAATTAAAAACTACAATAATACTGGGGGAGATATTATGGGAAGATTATTCGGCACAGACGGCGCCAGGGGAGTTGCGGTAACGGAGCTTACCTGCGAGAGAGCCATGGAGATAGGCAGGGCGGCGGCTTATGTCCTGACAAAGGAGAGCGGAAAGGCGCACCCGAACATACTTGTCGGCATGGACACGAGAATATCTTCAAAGATACTTGAAGCGGCGCTGTCCGCCGGTCTTGCTTCGGTGGGGGCGAATGCGCTCCAGCTGGGCGTTGTTCCTACCCCGGCGGTGGCGTATCTCGTCAAGGCTTACAACGCAGACGCCGGAGTTATGATCTCAGCTTCTCACAACACAGTGGAATACAACGGCATAAAGCTGTTTTCTTCCGAGGGCTTCAAGCTGCCGGACAGCGTTGAGGAGGAGATAGAGTCGCTTATCCTTGACAGGACTGCCGAGATACCGCTGCGAAACGGTACTGACGTCGGCAGGATCACACGGCTCAGCAACGGCACGAATGACTACATACAGCATATCCGCGACTGCGCCGGGGCAGGTCACTATGCCGGGGACAGCAGGCGGTTCTGCTTCGACTGCGCCAACGGAAGCTCCGCGGCGACTGCGCGCAGGCTGTTTGCATATCTCGGGGAGGGCTGCGAGTTCATCGCTGACGAACCGGACGGCACTAACATTAACGACAACTGCGGTTCCACCCACATCGACCAGCTGTGCGAGTATGTGAAAAACGGCGGCATGGCGGCTGGCTTCGCGTTCGACGGGGACGCGGACAGGTGTCTTGCGGTGGACGAAAACGGCAATGTCATCGACGGAGACCGCATTATCGCAGTCCTTGCAAAATACATGAAGCAAAAGGGCTTGCTCAGAGGGAACGCCGCTGTTGTGACGGTCATGAGCAACCTCGGCTTCCATGATTTCATGAAGGACAACGGCATGAATACCGTCTGTGCAAAGGTCGGCGACAGGTATGTGCTGGAGGAAATGCTTAAAAATGGCTATAATATAGGCGGAGAGCAGTCCGGGCATATTATCCTTCTCGACCACGCGACCACCGGCGACGGTCAGCTTACTGCGGCGATGCTGATAAAGGTCATGCAGGAGACCGGAAAGACGCTGGCGCAGCTGTGTGAGGATATCGTGGATTACCCACAGCTGCTGGTGAACGTCAGGATAACCGAAAGCGGTAAGGGCAGGTGGAACACAGTCCCGGCGATAACCGACAGCATTGCCGCGGCGGAAAAGGAGCTTTCCGGCAGCGGACGCGTTCTCGTCCGGGAGAGCGGCACTGAGCCTCTGGTGCGCGTTATGATAGAGGGCAAGGATATGGACATGGTAAAGCGGCTGGCGGAGTCCATTGCGGAGGAAGTCAGACGGAGCCTTACCTGACGGAGGAAATATGCTGGTATGTGCAAACAACGGGAATTTCCCGGCAGAAGATACAGAGCAGCTGAAAACCGCCCTGAATGCGGCATGCGGCGAGATCTGGCTCGGAGAGGGAACGGACAGTTACCCCTGCATCGCAGTGCTGTGCTGCGAGGAGGGCGCTTCGCTGAACTACTTTGAGAGCGAGGGCGGCACGGCTTACGTTTCGGTGGGGGACAGAAAAAAGCACGGGACGATCACAGTCAACATCGACGGCGAGGTCTATCAGCTGGAGCGCGGACAGATCGTTCCGCAGGAGAAGATACTTGATATCGCGGCAGAGTTCATGAATACGATGAAGCTGCCACAGTGCATCGAGTGGGAAAAGCTGTAGAATAAACAGAGGACAGAAGAAATGAGATTATCTGACAAATGGCAGGACTACTGCCTTATCGACACATCAGACGGCGAGCGGCTGGAGCGCTGGGGCGATGTCACCCTTATCCGCCCCGATCCTCAGATCATCTGGAAGAGCGACGATCTAGCTCCGGAATGGCGCACGGCTCATGCGAAATACAACCGTTCATCGTCAGGCGGCGGATCCTGGGATTACCGCAGGAAGCTGCCGGAAAGCTGGCAGATAAAGTACGGCGAACTAACCTTTATGGTGAAACCAACCGGGTTCAAGCACACCGGGCTGTTCCCGGAGCAGGCGGTGAACTGGGACTACTGCATGAACGCTATACGGGGCGCAGGACGTCCGGTGAACGTGCTCAATCTGTTCGCGTACACCGGGGGAGCGACCCTTGCGTGTGCGGCGGCGGGCGCTTCGGTGTGCCATGTGGACGCGGTAAAGGGAATGGTGGACTGGGCGAGAACGAACGCCAAGCTCTCCGGGCTGTCGGATAAGCCAATACGCTGGATAGTGGACGACGCACAGAAGTTTATCAACCGCGAGATACGCCGTGGAACGCGCTATGACGGGATAATCCTCGACCCCCCCAGCTACGGCAGAGGCACAAACGGCGAGATGTGGAAGCTGGAGGACTGTATTTACGACCTCATGGAGAGCTGCACGCAGCTGCTTTCGGATAAGCCTTTGTTCGTACTGCTGAACAGCTACACCACCGGGCTTTCCGCAAGCGTCATGAGTTATCTGCTGCAAATGACGGTGGGCAAACGGTTCGATATCTCTGTGAATTCGCAGGAGATAGGGCTTCCGGTGAAGCAGACGGGAATGGCGCTCCCGGCAGGAAGCACGGCAATAGTGTCGTTTAATTCGGAATCATGAATTCGGAATGCGGTTAATAGAATGCGGAATTCGGAATGCGGAATTCGGAATTATGGTGCCGCTTCGCGGTTATTTTAATAAGCGCAATTTAGAAACACTCGTTTTCTTGTAAGCTACAGTCACAGGATAACAACCTGTTTCCACATTATGACTTTGTACCATTTCGATCCGTCCGCATAGCGGACACATTCAATTCCGCATTCCGAATTCCGAATTCCGAATTTAGAATGTACTCTATCATTAAGGAGAATACAATTTGTCAAATAATATAATAGAGGTCGAAAACGTCAGCTTTGACTATATCAGCCGTGACGAGGACGGCAAGGAGCTGAGCCGAAGTCAGGTGCTGAAGGATATCAGTCTTTCCGTGCCGGAGGGGCAGTTTCTTGCGGTTCTGGGACATAACGGCTGCGGCAAATCAACGCTGGCGAAGCATTTCAATGCGATACTGAGACCCACCGCCGGCAGGGTGACTGTGGCAGGAATGGATACCTCTGACGAGGACAGGCTGTACGATATCCGGCAGACGGTGGGAATGGTTTTCCAGAACCCGGATAACCAGCTTGTGGCAACTATCGTCGAGGAGGACGTGGCATTCGCGCCGGAGAACATGGGCGTTCCCCAGCCGGAGATCCGCCGGAGGGTGGACGACGCACTGAAGCAGGTGGATATGTACGAATACCGCGAGCACGCTCCGCATCAGCTTTCCGGCGGACAGAAGCAGCGCGTTGCCATCGCCGGAGTGATCGCCATGCAGCCACGGTGCATCGTCATGGACGAGCCTACCGCGATGCTCGACCCAAAGGGCAGGCGCGAGGTCATGAACACTATCCGCACGCTCAACCGGGAAAAGGGGATCACCGTGGTGCTCATCACCCACTACATGGACGAGGCGGCGCAGGCTGACCGCGTTGTGGTAATGGACGGCGGAAAGATCATCATGGATGATGTTCCGAAAAAGATCTTTTCCCAGGTGAAGAAGCTGCGCTCGGTGGGGCTGGACGTTCCTCAGGTGACGGAGCTTTGCGAGGAATTGCGCGAAAACGGCGTACCTATTTCCACGGAAATAATCCACGAGCAGGAATGCGCCGAGGCTCTGTACGCTCTCACCCGGGGCAGGAGCGCGGTGGTTGCCAAAAAGCCGGAGCAGGACGCCGGGGACAGCCGACCCGTGGTATTAAAGGGCGACAAGGTGACATACAAATACAGCGTGGGCACTCCGTTTGAAAAGACCGCGGTGGACAACGTTGACATCGAGATACGCCAGGGTGAGTTCGTTGGAATAATCGGGCACACCGGCAGCGGCAAATCCACGCTTATACAGCATTTCGACGGTCTGGTGAAGCCCACCTCCGGGCATATCCTGGTGGACGGCGCGGATATCTGGGGAAAGGGCGTGAATATCCGGGATATCCGTTTCAAGGTGGGACTTGTGTTCCAGTATTCCGAGCACCAGCTGTTCGAGGAGACCGTGGCAAAGGATATAGCATATGGTCCCAAGAACATGGGGCTTTCCGAGGAGGACATCAAAAAGCGCGTATTCAGCGCCGCTGAGAGCATGGATATCGTGAAGCTGCTGAACAAATCCCCGTTTGAGCTTTCCGGCGGACAGCAGCGCAGGGTGGCGCTCGCGGGAGTTCTCGCGATGGATCCCGAGGTGCTGATACTCGACGAGCCAGCCGCAGGTCTCGACCCCAAAGGCAGGGACAAGATACTCGGGCAGATAAAGCAGTACCACGAGAAGTACGGCAAGACCATTCTGCTGGTCTCCCACTCGATGGAGGATATCGTGAAGTACGCCGGAAAGGTTCTTGTGATGAACAAGAGCCGCCTGTTCTGCTATGACACGGTGGACAGGGTGTTCGCGCGTACTGAGGAGCTTGCGAAGATCGGTCTTGACGTCCCCCAGATCACAAGAATGAGCCATATCCTGAAGTCCCTCGGGACAGATATCGGGAATGACATCTATACCACAGAAAGGGCGGCGGAGCGTCTGCTGCCGCTTATAAGTAAGGATCAGAACAAAAGATGATAAAGGATATTACTATCGGGCAGTATTTTCCGGGCAAATCGGTCATACACAGGCTGGACAGCCGCGTAAAACTGGTGCTGGATCTGCTCTACCTTGTTATACTATTCACGGCGCAGAGCTATACCGGGCTGCTGCTTGGTATGCTGTTCATGGTGCTTTGCTATATGCTCGCCAGGATAAAGCTCATTATGATACTGAAAAGCGTGAAGCCTATCCTGCCGCTGATGATATTCACCGGCGCGCTCAACCTGTTTTTCATCAAGGGTGAAACGCCGCTGTTCCAGTGGGGCATAATTTCGATCTACCCCGAGGGCGTGGATACGGCGCTGTTCATGCTGATCAGGGTGCTGACCCTCATCATCGGCATGTCGCTGCTGACCTACACCACTTCGCCTATCATGCTGACGGACGCTATCGAGCGGCTGCTTTCACCGCTAAAAAAGATACACGTCCCGGTGCACGAGCTTTCCATGATGATGACCATTGCGCTGAGATTCATACCGACGCTGGTGGAGGAAACGGACAAGATAATGTCCGCGCAGAAGGCAAGGGGAGCGGAGATGGACACCGGCGGACTTATCAAAAAGGCGAAGTCGCTGATTCCGGTGCTGATACCGCTGTTCGTTTCGGCGTTCAAGCGCGCCAACGAGCTTGCCACCGCCATGGAATGCCGCTGCTATCACGGCGGAGAGGGACGCACACGCCTGAAGGTGATGCATACCGCGCCGAGGGACTATGCTGCGATAGTTATCATGCTGGCGCTGTTTGCCGGGGTCATAGTCATAAACTGCTTCCCGGTGCTGCCCTGACGAGGTGAGATATTGCGTAACTTAAAGGTCTTTATCGCGTACAACGGCGCGGAATACCACGGTTTTCAGCGGCAGGGCAACGCCGTCACCGTGCAGGAGGTAGTTGAGAGCTGTATCGGAAAGCTGCTCAAAATACCTGCGCCGGTGATATACGGCTGCTCCAGGACGGATACCGGGGTGCACGCGCGGCAGTTCTGCTTCAATGTGCATATCGACAGCAGTATCCCCTGCGAGGGCTTCATGAAAGGCATGAACACGCTGCTGCCGCCGGATATAGCGGTGCTTTCCTGCGAGGACGCGCCGGAGGATTTCCACGCGAGATACTGCACAAAGGGAAAGGAATATGTGTACCTTATCGCGAATACGCCGCAGAGGGACGTGTTTTTGCAGAAGCTGGCGTATCACTACCCGTATGAGCTTGATCTGGAAAAGATGAACCGGGCGGCTCAGCTGCTGGTGGGGGAACATGATTTCGCGGCGTTCTGCCGGGCGGAGGGAAAACAGCGCATGAAAACCACTGTGCGCGAGATATACAGCTTCCGGGCGGAGAGGAACGGTACGAACGTTGAGCTTCGGATAAGCGGCAGCGGATTTCTGTACAACATGGTCAGGATCTGCGCCGGAACGCTCATCTACGTCAGCGAGGGCAGGCTTTCCCTTGACGATGTGAAACGTGCGCTGGAGACCGGCGACCGGAATTTCGCCGGGAAAACGCTTCCGCCTGAGGGTCTGTATCTGAGCCGGGTGGACTATTGACGAAAAAGCTACAAAGTTGTATAATGGTTTGGGGAAGAAAAGCTGTTGAGACGGCAGAAAGCAGGGATCTCTGATGGAAAAAAACAATGCCGCAAAGGGAAAACGAAATCCTGCGGACGAGGCAGGCGGCTCTAAAAAGAATGATCGGAACAACATAAACAAATTCAGGAAAAAACGCGCCGCGCGGAAGCTGTGGCTCAATCTTGGCATTCTGACGCTTATCGTTCTGGTCATCGTGCTGGTGGTGGTGAACTGGAGCAGGATCATCGCTCCGCTGAAGGACGCCGCGCTTGATGTGGGAAAGGGCGGTTTTCCGGTGGCTCTGCCGGGAAGCACCGATTATGTACTGGACGGGCTGGGGGATAACTTCTGCCTGCTGACCGACACCTATTTCTACACATATAATTCCGACGGCGCTATGATAGCGAATGTCCAGCACGGAATGCAGAACCCGGAGCTTTGCACAAATTCCCGGCGTGCGCTGATATACGACCGCAAGGGAAAGGAGCTTCAGCTGTATTCGCGCACCGGCGAGGTGTTCAGCACCTCCGTGGAGGATACGATAGATTTCGCCGAGATAGGCAACAATGAGCGCTGCGCCGTGGTGACGAAATCCGTGAAATACTCCAACTGCCTGTATGTGTTCAACGGCGAGGGGAAGCAGATATTCCGCTGGGCTTCGCCGGTCTACCTTATCGACCGGGTGGAATTCTCGGACGACGACAACAGCATTTATGCGGCGGTATGCGGTTCAAAGGACGGCGCGCTGGAGTATTATGTAATGCGCTTCGACCTGGACAACGCCGAGGGAAGCATATGGCAGACCTATGTGGGCGAGCACATGGTGTTCTCTCTGGAATACTCGGACAGTGGGATATTTGCCGTGAACGCCGTCGGCGCCGGGCTGCTTGACGTAAAGACCGGCGAGCTTACCGCGGAGACGACTTTCATCAGGAATGTCGCGCAGATACCCGGCGGAAATATCAGGGCGCTTCTGCTTGAGGACAGCAGCGGAAGCAATGTGCTGACCGTATATGACGACGCCCTGGAGGCTGCTGCGGCGGTATCGCTTGAGGACGTCACAAGGGTGCGCGAGGATAAGGACAGCATTTATGTGCTGACCGACAGAGAGCTGACGCGCTATGACAGACAGCTCAATGTCACGGGAAGCTACGAGCTGGACGATGTTTATTCTGATCTTACTATCATAGGCGGCAGCGCTTATATGCTATGCTACAATACGGTTCAGAGGCTGACGCTCTGACCGCCGGGAGGGAAAGATGGGTTCTCAGTTTTCTATAATTTATGATATTATCATCGTGGCGGTGCTTGCCGCGGCGGTGTTCAGCGGAGTGAGAAAGGGCTTCGTCAGCAAGGTCGCGGGACTTGCCGCCGGACTGGTGGGCTTTATCTGCGCTATCTCGCTGAGCAGCCCGGTGGGCGAATGGGCGTACAGCTCTTTCGTGGAGCAGCCGCTGGAGAAAGCGGTAAGCTCTACCCTGGACGAGAGCATGGGCAGCATATCGCTTATCAGCCTTTCAGATATGGATTTTGACAAGGTAAAGGTTTCCGGTACTCAGGTGACTGAGATAGTCCCCGAATACTCCGGCACTGACAAGGCAGTGTTCGACCTGTCCTCGGTGGATCTTTCAGAGACAGGCTTCGACCCGTCGGAGCTTGGGAGCTTCGGCTTTTCCGGGACGGAGGATATTTCTTCCCTCAACGGAAAGGCGGCTGAATTCACACGCGGCGATATCAGCGGCAGCGGTCTGGGCAGGCTGGTAACGGCGCAGGTCATTTCGGTCAGAATGCTGGATACGCCGCTGTTCAGCCAGATATCGGGATATGTCAGGGTGATCGGCGATACTGTTCCGGCGGTGTTCGGGCAGTCTGCGGACAGCATAAGCGGCGGCGACGTCACTGCGCTGCGTTCTCTGGTGCTCACTATGATAAACACCTCCGAGTCGGTGAGAGGCTCGATAATGGATCACATGATCCGCCCGTTGTTCACCATTGCAGTGCAGACGGTGGCGTTCATTGTGATATTTGCGGTGGTGTCCGCGGTCATTGCAATACTTGCCGGAGTGCTAAAAATAGTTAACAAGATCCCGGTGGTTGGCACCGTGAACAGGCTCCTGGGTCTTCTGGCAGGAGCGATAAGCGGTCTGCTTTCAGTCGCGGTGATCTGTATCGTGGTGAGATTTCTGGTGAGCCTGACCGATGGCAGCGTGATATTCCTCAATGACTCGACTATCGGGCAGACGATGCTGTTCAGGTATTTCTATGACATGGATATCCTGAATTTCCTGACATGACATATGGCAATACCGCACAATTACCGGCTAACGCTTTTGCCATACGCTTGCTTGCATTTTTCCGTCAGCAGTTTCCCACTTGAATACGCTTCGCTTCCGTGGGAAACGCCAAGTCGCACAAATTTCGCTTGACAGGCGTGGTCTCCCCCTGGTGGGGGAGGTGTCACTCAGTGACAGAGGGGTCAGTTTGGCGCAAAATATCTCATAATTGCTAAAAAGATATGTTGCATGTTGCGCCAAACTAACGACAGAACAGCCTGCCTGTGCTCAATTTGTACAATCTGCAGGTTTGGCGCAACACGAAACATCATATTAAAGCACTATGTGATATTTTGCGCCAAACTAGAAATCTGCTACGCAATCGCACGGCAATAATTATGAGGTATTGCCATAGTGAAACGATCCTCCGGCTTTTCCGGAGCATTTCAGTATAAAGGTGGTTCAAACTTATGATGATGTGTTCAAGATGCAAGAAGCGCCCGGCGGTGGTGTTCATCTCCACTTTGCAGGGGAACGAACGGCGCAACGAGGGCATATGCCTGAAGTGTGCCAAGGAACTGGGGCTTCCGCAGGTGAATGATTACCTCAAGCAGATGGGTATTTCTGAGGAAGATTTTGAGAATGCTTACGACGCTATGTTCGACGAGAACGGAAATCCCGATCCCTCCCTGCTGGGACAGATGGGATTTCAGGATATAACCAACGGCTTTGACCCCGAGGAGAACAGCGAAAGCCCTGATGATGACGACAACGGGGAAGAACTGTTTCAGAAAGGCGGAGCAGGCACAATGCCGGATTTCTTCCGGAAGCTGTTCGGCAGCGCCGGCGGAGAAAAGAACGCCGAGAAGTCCGCAGACGACGCTTCTCCTGACAAAAAGGAGAAGAAAAAGGAAAAGACCGACAAAAAGCGCAGAAATCTCGAGACCTACTGCACCAACCTCACCCGGCGTGCAAAGGAGGGCAAGATCGACCGCATAATCGGCCGTGACAAGGAGATAAGCAGAGTTATCCAGATACTGTCAAGGCGTACGAAGAACAATCCCTGCCTTATCGGTGAGCCGGGGGTCGGCAAGACCGCTATCGCAGAGGGTATCGCACTCAGACTGGCGGGCGGCGATGTTCCGTTCAGGCTTCAGGGCAAGGAGCTGTATCTGCTCGACCTCACTGCGCTGGTAGCCGGGACGCAGTTCCGCGGTCAGTTCGAGAGCCGCGTGAAGTCCCTCATCGACGAGATAAAGACGGCAGGGAACGTCATGCTGTTCATCGACGAGGTTCACAACCTGGTGGGAACCGGCGGCGACTCCGAGGGCACGATGAACGCCGCGAACATGTTCAAGCCGGCGCTTTCCCGTGGGGAATTACAGGTGATCGGCGCGACAACGTTCGATGAATACCGCAAGTACATCGAAAAGGACAGCGCACTGGAGCGGCGGTTCCAGCCGGTGACGGTCAACGAGCCGACTATCGAGGACACGGTGAAGCTGCTGGAGGGCATCAAGGAGTACTACGAGGAGCACCACAAGGTCAGCGTTTCCCCGGAGATCACCCGTATGTGCGCCGTTCTGTCTGAAAGATACATCAATGACAGGTTCCTGCCGGATAAGGCTATAGACCTGCTGGACGAAGCCTGCGCCTGTGCAAGTCTTGGCAGCCCGGATATCACGGAGTATGAAAAGCTGAAGTCCAGAATGGCGCAGCTGCGCGCGGACGAAAGCAGGATCGCTGCCGAAAGCCCGGATATAGATTACGAGAAGCTCGCCGACGTCAAGATGCAGATAGCGCAGACCAACGACGGCATCGACAAGGTAAAGGACAAGGCGGAGCATGTGAAGGTCACTATCGACGATATCTCCAAGGTCATTGAGATGTGGACGGGTATCCCTGCAAACAAGATCAAGGAGACTGAATACAAGCGCATCGGCAGCCTGGAGCAGCACCTTAAAGAGCATGTCATCGGTCAGGACGAGGCATGCAGCCTGGTCGCAAAAGCGATAAAGCGCACCAGGGTGCAGCTCACCGACAGGCGCAGACCGGCTTCTTTCATTTTCGTAGGACCTACCGGAGTGGGAAAGACGGAGCTTGTTAAAGTGCTGGCAAAGGAAATGTTCGACACCGTTGAGCCGCTTATCAGGCTTGATATGTCTGAATACATGGAAAAGCACAGCGTGTCAAAGATCATAGGCTCGCCCCCCGGCTATGTCGGCTACGACGAGGCAGGTCAGCTTACCGAGAGGGTGCGCCGCAGGCCGTATTCCGTCATTCTGTTCGACGAGATCGAGAAAGCTCACCCGGACGTTATGAATATCCTGCTCCAGATACTGGACGAGGGCAAGATAAACGACGCCCACGGCAGGTCGGTGAGCTTTGAGAATACCATAATCTGCATGACATCTAACGCCGGTTCGTCAACAGGAAGCAACAGCGTGGGCTTCACAAAGACCGAGGGCGATGTCAGCAGAGAGCGCGCGATGAAGGGTCTGCGCGAGTTCCTGAGACCGGAATTCATCGGACGCATCGACGAGGTGATCGTGTTCAAGCCGCTCAGCGTTGAGAACTACGCGGATATCGCAAAGCTGATGGTGGGTGAGCTTGTAACGCCGCTTGCCGAAAAGAAGATCACGTTGAATATTGGTGAGGGTGTTTACATGGCGATCGCAAAGAAGTCCCACGGCGGCAAGTACGGCGGCAGAGATATCCGCAGGGTCATCCGCAGCGATATCGAGGATCCTATCGCCGAGATTATCATCGACCACGCCGAGCAGCAGCTGTCCGAGATAAACATCAGCACCGACGGCGACGCGATAAAGGTGGACTGCAAGTGAGCGTGATCCTTGTTACCGGCGGCACCGGCGCTATTGGCAGCGCGATCGCCGCTGAGTTCGCAAAGACAGACGATGTTATAATCACATACAATTCCCGGGAGGAGCAGGCAAAGCGGCTCTGCACGGAGCTTCACTGCTCGGCTGTGCAGGCGGACGTGTCGGACTATGCTTCGGCACAGAATGCCGTGGAAAAAGTGCTCCGGGATCACGGCAGGATAGACGTGCTGGTGAATAACGCCGGGATATCCCAGATAAAGCTGTTCACGGATATCACCCCGGAGGACTGGCAGAATGTCATGAATGTTGATCTGAACGGGGTGTATAATATGACGCACGCTGCGGTTCGCTCCATGATAAACCGCAAAAGCGGCGCGATCGTCAATATTTCGTCAGTGTGGGGAGTGTACGGCGGATCCTGCGAGAGCGCTTATTCAGCGGCAAAGGCAGGGGTCATCGGACTTACTAAGGCTCTGGCACGGGAACTTGGAGCCTCGGGCATAACCGTGAACTGCGTAGCCCCCGGAGTGATCGACAGCCCGATGAACAGCTCGCACCTTACCCAGGAGGAGCTTTCGGAGCTTTCTGAGCAGACCCCGGTGTGCCGTCTGGGACAGCCCTCTGAGGTCGCAAAGGCAGTCAGGGCGCTGGCTGAGAACCGTTTTATCACCGGGCAGGTGCTGGGGGTTGACGGCGGATTCTGTTGAATTCAGATAAATGCGACACTAGTTCCGTTAAACAATATGACTAAAAATTCAGACGGTTTTTGTATTTGTTTTGTCAAAAAAAACACAAACTTTTTGGTTGAATTTTTGGTGAAAATATAGTATAATAAATTTGATTTAAAATTCCGAAAGGCGATTTCGGCAAAAAAGGAGACTTAATATGAACATCGCTTATTCCATTCTGTCGGCTGCGGCTAGTGTAGAAGCGACTGCAACAGAGGAAGCGTACTCCGGCCCCTGGAAGAATGTCATTGAGGCTTTTCACTCCACCGCTGAGGCGGGAAGTGATCAGACGGCAGGCGTTGTTGACAGGATCCAGGCGCTGCCTGACGCTCATACACAGCTCACTGACCCTGATTACTGGGGTTCGGTCGGTATCATAACGCTCACCGGTATACTGGTTGTATTCTTTATCCTGGCGATCCTTATCTTCCTGTTCTGGCTGATGGGCACTATCTTCAAGAATATCGACAAGAGCAAGAAGGCAAAGGCTGAGGCTGCAAAGGCGGCTGCTGTCAAGACTGCTCCAGCTCCTGCGCCGGCTCCCGTTGAGCAGGTCGTTCCGGAAGCGGTCGATGACGACGATGAGATAATGGCTGTCATCAGCGCGGCGATCGCTGCTTACGCCGAGGATGAGGGCACCGCCTACACCATCAGGGATGTAAAGCGCCGTGACAACAGGTCGCGCTCGGCATGGAGCCTTGCTGGTATCGGTGAGAATACGCGCCCGTTCTGAGAACAGACAGAAAGGAATATTGAAGCATGGAAATATTTGTTGATACCATAAAATCGCTCGCCACTGGCTCCGGCTTCGCAGGCTTCGGAGTGGAGAACGGCTGGCAGAGCATCATTATGATACTGCTTTCCTTCGTCCTGTTCTATCTGGCGATAAAGAAGCAGTACGAGCCGCTGCTGATGCTGCCTATTGCATTCGGTATGCTGCTCACCAACCTCCCCGGCAGCGGACTTTATCACGCTGAACTGTGGAACCCGGCGACAAACCCGTATTTCGCCCCCGAATATCTCCAGGAGGGCGCAAATCTCACAATAACCTATGTCAAGGAAGTCAGCCTGGATTACGGCAGAGTGCTTCACGAGGGCGGTCTGCTGGATATGCTGTACCTCGGCGTTAAGCTCGGTATCTATCCGCCTATCATCTTCCTCGGCATCGGCGCTATGACTGACTTCGGCCCGCTGATCGCAAACCCGAAGAGCTTCCTGCTCGGCGCGGCTGCACAGGGCGGTATCTTCTTTACATTCCTCGGTGCGTGCCTTATCAATGCCACCGGTATCGGCGACGGCTTCAGCCTGAAGCAGGCGGCTTCTATCGCTATCATCGGCGGTGCGGACGGCCCTACGGCTATCTTCCTTACATCAAAGCTCGCTCCTGAGCTGCTCGGCTCTATCGCGGTGGCGGCTTACTCCTACATGGCGCTTGTGCCGGTTATTCAGCCGCCTATCATGAAGCTGCTCACCACAAAGAAAGAGCGCGAGGTCAAGATGGGTCAGCTCCGTCAGGTCTCCAAGCTGGAGAAGGTCGTATTCCCGATCGCAGTTACCGTTATCGTAGTTCTTATCGTTCCGGACGCGGCTTCACTTGTCGGAATGCTCATGCTTGGTAATCTCATGAAGGAGTCCGGCGTTTGCGAACGTCTGGTAAAGACCGCTACAAACGAACTGATGAACATTATCACAATTTTCCTTGGTGTTACGGTGGGTGCGACAGCGGTTGCACAGAACTTCCTCAAGGTCGATACGCTGCTCATCATCGCACTGGGTCTTATCGCATTCTGCATTGGTACTGCATGCGGCGTACTGCTCGGCAAGCTGATGTATCTGCTTTCCGGTGGAAAGATAAATCCGCTGATCGGCTCCGCCGGCGTTTCGGCGGTTCCAATGGCGGCTCGTGTTTCACAGAAGGTCGGTCAGGAGACCAATCCTTCCAACTTCCTGCTGATGCACGCTATGGGTCCGAACGTTGCAGGCGTTATCGGTTCAGCCGTTGCGGCAGGCGTACTGCTCAGTGTGCTTGGTTAAACTGAATATCAAAGGCGGTCGGTGTTTCCGGTCGCCTTTTTTCACGAGTTTTATAAAATCTATTGAAAAATCAAGCAAATTTTGATATAATATAAAGAAAAACACAGGAAAGGTGATCTGCTTGAACCAGAAATTCAATAACCTGATCGATATGGACGATTACAGCGTTTCCCAGTGGAACGCCATGGTAAGGCTTGCCGAGGATATCATGCGCCGACCGGAAAGCTATGCCGACAAATGCCGGGGAAAGATCATGGCAACGCTTTTTTATGAGCCTTCCACGCGCACCCAGATGAGCTTCCAGGCGGCTATGATACGGCTCGGCGGCAGCGTTATCGGCTTTGACAATCCCGGAAATTCCTCCGTGTCAAAGGGAGAGAACTTAAAGGATACGATAAAGATCGTCAGCAGCTATTCCGATATACTGGTAATGCGGCACAATCAGGAAGGCTCCGCGAGGGCGGCGGCGCTTTCGGCGGAGTGCCCTGTCATCAACGCCGGTGACGGCGGACATCTCCACCCGACCCAGACCCTCACCGACCTGCTTACCCTGAAAACTGAATTGGGCAGGCTTGACGATCTCACTGTGGGGCTGTGCGGCGACCTCAAGTACGGCAGGACTGTCCACTCGATACTAAAGGCGCTTTCCTGCTACAAGAACAACAGATTTATCCTGATATCCACCCCTGCGCTGGGGCTGCCGGAATACATCAAGGACGTGCTCAGGGCGCGCGGCTGCGAGTTCCGGGAGGTCAACACCATTGAGGAGGCTCTGCCGGAGCTTGACATGCTGTACATGACCAGGATCCAGCAGGAGCGATTCCCGTCAACGGAGGAGTACGAGAAGCAGAAGGGCGTTTATATCCTCACCCGGGAAAAAATGCAGCTTGCACGAAAAGATATGATCGTAATGCACCCCCTGCCCAGGGTGAACGAGATAGAGGTCAGCATTGACGACGACCCCCGTGCCGCGTACTTCCGCCAGGCAAAATGCGGAATGTATGTCCGCATGGCGCTGATACTCACGACGCTCAACAACGAACTGAAAGCAAATCCCCTGCTGGTGGGGACTATCCACAATGAATGTCAGTGCACAAATCCCAAGTGCATCACCCAGACGGAGAAATACCTTCCGCACAGCTTCAGGAAGTACGGAGATATGCTGATCTGCGAGTACTGCGATGAACGAGTGCTGATGAAATGATCTTTGCCGCTTCTGACTGGTTCAGGGGCGGTTGGTTTTAGCAGGTCTGTTTTTGCGGAAGAGTGATATTATGAAAAGTGCATTATATCTGATCTGGCAGTGTACATGGGGCGTTTTGCAGTCGCTGACAGGCGCGGTGATCTTCCTGCTGCATATCCGTGACAGACACTGCTGCTTTCACGGCGCGGTCGTCACTGAATGGAAATACGGTTCGAGCGTTTCACTGGGAATGTTCGTCTTTATCACACACGACCCGTATTATTCCGGGCTGAAAGACGGGTGCACAAAGGCTGAGCATTCACAGAAACTCCTCGCACATGAGTACGGGCACACTGTCCAGTCGCTTATTTTAGGGCCGCTATATCTGTTTGTGATCGGCATTCCGTCAATTTTGTGGGCAGGGCTTCCGCCGTGCAGAAGAAAACGCAGGGAGCAGGGGATATCGTATTATTCTTTTTATACAGAGAAGTGGGCGGACTTTCTGGGAGAAAAAGTGACAAAACTGTCAATGGAGGAACTATGGTAAACGAACGCACCATTTTTGAGAAATATCGCAGTGAGAGAAGCAATGAGCTAGCCCTTGCGTGCTGTATCACAAGGCATACGGTTAGCGCTGTGCTTTATGATATTGCTTTGAAAAGACGATATGCAAGGTGCGTGCAATTCGGGGTGACAGTCAGTGCGGATAATGCTATCACCTGTATCGGAAATGCTGCGCTGAGGCTCATGCGTGAAAGCGGAACCGCCGGGAATGTGGTCAGAAAGTTGGGATTTGCTGCCCCGGCAGATGTTACTATGATCATCGAGGAAATGCTTTCCCCGACCGATCTGTTTTTGTCCCCGGAAACAGAGTTCGTGATACTGCCGATCATTTCGGCATCGCTTGGCGGGGATTTCACTGCGGTTATTGCGGCAGCATTACAGCATGGAGGAAATGTACTTGAGGTTGATATGACCGGTGGATTTCGAGCGGCGTCCTGCGTTGATGGTCAGCTGAAAACGGCGTGTCTCCCTATGAAAGGCGGTCTGGATTACAGCGGTATTGAAAGCGGTATGCCCCTTGAATTCGGCGCTATCGACCAGCTCAGCCGGGAACCTGACGGGACATTGTGTTACAGCGTTATCGGGGACGGAGACGGTCTCGGCGTATCCGCTTCAGCGGCGGCGCAGGCGGTGCGTATCATGCTTGACATCGGCGCACTGGACAGCGACGGCATTATGACCGACCGTGATCTGTTTTACATAGGGGAGGATCACTTCATCTCACAGAATGACGTTCGGGCGGTGCAGTCGGACAAGGCGGCGTGCCGTGCGGCTCTTGAAAGGCTCGGAGAGCTTACCGGAACTCATGACCGTGTAATAATTTCCGGCGAGGCTTTCGGCAATGAACAGGGTGCGGCTGCGATGGCTCAGCTTGGCGCTGTTCCCAGGGGGCTTGGCGAGAAGTACGGCTGGAGCAGATCCCCGGCTGAGCAGGGACTTATAAACTGCCTGACTGACCCGGAGCTGCTCGGTAAGTTAACGGAGCTTTGCGGCTCTGCCGAGGATATTTCACCATTGATGAATGACGGCTTTGACGAACTATACATAAAAAATCTCGTATTTTAGGCAATTTTGTATGAAAAATCAGTGAAAAGCACTTGATTTTTTCCTTGAAAGATGATATAATATTAAAGCATTTAGTATCCGTTAGTCTGCTTTCGGCAGGTTAATGTGTGTTAATGCGCGGCAATAAGCCAAACATTAAAAACGGATAGTCCGCTGTTATGGGGAAGTCCCCGGTGCATTGCACCCGAGTAAGTCGATCTCAAGAATATCCGAAAAATCAGGAGGAAAATTATGGACGCATTAAAACTCATTGAGCAGGGCAGCATGAAGGCTGAGGCTCCCGTTGTCGAGATCGGTGACCTGGTAAAGGTTCACGTTAAGATCAAGGAAGGCGAGAAGTTCCGTATCCAGATCTTCGAGGGCACAGTTATCGCAAAGAAGCACGGCGGCATCAACGAGACTTTCACCGTAAGACGTGTGGCTCACGGTGTTGGCATCGAGAGAGTGTTCCCGCTCCACAGCCCGACTGTAGAGAAGGTTGAGCTGGTTAGAAACGGTAAGGTTCGCAGAGCTAAGCTGTACTACCTGCGCGACAGAGTTGGTAAGGCTGCTAAGGTCAAGTCCAAGGTTTGATCTTTCAAACCGGATCCCTCATTCATGCAATGCTCCGCTTCGGCGGGGCTTAGCGTGGATATGCTGAGAAAGAGTATGTGCAATGTCTGAGAACGAGAGCCTGGAAGAAAAGTCCACCGCTGAAGCTGCGGAGACATCAGAGCAGAACACCGCCGTTCCTTCAAATGAAGGCGGCGTGCAGATAAACGCAGACGAGGGCAGCGAGCCGATCACCGAAGGAGCTGTAGTTTTACCGGACAAGGCTGACGGTGAAAAAACAGAGCCGCCGGCAAAACCCTTTTCCAACGCCCTTGAGTGGGCAGGGAGCCTTGTTTACGCTGTTCTGGTCATGCTGCTTCTTAATCTGTTCGTGTTCCGTTCTATCACTGTCGATGGCAGCTCGATGAACAACACGCTTTCAGACAAGGACAGAGTTATCTCCACCAATTTCTTCTACACGCCGTCGAGGGGCGATATCGTTGTGCTCCAGGCTGACAGGATACCGAATTCCGTCACCGGGAAATACGGCGAGCCTATCATCAAGCGTGTTATTGCGCTGGCTGGAGATACTATCAAGTTCGATTTCGAAAACGGCGAGGTCTACCTGAAAAAAGCAGGTGAGAGCGAGTTCGAAAAGCTGGAAGAGGACTATATCGCCGCGCCGACAGTGAACAAGCTCGACCGTCATTCCGGCGAGGAGCACACCGTTCCGGAGCACTGCGTGTTTGTTATGGGCGACAACAGAAATCGTTCCCTTGACAGCCGCAGCCTTATGGTCGGAGACGTTGACACAGACCTTATTATGGGCAGGGCGTTCGTGCGCCTGTTCCCGATAGATCAGTTCAAATGGCTATGAATGATGTAGGAAATATCCAGTGGTTCCCCGGGCATATGACCAAGACCAGGCGGCTTATTGAGGCTGACCTGAAAATGGTGGACGCCGTGGTGGAGATCACTGACGCGAGGATACCCGAAAGCAGCAGAAATCCGATACTGGACGAGCTGGTGAGGGATAAGCCGCGTATCATTCTGATGAACAAATGCGATTACGCCGACGAGGCTGCTACCCGTGCGTGGAAGCAGTTCTACGAAAAAAAGGGCATACGCGTGCTTACATGCGACTGCCGGAGCGGAAAGGGGCTGAACGCTTTCCTGCCGGAGGTGAAGCGGCTGCTGGCGGAGCTTATCGAGCGCAGAAAAAAGCGCGGAATGATAGGCAAGGCGCTGCGGCTGATGGTGGTGGGTATCCCCAATGTCGGCAAAAGCTCGTTCATCAACAGAATGGCGAAAACAAAGAAAACCAAGGTGGGCGACAAGCCCGGAGTTACACGCGGTAAGCAGTGGGTATCCATTGACAAGGACGTGGAGCTTCTGGACATGCCGGGCATTCTATGGCCGAAATTCGACGACCAGACGGCGGCTCAGCGGCTTGCTTTCACCGGGGCGATAAAAGATGATGTCATGGACACCGAGGCGCTGGCAAGGGCGCTGGGCGCGGTTCTGAAAGAGCAGTACCCGGAGCTTCTGAACGCGCGCTACAAGCTGACCGGAGAGGAGGATATCCTACGGGATATCGCGAGATCAAGGGGAATGCTGATATCCGGCGGTGAACCGGATACTGAGCGGGCTGCTGCGGCGCTTCTTGACGAATACAGAGGTGGAAAAATTGGCAGGATCACCCTCGAAAGACCAGGCTCAGCTGACTCTGCTGGAAGAAGAAACGCCTGACCTGTCCGGATTTGACAGCAGCTTCCGTGCGGAGTACGGAGTTGTGTGCGGCATTGACGAGGCAGGCAGAGGGCCGCTTGCAGGCGATGTTTTCGCGGCGGCGGTGGTGTTCGACGAGGGTACGGTCATCGAGGGCATCAACGACAGCAAGAAGCTCACCGAAAAGAGGCGCGAAGCCCTTTTTGATGAGATATGCGCAAAGGCAAGGGCTTACTGCATAGCAAGCGCCAGCGTTGACGAGATCGAACGGCTGAATATCCTCCGGGCGGACTTCCTGGCGATGCAGAGAGCCTACAAGGGGCTGGGAATTAAGGCTGGGATAGTTCTGGTGGACGGAAATCAGCTGCCGGAGCTGGATACGCAGATGAAGTACGTCATAAAGGGCGACGCAAGGTCTGCGAGCATCGCTGCGGCTTCCATTCTCGCAAAGGTGTCAAGGGACAGATATATGAAGCAGATGGCGGAGAAATATCCGCAGTATGGCTTTGACAAGCACAAGGGCTACGGCACGAAGGCGCATTACGCCGCGGTGGACGAGTTCGGTTTGTGCGAAATACACAGAAGAACCTTCTTTAAGAAGTACTTTGAAAAGAACGCTGCTCATGGATAAGCTGGAAAAGGGCAGGCTGGGCGAGGACGCCGTTTGCAGGCTGCTTTTGCAGAGAGGCCATGAGATAATTGCAAGAAACTACCACAGGCGCTGCGGTGAGATCGACATAATCTCGAAGTCCGGTGGATTTGTGGTTTTCACCGAGGTCAAGGCGAGAAAGCGCGGCAGTCTGGTTTCCGGACTGGAGGCGGTGGACTTCCGCAAGCAGGCGAAGATAGTCCGCACCGCTGATATGTGGCTTTCCGACAACGATACCGGGCTTCAGCCGAGGTATGATATCGCCGAGGTGACGCTGACCGGGGAGCCTCCGAGGGTGGTCTCTGTTGAGATCTACGAGGACGCTTTTTCCGCGGACGGCATTTATACAGTAAACTGAATTCCATAAATCAGTCTTACGAAAGGACGAAACATAAATGAATTACAGAAGCACGAGAAATTCTTCCCTGAAGGTGACAAGCGCGCACGCTATCACAAAGGGACTTTCCGACGAGGGCGGTCTGTATGTTCCTGAGAGCATTCCCGAGCTTTCCAGGGAGGATATCCTTGCGATGTGCGACAAGAGCTATGCTGACAGGGCATTCGAGGTTTTCAGCCGTCTGCTGACAGACTTCACGCCGGACGAGATCCGTCACTGCGTTGATTCTGCCTACAACGACAGGAACTTCGATTCCAACAGCATCGCCGAGCTTGCTAAGCTCATTCCCGGTACATATGTGCTGGAGCTTTGGCACGGTCCGACCTGCGCCTTCAAGGATATGGCTTTACAGATCCTGCCTTATCTGCTGACAACTTCCGCTAAGAAGACCGTTGACGGCAAGCACATCGCTATCCTGGTGGCTACCTCCGGAGATACCGGCAAGGCTGCTCTGGAAGGCTTTAAGGACGTTGACGGCACAAGCATCGCCGTGTTCTATCCCGAGGACGGCGTAAGCAAGATGCAGAAGCGCCAGATGACCACCCAGGAGGGCAAGAACGTCAGTGTATGCGCCGTAAAGGGCAACTTCGACGACTGCCAGAACGGCGTGAAGGCGATCTTTACCGACAAGGCGATCGCAGACAGGCTTGCAAAGAACAATATCCTGCTGTCCAGCGCAAACTCCATTAACTGGGGCAGACTTGCGCCTCAGATCGTTTACTACGTTTCCACCTACGCTGAGCTGCTCAAGAACAAGGAGATCGAGTTCGGCGAGAAGATCAACATCGTTGTTCCCACGGGCAACTTCGGCAATATCCTTGCGGCTTACTACGCAAAGCTCATGGGTATCCCGGTGAACAAGCTGATCTGCGCTTCCAACAGCAACAACGTGCTGACCGACTTCATTAACACCGGCGTTTACGACAGGAACAGAAAGTTCTACACCACCGTTTCGCCGTCTATGGATATTCTCATCTCCTCTAACCTGGAGCGTCTGCTGTATCACCTCACCGGCGAGAACGACGCAGTCATCAACGACTGGTTTGGCAAGCTGAAGAGCGAGGGCAGGTACGAGGTCTCCGACGACGTCAAGGCTAAGATCGGCGAGCTTTTCTGGGCTGGCTGCTGCAACGACGACGAGACCAAGGCTGAGATAAAGTCCACATTTGAGAATTACAACTACCTGCTGGATACCCACACCGCTGTTGCGGCTAAGGTTTACGAGGATTACAGGAAGGCTACCGGTGACAACACCAAGACCGTTATCGCTTCCACCGCAAATCCCTACAAGTTCAGCGGCGCTGTATACGAGGCTGTCGGCGGCACAGTATCCGACGACGAGTGGCAGAATATCGCAGAGCTGGAGGCTAAGACCGGCACCAAGATGCCTGCTCCCCTCGCTGCGACAAAGAACAAGGAGATCCGCTTCACCGGCTCTGTCGAGAAGCAGGAGATGCCCGAGGTCGTTTGCACATTCCTGAAGTCCTGATGTTATCAGGGGGAGGCTGACATTGCTTTACACAATAGGCGACCTTCATCTATCATTGAGCAGCGACAAGCCGATGGACATATTCCCGGGGTGGAGCAATCACCTTGAACGGCTGGAGTCCAACTGGAACAGCAAAATCACCGACAACGACACGGTGGTGCTTCTCGGCGACCACACATGGGCGCTGAAGCTGGAGGAAAGCTACAAGGATCTGGAGTTCATTCACACCCGTCTCAGAGGGCAGAAGATACTTGTTAAGGGCAACCACGACCTGTGGTGGTCTACAATGAACAAGGTCACGTCTTTTGTTGAGTCCAATGGGTTCAGCTCAATACGCTTCCTGTTCAACAATGCTTATCTGTGCGAGGGTATCTCGATTTGCGGCACCCGGGGCTGGATAAGCGAAAACGGAGAAGCGCCGGATATGAAGGTGCTGCTGCGAGAGGCAGGGCGGCTGGAGGCTTCTCTTAAAGAGGGCGTAAGGCTCGGCGGCGAACTTGTCGCTTTCATACACTATCCGCCGATATACCGCGCGGAGGAAAATGTCTACCTGACCGACGTGCTCCAGCGATACGGAGTCAGGCGGTGCTACTACGCGCACCTCCACGGAGGGAGCATAAAGGGCGCGCTGAACGGCGTCAGGAACGGCATAGAATACCGTCTGGTTTCAGCGGACGGCGTGGGCTTTGACCCGGTTCTTATCAACCGTTCATTTGAATGATGTACGGTTTCTGAAAATAATTCGTCCCCAGGGACAAGGAAGGAAAACAATATCATGGAGATCATTTCCCAGAACAGCACAGCTACTAATACCACAGCGATCGAGTTCGCGTTCAGCGCAGAGGAATTCGAGACCGCTATTTCCGCAGCTTACAACAAGAGAAAGAAGAACATCACCGTTCCCGGCTTCCGCAAGGGCAAGGCACCGCGCAAGGTCATCGAGGCTCAGTACGGCGAGGGCGTTTTCTTTGAGGACGCTGTAAACAGCCTGTACAACCAGAACATCGCTGACGTTGTAGAAAAGACCGGTCTTGAGGTCGTTGACGTTGAGAACACCGAGGTCGTTGACGTAAACAAGGAGACTGGCGTAAAGTTCAAGGCTGATCTCATCACAAAGCCCGTTGTGGAAATTTCCGACTACAAGGGATTAGAAGTGAAGAAAACGACCAAGACTGTTGATGACGCTGCTGTAGACGCAGAGATCGAAAAGGTACGCAACAGAAATGCAAGAAGCATCACCGTTGAGGACAGGGCTGCACAGACCGGCGACACCGCTGTTATCGACTTCGAGGGCTTCCTGGACGGAGTTGCATTTGAGGGCGGCAAGGGCGAGAAGTTCCCGCTGGAGCTTGGTTCCGGTTCCTTTATCCCCGGCTTCGAGGATCAGATCGTTGGCAAGAACATCGGCGAGGAGTTCGACGTAAACGTTACATTCCCCGAGAACTATCAGGCTGAGAACCTTGCAGGCAAGCCCACTGTATTCAAGTGCAAGCTGCATGAGCTGAAGGGCAAGGAGCTTCCGGAGCTGGACGACGAGTTCGTTAAGGACGTAAGCGAGTTCGACACTCTGGACGAGTACAAGGCTGACATCAGAAGCAGGCTTGAGAAGGCAGCTGCTGACGAGGCTTCCACAAATCTCGACAACGCGCTTGTTGACGCTGTTATCTCCAAGATGACCGCCGAGGTTCCGCAGGTAATGTACCAGCGCCGCATCGACGACATCGTTCGCGAGTGGAGCAGCAGAAACCGTATCCGCGTTGAGGATTATCTCAAGTACACCGGCTCGACTATGGATCAGTTCAGGGCTAACTTCACCGAGGTTGCTAAGCGCCAGGTAGATCTCCGCCTTGCACTCGAGAAGATCGCTGAGCTTGAGAACATCGAGGTTTCTGATGAGGATCTCGAGAAGGAATATGCTACCATGGCTGAGCAGTACAAGATGGAGCTTGACAAGGTAAAGGCTGCCATTCCTGCCGAGGCTGTGAAGAACGACCTCAGGATCGAGAAGGCTCTTGACCTTGTACGCGACTCCGCAAAGGTTGAGGAAGTTACTGAATAAGTTCATAATGCGGCTCCGGTGAACGCCGGGGCTGCAATGTACCTTTTGGACTTGCGGTCTGTGCGGCGTTATGGCAATTTCAGCGCCGGAGACGGCAGCCGCGTATGCGGAGAAGGGAGCAATATGGCTTATATTCCTTATGTAGTAGAACAGAGCAATCATGGCGAGCGTTCCTACGATATTTTTTCACGACTGCTCAATGACAGAATTATTCTTCTGCATGACCAGGTGAATTCCGCGACGGCAAGCGTTGTTGTCGCAGAGCTGCTCTATCTTGAAGGGCAGGATCCCGATAAGGATATCTATCTTTATATCAACAGCCCGGGCGGTTCTGTTTCCGACGGTATGGCGATATACGACACAATGCAGTACATCAAGTGCGATGTGTCCACTATCTGCACCGGTATGGCAGCTTCTATGGGAGCATTCCTGCTTTCCTCCGGCGCAAAGGGCAAGAGGATCGCTCTGCCGAACAGCGAGATCATGATCCACCAGCCGCTCATTTCCGGAAACGGGCTTTCGGGTCAGGTAACGGATATCATGATCCACTCCAACTACCTGCAGCGCACCAAGGAGCGTCTGAACAAGATACTCAGCGCGAACACCGGCAAGCCCTACGAGGACATCTGCCGCGACACCGAGAGAGACAACTTCATGTCCGCGGAAGAAGCGCTGGAGTACGGTCTTATCGACAAGGTTTACAGCAGCAGGGCTGATATCAAGTAACGATCATGTGAGCGCCGGAGAGCGTCTGCTTTCCGGTCGTTCGTTGTTTTTGAGAGGAACACATAATTATGATGGTTTGCTCCTTTTGCGGAAAGAATGAGAACCAGGTAAGGCGCATTCTTTACGGAGGAAACGGCGAGAATTCCGTTATCTGCAACGAGTGTATTCTCGCTTCGTACAACATGCTGGTGGAGAGTGGAGACATAAAGCCCGGCAGAGTGGGGAAGCCCGCGACTGCGCCCAGGGAGTCCCGGTTCATATCCGACGGCAGCGAGCTGATGAAGCCGGAGGATATCAAGAAGTATCTCGATCAGTACATCATCGGGCAGGAGGAGGCTAAAAAGATCCTCAGCGTGTCCGTTTACAATCACTACAAGCGCACATTCCTCAACGACGAGGAGGCTGACGACGAGGTCGAGCTTCAGAAGAGCAACGTGCTTCTGCTTGGCCCCACCGGCGTGGGAAAGACCATGCTGGCGCAGTCCCTGGCAAAGCTGCTGAACGTGCCGTTCGCTATTGCGGACGCAACCACGCTGACCCAGGCAGGCTATGTCGGAGAGGACGTTGAGAATGTGCTGTTAAGGCTCATTCAGGCGGCGGATTACGATATCGAGGCTGCGGAGCGCGGTATAATCTACATCGACGAGATCGACAAGATCTCGCGCCGCAGCGAGAACACCTCTATCACCCGTGACGTAAGCGGCGAGGGCGTACAGCAGGCGCTGCTGAAGATCGTGGAGGGAACTATCTCCAACGTACCTCCCCAGGGCGGCAGAAAGCACCCCCACCAGGAATTTATCCAGATCAACACCAAGAATATCCTGTTCATCTGCGGCGGCGCTTTCGAGGGACTGGAGAAGATGATCGCTTCCCGTGTATCCAGCTCAGCAATGGGCTTCGGCGCAGATGTGGCTTCCAAAAAGGAAAAGGAGAGCTACAAGATACTGCACCAGGTGAGCCAGGAGGATCTTGTCAAGTTCGGCATAATCCCCGAGCTTATCGGACGTCTGCCAGTAGTCACCGTGCTTGACGCGCTTGACGAGGACGCCCTTGTGCGTATCCTTGACGAGCCGAAGAACGCGCTCATCAAGCAGTACAAGTACCTGTTCGACGCAGACGGGATCGACCTTGAGTTCCAGCCGGAGGCTCTGAGGGCTATCGCAAAGAAGTCCATTGAGCGAAAGACAGGAGCGAGAGGTCTGCGTTCCATTGTGGAGCAGACGCTGCGCGACATCATGTTCACCGCGCCCAGTGATGATACGATCAGCAGTATCACTATCACCGCTGACTGCGTGGAGGGCAAGGGCGAGCCGGTCATTGAGCACGACAGAAAAAAGAAGCCTGCGAAAAAAGCGGCAAAGTGATAATTACGGCAGGCATTTTTTGTCTGCCGTTTTTTGTATTGCGGAGGAATTATGGCTGAGAAAGCTGCATTTGAGCGAATTTACGATGTGGTGCGGAGGATACCCCGGGGAAAGGTAGCGACCTACGGGCAGATAGCAATGCTTGCAGGAAATCCGAAGTGGGCGAGGGCGGTGGGCTACGCTCTGCACGCCAACCCGGAGCCGGGGGCTATTCCCTGCCACAGGGTGCTGAACCGGTTCGGCAGGGTCGCTCCGGCGTTCGCATTTGGGGGCGCTGACAGACAGGCGGAGATGCTTCGGGCAGAGGGGGTCGAGGTTTCCGGAAATGGATTCGTTGACCTTGATAGGTATTTGTGGGACGGGCTTTGATTGGGGCTGCACCATAAATCAGAGGTTGCGGCGGTGCTCGACAAATCGGTATTTCTATTATTGATTTATCATATAGACAGCGGCTGTTTGGAGCTTTTTAGAAAAATATGTTTTCGCACAGGAACTGAGGGGAAACCCTTCGGGAGAAAGGGGGGAACCAATAAATCCGACAAAAATCGGCATTTCCCCCCTTTCCCCCTACGGTTTTCCCCTCAGACTCCCTTTCCCCTCTCCCCTTTTCCCCCTTTTGCCGATTTTTAGCGGATACAAAGTATATGGTACTATTACCAGTGTAACGTTGCGCTGCCGACGGCATACAGACCCATTCTTATCGGGTAGGTTGTATGCCGAGCAATCAGGGCTTTTGTCAAGTACCTATCCTTCGTGTGAAAACGATTGCAGGAATTGCTCATTCAGCCGAATTGCCCGTGGGGGCACCCCCACAAATTCCCATTTATCTGTCAGATCTGATCAATAGAACGGGGGTGAGAATATGGCAAAGGCTATCATAAGACTTCTCGGCAGTGCGGCGCTGCTTGCGGCGGTGATTCTAGGCGCAAAGACCGCTGACAAGATCATAAAAGAGGTCAAGGGCGAGAAAGAGGACGAGGATATCATAGATATCTGACGGCACTTTACAAATCTCTGTCAATATGCTATAATTGTAGCAAACAAAAGGGTCTGCGAGTTATCGGAGGGTGCTATGAGCGAGAACGTCGATGTTCTGAACGGAAAGCTGTCGCGGCTGGAACAATGTCTGCTCGCCGACGGAGTGTTCGACAGGTGCGCGAATATTGCCGCAGACCGCTCAGCGGCGTTTGTTTCCGTGTGTGATACAAACGAGCGTGCTTACGTTTTTCGGGCAGCGGTTGATACTCCGCTCGCTGCGTGGAAAAAGGTATGTGCGCAGGCGGCTGAATTTGTCGGCAGGTACGGTTTTCAGCCGTTTTGGGTCAAGGCAGATATCATGGCGAATGCGGAAAAGGTGGCTTTCTCTGAATTTCAGCAGATGATAGCTGTAAGCCGCAGCAGTTTTTTCCGCAGGGGAGTCGCGTTCGATGACGGGCTAGAGACCGCGCTCATTGAGGCGGAACTCAACGGCAGCCGTGTGATATCCTACAAAAAGCACATGATGGAGCTTGCCACGGTGAACGCCTACCTTGCTTCCTGCGAAACTCTGACGCTTCGGGAATTTCCCGAGCAGATAACCCTGTTTGACTGCGAGAGCCGTTTCTGCGATGAGAACGGAGAGGTGTTCCGTCTTTACGGCAGCGGAAACAACTGCGGCAGGCGTATCACGGGCGGGTTTGACGCAGACGCCGCCCTTGTCGTAATGGAGACCGCATGGCAGTATCTTGAAATGCAGGTGGGATTTGACGGGAAGTTTGAGTATGGCGTGTATCCGATAGATCATCGGGAGATTCCGGGCTACAATATCCTGCGCCATGCTTCTGCTATCTGGAGCCTGCTGTGCTCCTACCGCATAAGCGGCGATAAATTCACACTGAACCAGATCATCAAGGCGGTAGGCTTTCTGGTGAGGAACACATATCGGTTATTCCCCGAGCGCGAGGGCAGGGAGAATACCGTGTTCCTTGCGGATAAGACCCACGGCGAGGTAAAGGTCGGCGGAAATGCACTGGCGGTCATTGTGCTGACGGAATTCATGAGCGTCACCGGCAGCGACAAGTACGTTAAGCTGTGCAGGGAGCTTGGCAACGGTATACTGGAACTGTTCGACCAGAGCGACGGCAGCTTCTGGCATGTGCTGGAGTTCCCGGGGCTTGGGCGTAAGGAGAAGTTCCGCACGGTGTATTACGACGGCGAGGCGGTATTCGCACTGTGCAGGCTTTACGGGCTTTTCGGGGAGCAGAAATGGCTTGACGCCGCTGCTCTTGCCGCAGACAGGTTTATTCGTGAGGGCTACGAGAAATACCGCGACCACTGGGTGGCGTATGCGATGAACGAGCTGACGAAGTATCTGCCCGAGGACAGGTATCTGGGTTTCGGGCTGAAAAACGCGAATGTAAATCTCCGCAGGATACGTGCGCAGGACACGACTTACCACACATATCTCGAGCTGCTGTGCGTCACCTTTGAGATGTACTCGCGGATAACAGAGCAGGGGCTGGAATGCTCCTATCTCCCGAAATTCAGGGCGGAGGAGCTAGTGGATACCATATTCTACCGGGCAGACTATATGCTCAACGGCTATTGCTATCCCGAATATGCGATGTATCTGAAATATCCGTCGGCGGTGCTGGGGGCGTTTTTCGTGCGGCATGACGGTTTCAGGATAAGGATAGACGATATACAGCATTTTTGCAGCGCCTATTATTCATTCTACAGGAATTACGACAGGCTGGCGGCGATAAGAAAACAATTCGTTCAGGAACGAGAGGGCGGAGAAAATGGCAGTGGAACTTGAAGCACCAAAGGGTTTTGCGGCGGCAGGAAGAGACGGGGCAGTCGTACTGCGCTGGAAGCCGGTCAGCGGCGCTGAGGGCTACAGGGTGTTCTTTTATGCGGCGGACGAGCCGGGAAAGCTCATTAAGGCGAGGTATTCCAGGGACTGTGAGAAGGGAATTCTCGGTTTCTGCAACGGAAAGATGTACCTTGCCGAGGTGTGCGCATTCGCAATGGTGAACGGCAGGGAGGTGTGCGGCAGGAGGTCGGCAAGGCTTCCGTTTGTTCCAGTTTCGGAGAAGCTGCGCGCGCAGAACATCATCTGCCTGGAGCCTGGACAGACAGCCCGGATAAAATGGGAGGCGGATAACCAGGTGCCGTCGGCTCTGTTTTCGTCGGATAATGCCGCAATTGTTGCTGTGGACGGTTCAGGGAAGCTGTTCGCAAAGGCTCCCGGCAGCGCGAATATCACCATTACCTCCAGCGACAGGCAGAGGTTCGTGACCCGGGTCGAGGTGGGGCGCAGGCTTTACCGCGGCGAGAGCAGGGCGGTGCTGATGTTCGCCGGGGATATGATGTGCACCGTGGCTCAGCAGAAAGCGGTGGCGGAGCGTGGATACGACTTCTTTGACCCGTTCAGACAGTTGAGGGGCATTCTGTCCCGGGCTGACTTTTCGGCGGCGGTGCTTGAGACCTGCTGCTGCGACGGAGCGGCTTTCGAGGGCGAGCAGCGCAGGAACCCTGACGGCTCGCCGAACGGCAATGCGCCTTCGACGTTTATCTCCGCGGCGGCATATGCCGGCTTTGACGGGCTGATAACAACGGCGAACCGCAGCTGCACGGGGCGTATGCTCTCTGATACCGTATCGGAGATAAAGCGCAGCGGAATGCGGAATATAGGCACTTTCGGGGACTGTCCGGCGGTGTTTGACGTGCGTGGCATCAGGGTCGCGGTGATCGCCTGCACGATGGTGACAAACAGCAATCAGGAGCAGCCTGACGGTGTTTACAGCCGGGAATATTTCACCAGCCGGGTGGAAGCGGCGCGCGGTATGGGCGCGGAATTCATCGCCGCATACATGCACTGGGGCGTTGTGAATTCCCATGCGGTGAGGACTTCGCAGGCGGACGAGGCGCATTTCATGGCGGAGGCAGGTGCCGGACTTATCATCGGCTCTCACCCGCATATGGTACAGCGATTCACGACGATACACACCTCCGACGGAAGGGATGTGCCGTGCGCGTACTCCCTGGGCGACCTCATTTCAACTATGTCCGAAATGGACGGCAACCGCGACGGTATTATACTCCGGGCGGAGCTTCACAGGAAAGAGGACGGAATTTCGTTGAAATGCTCCTGCATTCCGGTTATGACGGAGGACAGGGAATGGGGCGCAGAGGTGGTGCCGGTGTTCCCACCACACAGCGAGCTGAGCCGGGTTTCCCTGGAGCGCACTCAGGCGGCGGTGGGAAAGGGGCTTCAGTGCAGCCCGTACAAACCGAGGGTGCTGCTGTGCGGCTCTGAGCAGCTGGACAGGATATTTTCTGACGGGCAGGGCTTCCGGTGCAGCAGAGCGGCTATGCGGCTGTCCCAGCTTTCTCTTGGCTGCCGGAGGGCGGCAAGAGAGATCGAAAGCAGCGCAGGCGACAAGCTGCGTCTGGATCTTAGCAAGGATATCGCCGGTGCGGTGCTTGCGATAAAGCCGGATCTTGTCGCAGTTGATCTTATGGCGGCGGCGCGCACTCCCTGCTGGACGCTCCCCGGAGAGCCGGGAGAGGAGCCACAGTTCTTCACGGACACAAAGGCGTTCCGTCAGTCGGAATTCTTCCGCAGGAATCGCGGCAGGCTGACGATGATAAAGCCACCGTTCGGGGAGAGCGTGTGGAAGCCGCTTCTCGGCAGATACTGCGAGCGGCTGACCGCTGCTGTCCCACCGGAAAGGATAATCCTGTTCAGAAACAGGTTTTCTAACCACAGCGCAAAGGACAACGAGCTGCGCGTCTGCCGCCCGAAAAAGAGCATGGTGCAGTTCCTGCGGGATATGGAGGAGCACTTCATAGCGAAGGTTAAGCCGCTTGTGGTGGATATTTCGGGGTATTACTTCACGGCAGGCGAGAACTCCGACGACCACGAGCCTTTGTATTACCACGACGCATACCGGGCGGCGGTGGAGCTTTCCTGCGGCAGCGGACGCACCTGTGTTTCTCTTCCGGACGAAAGAGTGTGGTTCAGCAGGGTCATGAAGTATTACCAGAACATGACCGAGCGCTCATATTTCAGCTGGCTGCTGGATATGAACTGCGCCGCCGACCAGCTGATCGCCTATACCAGCGCAGAATTTGCCGCATCAAATGCCCAACGGCTGCTGCGGCTGAAACGCTCCGGGAACTGTGAGCTTTCCGCGGTGAAGGACTTTTTTGCAGAGGACAGCGGCTCCGGGGAGCTTATCCGGGCGGCTGACATAATTCACACGGTACTGGCAGGGCGGCTGGATCGTACATATGAGTTCTTCGAGCCGGCGTTCCGAGGGCATTACGGGATAATCCGCAAAATGATAAGGCTGCTTTCCACAGAGACGGGAGCCGCAGTCAACGAGGAGAACGCGGAGCTTGTATTTCTGCTCAGGGGTAAGCCGCAGCTGCGCAGATATCTTGCGTCCCTCAGCAGGAGGACGGTGGACATCTGGGGCAGCAGCGTTTCCCGGGAGTCGGCGAACTGCTGCCGGGAGGCGCACATCGGCACTTACATCTACAAGCAGCCGCCGATACTTGCGTTCGAGCCGCCGGTGGACGTGGAGCTTCCCGAGGGAGCGGAGGCGTTCAACGGCAGCAGGTGGCGCAGGAGAAATTTCCGTGACGCGCTGTTAAGAAGCGGCGACGCGGACATCAGCGGCAGCGAGTCCGGCTGGATCATCGTGGACTTCTGCGACCTTATCAGCCGCATGACGGAGTACCGCGGGGCGCTGTTCGAAACGGACGATTTTATCCGCAGGACGGAGTTCTACAGGAGCATTCAGGAGGAATGCCGGGAATGCTGGCTGTTCGAAAGGCGTGACATGAAAACCTGCGCGGAACGGATAGCGCGCTTCGGCGAGCTGTTAAAGGCGAAGTACGGCGAGCATATTATCCTGATAAAAACCGAGCCGAAGGACAGGTACATAGACCTCGATCACCGTCTGAAGAAGATGGAAACAGACAATATGTTCATGATAAAAAAGCGGTTCATTTCGCTTTGCGAGGAACGCTTTGCGAGCGTCACCGGCTGCTGTGTCATCGATATATCGCGGAAGTTCTACGCTTCGGACAGCTTTCCGCTGGGGGGCGTTGATATCGTGCATTACGAGGACGAATTCTACCGGCAGGCAGGGGCGTATATCAGCGAGATGATCAACGGCTCGGGCAGGCGCGTTTTCAATACCGTTGATGAGAATTATTTACTGCTGAGGGATATGAGAGCGCAGAGATAAAGCTGCGGTCTGACAGATACTATTACAACGCGGACAGGGGGCGGTCGTCTGAAAAACAGAATACTTTCAGCGGCGCTGTGCCTGCTGCTTCTGACCGGGTGTTCCGAAAAGGAGCAGCAGCCCGTTATGACCGCTTCGCAGACCGCAGGGCAGGTCGTGAGTGAGCCTTCTGATACCGCTGTTCCGGTGGTTTCGTCCGAGGAGGAAATACTCACGGAGGACAGCGTGGCTCCTACCGTGGAGCAGTCCGCTGATAATACCACGGATACAGCGGAAGAAAGCCGCGAAGAACCCACGGAAAGCCCTCCGGAGAACACCGTAGAGCCGGAGAGTACAGCCCCGGCAACATCAGCTGCGGCAACTCAGACCACTACCGTACAGACCACCATACAGACCACAGCCCCGGAGCCTGCGGAGGTGGTGATACCGGAGGTGAGGGTGCCGCTCTCGCCGGGGAAGGACGTTGCAGAGAACGAAAAGGTACGGGTGGACTACAGCAATGCTCCCGAGGGCTACATATCGGTATGCTGGAACGAGACCGGGAAGGCGGTAAAGCTGCGGATAGTATGCGGCGAAACCACCTGCGACCATGACGTGCCCACCGGGGGAACGACTGAGTACTACCCCCTGTCCTGCGGCAGCGGCAGCTACACGGTGCAGATATACGAGCAGACCGAGGGGAGCCGCTACACCAAGGTGCTGGAACAGGAATTCACCGCAAAAATAACCAACGAGACATCGCCGTTCCTTTACCCGAACAGGTATGTGAAGTTCAGCAGGAATTCCGCCTGCGTTGAAAAGGCGGCTCAGCTCTGTGCAGGAAAGAACGGCACGATCGAAAAGACCGCCGCGATATTCGGGTGGATCACCGAAAACGTCACCTATGACCGGGAGCTTGCGGCAACGGTAAAGAGCGGCTACGTCCCCGACCCGGACAGCGTGCTGGCAAAGAAGTCCGGGATATGCTACGATTACGCGTCGCTTATGGCGGCTATGCTGCGCTCGCAGGATATCCCCACACGGCTTGTCGTGGGTTATGCAAAGGAAAACATCTTCCACGCGTGGAACGAGATATGGACTGAGCAGACCGGCTGGATAACCCCGGAGCTGCTGCTTTCAAAGCAGGGCTATAATCTCACTGACGCGACATTCTACGCCGGCGCGGCGGATAAGGACAAGATCGCCGGATATATTTCGGACAGCGGAAATTACTCGGCGCTGTACTACTATTGAACCGGAGGGATTTTTATGAGAGTAAAGAAGCTGGATAATGCCCAGGTGGAGTATATCTGCGAGCAGCTTTCCATGATCATCGGCTCCGGTATCGGCGTCGCTGACGGAATGGAGCTGCTGTGCGGCGATATCGCGGAGGGTACGCTGAAGTCCGCCTGCATGGAGATCGCAGAAGCAGTCGGAAAGGGCGAGGCTCTGTCCGCTGCGGTAAGGGGCACGGGCAGGTTCCCTGCATACGCCGCGGATATGATTGAAGTCGGCGAGATGAGCGGCAAGCTGGAGGAGGTGCTCCGGGGACTTGCGCAGTACTACGACGAGAGGGACGATATCCGCAGGGCGCTGCGCGCGGCGGTGCTTCACCCCATGGTATTGCTGCTGATGATGACGGTGGTGATGATCGTGCTGGTGGTAATGGTCATTCCGATGTTCGGGGATATCTTCTCGCAGTTCGACAGCTCGGTGAGCGGAACGGTGAAGAATACCGTGGAGCTTGCATATAATTCCGGTACGGCTATCATGATAGTTCTGCTGGCGCTGATCGCGGTCTCCGCCGTTATCGCGCTGGTCTCGAAGTTCTCAAAGTCCGGCGGCGTCCCGGGGCGTATCCTGTCGGCGCTGCCGGTTACGAGGGGGATTGCAGAGAAGCTCTCCCTGTGCGACCTGACAAAGGCGATAAGCATAAATGTAAGCGCAGGTATCTCCCCGGAGGATATGATAATGCGGTCGAATATCCGCAGCTTTATCCGGGACAGGCGCGTCGCCGCAAGATACGACGACTGCGAGAAGCGCGTTATAAACGGCGAGAGCTTCCCGGACGCAGTGATAAACAGCAGGCTGCTGCCGCCGCTTTACGCAAAGTCGCTGAAGCTGGCTTACGCCTCCGGCAGCTTTGAGAGCGTGTGGAAGCGCGTAAGCTCCACCTATCACGAGGAAACTCAGCGCAGCCTTGTGAACCTCACCGCCGTTGTCGAGCCGGCGATGATAATCGTTCTGGGAGTGCTGATCGGCGCGATACTGCTTATGCTTATGATCCCGCTCATGAATATAATGTCGGTGCTGGGGTGAGGTAATGAAGAAGATGAGATTCAGGGCGGTCACGGTGATTCTGGGAGCGGTGCTGTTCGCTGTGATGATACTGTGGCTGGTGCTGGCTCTGGGGAATGCTTCGAAGGCTTCCGAAAGCGAGAGGCTGGCTCAGGTGAAGCAGTCGGTGGAGAACGGCATAACCCTGTGCTACGCCACCGAGGGCGCTTACCCGGAGAGCCTGGAATATCTCACGCAGAGCTACGGCGTGGTGTATGACGAGAGCCGTTACCTGGTGCACTATGAGCGCTTCGCCGCAAATGTGCGCCCGACTGTGACGGTGATCCGGAGGGAGAGCTGATATGAAATTTCGCAGTGAAAGGACGCTTGCCGATACTGCATCGGCGGTGAGCAGCATGCTGCTTTTCGTGCTGTTCGCGCTGTGTATGCTTATGGCTGTGGCGGTCGCGGCGGACACCTACGGCAGGATAGAAAAGGGCTATCAGCAGTCCTTCGGGTCGGCTTCGTCGATAAAGTATGTCGCCAACAAGCTGCGCTGTGCAGAGAATGTCACGCTGCTGGACAACGGCGGCGCGGCGGTGGAGAGCGACGGCATGGTGAGCGTGATATGGTGCTCCGGCGGAGAATTGTACGAGAAATACGCCCCTGCCGGCGGCGAAATTACGACACAGGGCGGCGACAGGATATCCAGCGCCGATTCGCTGAGCATTACCGAAAACGGCGGCTTGTATGTGATAACGGTCACAGCCGGGGAAGAAACCTCCTCGGTCATGGTGCGGAGAGGGTGATCTTACTGAACAGAAAGAGCAATATCCTGCTGTTTGCAGAAATGACTATCGCACTGCTGTTCTTTGTTATCTCCTTTGCCGTGATGATCAGGGTGTTTGCGGCGGCGGACGGGCTGGAGCGCAGGGCGCAGCGGCGCGAAAAGGCGGTGCTGTGCGCGCAGTCGATAGCGGAGGCTTATTCCGTGAGCGGCGACACCGGGACGGCTCTGAGGCTGGTTTTCGGCGAGGATATCCCCCAGGAGGATATCACGCTTAACTCAGAGCTTGTGCCGGAGGATAACGGAGAAATAACGCTCACGCTTTCCGAGGAGAAAGATGATACGGCAGCCGGGACTTATTCCACGCTGAGCATTCGGTTCGGGTATTCCGGGGAGGAGCTGTTTTCGCTGGACTGCGGAGCCTATATCCCACGGGGAGGTGCTGCGGTTGAATAAGAAAAAGCGGTTTTTCGGCAGCACGGTGGGCGTTGGATATATTTCCATGATGCTGATATTTACGGTGATCTGCCTGACGATACTGGCGGTGCTGAGCTTCCAGGCGGTGTATTCCAACGACAGGGTGAGCAGCCGCAGCGAGAGGTTCACACAGGAATACTACGACGCGGACATGGCGGCGAAAAGGACTCTGGCTCAGCTTGACGGCATAGCGCTGGAGTGTGCGGAGAGCTTTTCGTTTGAGGAGAACTTCATCAGCGGCGCGGAGGAGCTTCCGGGGATAACCGCGGCGAGGGTGCCCGGAGGGGTGAGGGCGGATTATTCCGCGAGAATAAACGACCGTCAGCGGCTGTATGTCAGCGTGGTGTTTTACGGCGATACTGCGGCAGGCAGGTACGAGGTGCTGCAATGGCGCAGCGTAACGGAGGATAATTCACCGGACAGCACGCCGGCGGTTTGGGACGGCAGCGATCTGGTGTAACACCGATCCCCATTAAAATTCAGGAAATCTTTGCAGAAATCCAGCGCCGCTATCTGCGTCAAGTTCCCTTGCAAGGCATACAGCCTGGCGGCGGTCACTTTTCTGGAGATCGGCACTGTCTTTCAGCAAATCTTTTCCTTCATTTTAATGAATATTAGTTTGAAAGGTGAACTATGGACATTCTTGAAATTCTGAAAAAAGCGGCGGCGGATCACGCTGCGGATATTTTTATAGTTTCCGGCGCGGTGCTGAGTTACAAGGCGCAGGGAAAGATGTACCGTTTGGGTGACGAGCCGCTCTCTCCCGATGACACAAAGGCGCTGGTGGTGCAGATATTCAGGCTGGCGAAATTCGACATCAGCGAGGACAACATACCGGAGCGCGAGAAGGATTTTTCCCTGTCAGTACCCGGCGTGGGGCGCTTCCGTGCAAATATCTACAAGCAGAGAAGCTCATGGTCGGCGGTGCTGAGATATGTTCCGTTTGAGCTTCCCGACCCGGTGAAGCTGGGTATCCCGGAGCAGGTGATGCAGCTCAGCGAGAGCCGCAGCGGTATCGTGCTGATCACCGGCGTTGCGAGCAGCGGTAAATCCACCACGCTTTCCTGCATAATCGACAGGATCAACCAAACCAGGAACGGGCATATAATCACTATTGAGGATCCTATCGAATTTCTGCACCGGCACAATAAGTGCATTGTCAGCCAGCGCGAGATAAGCATCGACACCGACAGCTACATAGACGCGCTAAGGGCTGCGCTGCGCCAGTCGCCGGACGTAATTCTGCTGGGCGAAATGAGAGACCACGAGACCATAAGCGTTGCAATGACCGCCGCCGAGACCGGTCAGCTGGTTCTGTCCACCCTGCACACCCTGGGCGCTGCGAACACTATCGACCGTATAATCGACGTATTTCCCATAAATCAGCAGCACCAGATCAGGGTGCAGCTGTCAATGGTGCTGAATGCCGTTGTGTGTCAGCAGCTGCTGCCCTCGGTGGACGGGGGACTTATCCCGGCATTTGAGATAATGACGATGAACAACGCTGTGCGCACGCTTATCCGCGACCAGAAAACGCATCAGATCGACACGATATTGCAGTC
Source organism: Oscillospiraceae bacterium (assembly GCA_022766785.1). GTDB lineage: Bacteria > Bacillota > Clostridia > Oscillospirales > Ruminococcaceae > CAG-115. The sequence goes on from JALEOL010000057.1 coordinate 61,320, forward strand.
CTCCGACGGAATGCAGACCATGGACAGCTGCATAGCGGGGCTTTACAGAGACGGAAAGATAACCGCCCGGACTGCTGTGGAGCACGCATATAATCCCGAGATAATGGCAAAGCGTATTTCGGCAGCAAACTGATGCCATTGACCGGCGTTTTGCGTCATTTATGTAAAGCTGTGATATCGGTATGTTTTTAGCGCATAGCTTGTGCTGACAGACTGCTTTCTATAGGGCTGCAATTATGCCTGAAGCGTGACTTATCTGCTAAAGTATTGGCAAATCTATTGACAAAATGTCACAAGCGGTGTATAATAAAATAAACTATATGGGAGTGTTGCGCCTTGCCGGGTCTGCAGTCCGTTTTGATACTGGTTTTTCCGAAAGCAGCAACTTCAAGGAGGTAATTTGTTATGAGCGAGAAGAAGCGCATCTGGGGCAAAAAGTCCGCGGCGGTCATCGCTTTTGCCGCGTCGCTGCTTGCTACTAATACCGCGTCTGTATTAGCGGCAGGCGAGGAGACCCCGGGGGATCTCCGGGATCACACACTAACTGATCTTGACCACACCGGAGATGATGTTGTATACTATGAGCTTGCTGAAAACGTTTATAGGGTGGACAGCAAGTCGCAGGCGGTCAATAATTTCTACGGCGTTATGAATACGGTGAACGATTTCGGGCTTTATGCCAAGTCCACCACGATCAACCACCTCGAGTGCAACGCCGCAGTTGAAAGCATAAACGAGTTCAATCTGCAGTACTGCAATATCGTGAGGACCGGTTCTATCGGTACCGGCAGATATACCGTGTACCTCGGCGCTGCTCCCACGAATACCAACAGGCTTGACATGGCGAGCATTCCTGCTGACGCTGATGTTGAGGTAGTGCTGAATTTCGGCTTTGAGCGTGAAGATACCGATAACGGCAACAGGGCTGGTTTCAACGCCAACGGTACGCATTATGAGCTGCTGAATGTCAACACGTCCAGGCTGACTATACGCAACCCCTATGCAGACGAGACGCAGTATGATATCCAGGGGACGCTGGATACTATCGCTGACAGCGGTGATAAGCTTCTTAAAGACGTTGGGAAGGTAAAGGGAACCACCAGCTTCCGCGCCGCTCTTGAGAGTGCATATGAGAATATCGTGAGCGGAAAGGTAAAGCCCGGTCAGACGATGATCATTACCGCCGACGCGAACGACATCGCTTACAATCAGAATTATGAGAGCGCTCTGGTAAAGCTGCTTACTGAGAATAACGGGGTCAGCGTGATCATCAACGTTGATACCTCTGATTTTGAGGGAGATCACTTTGATTTCGGCAATATCAACGGAACAGCATTCAATAAGGGCTGTGCATATGTTGTATGGAACTTCGGCAGCTATGAGAAGGCGCTGAGCGCACCCGCCGGAGGAATTATTGCTGCGCCTTATGCGACCGTTTCTACCGACAGGGGTCATGTGAACGGCGCGCTTATCTGCGATACATTCAACCAGAATAACGAGATACATCAGGTCACAAGACCCAAGTATACAGAGCCTGATGTTCCTGAGCCCGTTGAACCCGATGATCCTACGACCGAGGAGTCTTCTGAGGAGACCACCGAAGAGCCGGACGCACCTACTACAGACGAGCCGGACGTACCGACTACAGACGAACCGGACGTACCTACCACGGACGAGCCGGACGTACCTACTACAGACGAGCCGGACGTACCGACTACAGACGAACCGGACGTACCTACCACAGACGAGCCGGACGTACCTACTACAGACGAACCGGACGTACCTACTACAGACGAGCCGGACGTACCTACTACAGACGAGCCGGACGCACCTACTACAGACGAACCGAACGTACCTACCACAGACGAGCCGGATGTACCTACTACGGACGAGCCGGACGTACCTACTACAGACGAGCCGGACGTACCTACCACAGACGAACCGGACGTACCTACCACAGACGAGCCGGATGTACCTACCACGGACGAACCGGACGTACCGACTACAGACGAGCCGGACGTACCTACTACAGACGAACCGGACGTTCCAACCACAGATGAGCCTGATGTTCCGACCACAGATGAAACCACCGAGGAAACTACAGAGGAAACCACTGAGGAGCCTGATAAGCCTGTTGATCCTAAGGATCCCGATGAACCAGACGATCCTGTGAAGCCGGAAGACCCGGACGATCCCGATGAACCTGACGATCCTGTGAAGCCGGAAGTCCCGGACGATCCTATCGTGCCGGATTCACCTGTAAATCCTCCCAGACCGCCGAGACCTTCACGTCCTGACGATCCTGTTGACCCGATCGATCCTGTAATTCCGTCCGATCCGGAAACGCCGGTGGATCCTGACGAGCCTGTTACACCTACCGATCCGGAGGTTCCGGACGATCCCGAACAGCCGGAGGATCCCGAGCTGCCGGAGGATCCCGATGATCCAGACGAACCTACTGACGATGTTGAGCCGATCTATGATGATTCTGAGGAAGCAGACACAGACAGCGACGTTGATGACGCTGATCCCGACGAGGTAGAGTTCCTGCCGGACGATGTACCGCTGGGTGAGACCCCGGTAGATCATGATCCTAACAATCCCATTTATGATGATATCATTATTGATGATATCGGAGTTCCAATGGGAGAAAACCCCGACATGGGCGTCGAAGGCCCTGTTGGTGCAGGAATTGCGGCAGCCGGTGCGGTGATCGCACTTGCGGCGGCTTCTAAAAAGCGTAAAAAGTAAACTATATCCCCCTTCGCAGATGTGAAGGGGGATAATTTTTTATATTAAAATACCGTCAGTAGGAGATACTGGCGGTATTTGTGTTTGTTTATTTTTTCCAGGTTCGGGGAGAGAACAGCAGAAGCATCGGGAACAGCTCCAGTCTGCCGGCAAGCATATCGAAAATCAGTACGATCTTTGCCTGGGGGGAGAAGAAGCTGAAATTCGACGAAGGCCCGATAAGCTCCAGTCCTGGCCCCACATTGCTCAATGTAGTCGCAACTGCAGTGAACGATGTGATAAGGTCGTGGCTGTCGAACGAGATGATTATCAGCGAAATGACGAAGATCATCGTGTACGCCACCATGAACGTATTGACAGAACGCACCGTCTCGTGATCAATGGTGTGCGAGTCCATTTTGATCTTCTTTACCTGGCGCGGCTGGATCAGCGTTTGCAGCTCCTTTGCCATGCCCTTGAACAGAATTATGATACGGGATATCTTGATACCTCCGCAGGTGCTTCCGGCGCATGCTCCGATGAACATCAGTATTACAAGCAGCGTGCGTGAGAACTCCGGCCAGAGGTTAAAATCCGTCGTGGAAAATCCCGTTGTGGACATTATCGAAGCAACTGTAAACGCGGAATTCCGAAGCGCGTCGCCCGTGCTGCTGAACATTCCGGAGATATTGATCGTGATGAGTGCGGTGGCGGCGATGTAGATTATCAGGAACGTGCGCAGCTCAAGGTTGAACGCGTCCTTTATTTTTTTGGTGAGAAGCAGGAAGTAGCAGTTGAAATTCACCGCAAACAGCACCATGAACACGGTCACGACTATCTGGATATAGGGTGAGAATCCGCCAATGCTGGAATTAAGATAGCCAAAGCCGCCGGTGCCTCCGGTCGCAAAGCTGGTGTTCAGCGCTCCATAAACGTCCATTCCGCCGAACAGCAGCAGAATGAATTCCATCAGGGTGAGCACGAAATAGATCGAATACAGCAGAAGTGCGGTGGTTTTTACCCGGGGTACCAGCTTGCTGACGGACGGTCCCGGGCTTTCCGCTTTCATGATGTGCATATTCTGTCCGCCGGAAAGGGGTATGAACGCCATGATGAACACAAGCACGCCCATACCGCCGACCCAGTGGGAGAAGCTCCGCCACATACGGGACGCAAGCGAAATGGCTTCCACGTCGTTCAGGATACTGGCTCCTGTGGTGGTGAAGCCGGATGTTGCCTCGAACAGAGCGTCGATAAAGCTCGGTATTTCGCCGGACAGGAAGAACGGCAGCGCACCGAATACGCTTAGAACTATCCAGCTGAGGGATACGATGACGCAGCCCTCCCGCGCGTAGAGCCGCCGTTTTTCGGGCTTTTTCAGGATAAGCAGGCTGCCGATAAGCAGGCATATGCTGACGGTCAGAATATATGTCCACAGGGCAGACTCGCCGTACACCAGCGCGGTCACAGACGGCACCGCAAGGAACATTCCCTCAAAGATAAGTATCCAGCCCAGGATATAGGAGATCATTCTGTAATTCATAGACTGCTCCTGTTATTTGAGAATATCGGTGATGTCGTGAAGCGCAAGACGGCTGGATACGATTATCACCGCGTCGCCTATCTGCAGGCTGTCATGTCCGCGTGGGATAAGCACCTTTTTGTCCCGGAGTATCGCCGCGACCAGCACGTTGGGCTTCAGGGCAAGCTCCATAAGCGGCACATCTACCACCGGCGACTGCTCCTTGATGATGAACTCCGCTGCCTCGACCTTGCCCTTAATGATGTTGTAGAGTGTCTCCATGTTGCTGCCGATAGAGCTTCTCATCGCCCGGACATAGCGCACGATGTTGTCCGAGGTGATATTCTTCGGGTAGATTATCGTATCCAGATCAAGGTGATTTATCACGCTGCCGAAGTCGATACGGTTTATTTTTGTGATCAGCTTGCAGTTCCCGGCGCTCTTTGCGAACAGCGAGAGCAGTATGTTTTCCTCGTCCAGGTTGGTTAGCGCCACGAATGCTCCGGTGGTTTCCAGCCCGGCTTCCAGAAGTATATTCTGGTCGCTGGCGTCGCCGTTTATCACCGTTACGTCGTTAAGAAGCTCGCACAGTTCCTCGCAGCGTTTCGCGTCCTTTTCAATGAGCTTCACTGACATGCCCGACCGCGTGAGCTGCTCGCACAGGTAGTGCCCCAGCTCGCCGCCGCCTGCTATCATTACGTCCTTTATCGAATTGGTCTTGTACTTTATGCGCTTGAAGAATTCCGCAGCCTTTCGCGGCGCGGCGACTATCGAGATCACGTCCTTTTCCTCAAACACGAAATCGCCCTTGGGGATATGTACCTCATCTCCGCGCTCAACGGTGCACACAAGCACATCGCAGTGCAGCTTTGTTGCGATCTCCTTTGCGGCGCAGCCTGTAAGGGGGCTTCCCTCGGGTACGCGGAATTTCAGCAGCTCCACCTTTCCTCTGCCGAAGCTGTCTATCTTTATCGCCGACGGGAAGCGCAGTATCCTCGCTATCTCGTTGGCTGCAGCCTGTTCGGGGTTTATTACCATGGCAAGTCCCAGTTCGTCCTTTAAGAACGGCGCTTCGGTGTAATACTGCGGACTTCTCACCCGTGCGATGGTCTGGCAGTTTCCGGCTTTCTTTGCGATAAGGCAGCACAGCAGATTAAGCTCGTCTGATCCGGTCACTGCAATAAGCAGGTCAGCCTTGCTGATGCCTGCCTCCTGCTGGACTAGGTGCGTCGCGCCGTTTCCGACAACGCCCATGACATCGTGCTGGCTGGAGATATCGTTCACCTTTTTGGCGATAAGGTCAATGACGGTGATATTATTGCCCTCTTCGTTGAGCTGTTCCGCAAGCGCCTGCCCGACCTTGCCGCAGCCTACTATTATTATGTTCACTTAATGCTCCTTTTTTTGCAGAGCCCTTCCGCTCCCAGATGTTCTTTTATAAACAGATAACCAATATATACTATACACCTTTTTATCACAATTGTCAATCCCGGAGGGAAAGCTCCTTGGGCGGAAATATTGTTTTTTCGGTGAATCCCCCGGACTTTGCAGTTTTTTGCAGTATCTGAGGGGTTATTATTTACTTGCGGGAAGGAAACGGAAAAATCCCGGAGATTTCCGCAGAAATTAAAATAAGGGCACCTCTAAAAACCGGTTTGAAAAGAGAAAAACGGCAGGGTGCGTCGGCTACAAGGAAAGCCGACGACGCAAGGCTGTATGCCTTGCGAGGAGGTTTGACGCAGTAGACGGCGTGCACTGCTGTTTTTCTCTCAAACAAGGATTTTAGAGGTGCCCATAAGGAGGAATGTGATTTGGGCGTAAAGGACTGGCTGCTTCGCACCGGCAGCCGGAACCAGGGTATCAGTCTCACCGGGTACTACTCCGATATCCAGAGATGGCAGGATATCTACAACGGCGGCGGCGACTGGCGCTACACCCGAAAGGGAGGTATCCAGGGCGGAACACGGAAAATGGCTTCGCTGGGAGCTGCTAAGGCGCTGTGCGGAGAGCTTTCGAGACTGTGCTTCACAGAGGGCACCACGCTGTGCTATTCCGATGACGAGACGGGGCGCTATGTTGAGAGAGTGCTCAGGGACAGCCGTTTCACGGAGCGTTTCCCGGAGTTCCTGGAGAAAGCGTTCGCGCTTGGCGGCGGTGTTATCCGGGTGTTCTTTGACGGGAATGTCAGGGTGGATCTCGTGACCGCGGACTGTTTCGTCCCCACCGGGTGGAATTCCCGTGAGATCACCGGAGGGGCTTTTGCCTCAAGGATAATGTCCGGCGGCAGGGGCTATGTTCTTGCGGAGACCCAGGAACTGGACGGCGGTGATGTCGTTATTGAGAACCGTCTTTACCGTGAGGACGGCGCAAGGGCGGACATGAACGCAGTGCTGCCGGGGCTTTCGGAGCGCAGCCGGATAGAGGGGCTTGACTCGCCGCTGTTCGTGTATTTCAGGGCTGGCGGCTCACGCCGGGGGGATACCGCCGGGGATTGTCCGCTGCTGGGAAGCTCGGTTTTTGCCGGGGCTGAGGATACCCTGAAAAGCATCGACACGGTGTTCGACAGTCTTTCGAGGGAATTCGTACTGGGAAAGAAGCGTATCATCGTGCCGTCCTATGCGGTCAGGGGAGAATGGGACAGCGACGGCAACAAGAAGCACTACTTCGATGTGAATGACGAGGTGTTCCAGGCTATGTCCACATCGGACGCAGAGGAACTGCGTATCACGGACAACACCGGGGAGCTTCGGGTGCAGGAGCATGTGCAGGCTTTAGGGGAGCTTCTGGATCTGCTGTGTATGCAGGCAGGACTGTCCGAGGGGGCGCTTTCCTACAAGGACGGCACGATACGCACCGCCGCCGAGGTGGTCAGCAGGAACAGCCGCACCTACCGCACGCAGGCGCATTTCCGCAGAATGATCTCGGACGCGCTGGAGCGAATGGCGGTAAATATCTGTCGGCTGGGAAAGCTTGCCGGGGAACTCCCTGACAACGCATCTGAGAGCGCTTCGGTGGTATTCGCGGACGGAGTGGCAGAGGACGACGGAACAAGAACAGATCGTGCGGTGAAGCTGTACAGCGCCGGGCTTATTTCCAGAGCGAGGGCGCTGTCGCAGATCTATGGCATTTCGCTGGAGGACGCACGGACAATGGAAAGGACTGATAACGATGGATAACGAGGAGATCAAGCAGGAGGAACTTCCGGCAGAAAATACCGAAAGCGGTGAGAATGAGCAGGATCAGGCGGAGCAGCTTGAGGCGCTTCGCAGCGAGGTCGCGGAGCTTAAAATAAAGCTGGCGCTGCTTTCCGGCGGTGCGGCTCCCGAGAAACTCGCGGAGGGCGTGAAGCTCGCCGAGGGGATACTTTCCGCAGAGGGTGCACAGCCCGAGGACGCCGCTGCAAAGGTTCTGGAAGAATATCCCCATATAAGGCTTGCAAAGCGCTCTGTTCCAAAACTCTCGGCTGAGAGCGGCGGCAAGGGCGACGGCTTCGCGGCAATTCGCAGCATTTTTGCGAGAAAGTGACATCAGATACCCCGGTGCGTGATTTGTCGCACACTGAGGTATAAAGGAGCGCTCATTCCCGACGGGAGGTATCGGGCTTGCCGAATGGAACAGCCGGGCAGGGGACGGGCTTTCTTTCAAACAAAACTGCGACGACGGAAAGCGCCGGGCTTACCGGGTGGGAACGCCGTGGCAGGCGCAGTTTACAACAGGGTGGGCGGTGGGTTTACATATAAGTCAACCGGAATTTCCGCGCGGCGGGCGCTGCGGCACGAGCAAGGCAGCTAGCTGGAATTGAAGCATGGTGCGCAGCAGGCTTACCGGACGCGGATAACAAAAAACTATTTTAGGAGGAAAAATAACATGGCTAATACGATCGAATATGCAAAGGTGTTCCAGAAGGAACTGGACAAGCAGGTGCTGGAGAGCGCGACCTCCGGCTGGATGGAGGAGAATGCGTCTCAGGTCATCTACAACGGCGGCAACGAGATAAAGCTCCCCAAGATGTCAATGCAGGGTCTGGGAAGCTACGACCGTGACGAGGGCTATGTCGGCGGCGCAGTGACCTACGCTTACGAGACCTTCGCGCTGACCCAGGACAGGGGCAGACGCTTCCGCATTGACGCTATTGACGTGGACGAGAGCGGCTTCGGACTGGCGGCGGCAAATGTCGCGGCTGAATTCCAGCGCACTAAGGTGATCCCTGAGATCGACGCTTACCGCTACTCAAAGCTCGCCGAGGCTGCCGGTATCCGTGAGACCTATACCCCGGACAAGTCAACGGTAATGTCAACTCTGCTTGCGCAGCTGGGCGAGGTTCGTGATATCACCGGCGACGAGGGCGAGGTCGTTATCGTGATGAGCCGCCCGGTTTACGACAAGCTCATGCTTTCCGGTGAGATCTCCTACGCTGTGGAGAACGGGAGCTTCAAGCAGGGCGAGCTTGAGTTCGGCGTTAAGGCAATTAACGGCGTTCCCGTGATCCCTGTGCCCTCTGCGAGAATGAAGACCGAGTATACATTCAAGGCTGACGGCGATGGTGGCTTCGCAGCGACTTCTTCCGCTAAGGATATCAATTGGCTTATCTGCCCGAAGAATGCCCCGATAGCGGTAAGCAAGACTGACAACGTGAAGATAATCACTCCCGAAGCGAACCAGTTCGCGGACGCGTGGGATATCGATTATCGCAAGTATCACGATCTGTTCGTGCCGGATAACAAGAAGGCTGTTATCGCAGTCTCTGTCGGCGCCTGATCACACTGAATGATGGCGGTGCGGCGGAAAAAGCGTAGCCGCCTTGGGCAATTCCGCCTCGCCGACACTTCATCCTGGCAACAGATGATCTGCTCGGCGGGGCGGAAGCTGCTTTATCGGCAACACACTAATACTAATAACCATTTAAACTCAGGAAATCTTTACAAAAATCCAGCACCGCTATCTTCGTTCAAACGGTTATTAGTATAATTCGCCGCCCTTTTGTGAAAGGAGAAAAAATGCTGATCACGGCTGAAGAATACACAAACATGGGTTTCCCTGATATTAGCGCACAGGATCTGCCCGGCTGCATAATGCGCAGCGATTACATAATCTCGGCTCTGACAGAGGGCAGGGCTGAAAAGGCTGTCCAGAATGGCGGAAAGCCTGCGGAGCTTGTTAAGCAGGCGGCTGGCTTCCAGACCTATCAGCTGCTGCGTGAGATGAAGATGGTACAGGACAACAGCAATTCGCGATCCGACAGCGAAAAGGTGTCTGTGGGGGATTATTCCTACAGCACTCAGACCAGCGAGAGCAGCACCACGCAGCTGTTCACCTCGGACTGCGACGAAGCCGGGCTGAATGTGATACGCCTGCTGAGGGCTGCCGGCTGCCTGTTCGCAGGAGTGGAGGTGCGTGAATGAACGTTAAGCCTATTCCCATGGAGCTGCTGACGGACAGCGTGACGCTGCTCACTCCCACCGGCTCCGGGTATTCGCGGCAGGAGCTTGAAAACGTTCGGGTGATACGCACCAGCGTCGTTACGGATCACCTGGTAACTCATACGAGGGAGAGGAGCGAGCTGGTGGTTTATTTCGACTGCGTTAATTCCACCCCGGCGGGAACTGCGTTCGAAGCAGGGCAGCAGCTTCTGTATCACGGCGAGACCTACTGTATAATCGAGGCGGCGCTGTTTGCCGCAGAGTCGCCGCACCACTATCGTATCACCTGCCGAAAGCTCAACGGCGAATACATCGGCTGAGAAAGGAGCGGATAAAATGAGCAAGGAACAGAAAACGGCAAAACCCACATCGGACGGCAGGGAGGACGCCTACCGTCTGGCTAAGCTGCTTCGTGCCGGAAACCGGGAGCTTTCACGGCAGCTCAACACCAAAAAGTCCAGAAAGCAGCGTTAGGAGGACGAGATGACTATCACAATAAACGGCGTTCAGTTCGACAAGGTGACGGAGCTTACGGCGGAGCGCGAGACCCGGAGAACTGACATTCACTACAATGCTCAGGGAGATATGCTCATCGACCTTGTGAACAGAAAATACCGCCTGAAGGTATTGTTCGGGCTTCTCTCTGAAAACGAACTGAAGCAGCTCAGGGAGCTGTGCAGCGAGATATTTGTCACGGTGGGGTTTCACGCGCCGGAGGGAGATGTCACCGCTGATTTTCACATTGCGGACGAGCCTGCGCCACAGGTCACAACTGTGAACGGCGTTGCCATGTACGGCGGCGTGGAGCTTGTGTTTTTGCAGAAATGAGGTGAGATAATGGTCAGTGTATCTGACAAATTCATGCAGCTTGCCCAGGACAACGGGCGGCATGTGTGGTGCAGGATAGTCGCGGATGGGGTGGAGTTCCTGGACGACAGGCTTATCGACATGAGCTTCGATGACGTGGTGCACCCGGACTGGTTCACTATCGGAACTGCCTGCGCAAACCGCCTGCATTTCAGTGCGAGATACGACGGGGAGCTTTCTTCCGGTGCTGAGGTCACGGCTTTTGTCAGCTTTGACGGGGAGGAGTGGTGTCCGCTGGGGGTGTTCTATATCGCGAGAAGATATGTCCGGGGGAATGTCGTCAGCATCACGGCATATGACCGTATGTACAGCCTGGACAAGTCCTACAGCTACATAGGCACGCTTCCGGTGAACAGCGATGAGCTTCTGCGGAAAATATGCAGCGAAAACGGTCTGGAATGCGCCGAGGCAGGCTATCCGTTCAATATAGAAACTATCCCCACGGACTGCACCGTCAGGGACATGATCGGCTATATCGCAGGGATAAACCGAGCCTGCGCCAAAATTGACCGCTATGGCAGGCTCACGCTGAAAAAGCCCCAGCATGTGGATATGAATATCCTGGACAAAAACTGCTGGAGCGTTCAGCGGAACATGGGGCGTTCTGTTATCACCTGCGTGAGGGCGAATACCGGTGACGGCGAGCTTATCGCAGGCAGCGGCGCTGAAATATCCACGCTTGAGCTGTACGACCCGCTTATGACCCAGGCTATTCTGGATAATATCTATTCGTCGTTCAAGCCGTTCTCGTTTTTCGGGGCGGAGCTTGAGATGCAGGGGCTTCCGTTCCTGGAGGCAGGAGATGTGGTGTATTTCCTGGACGGGAGCATGCTTTATACAATAGTGCTCAGCGAGATAGAGTACACCTATGACGGCGGTTTGTCCGCGAAGCTGTATTCCAAGAACCGCGTGGAGGAGGACGACAGCAGCGATCTTGAAAAGCTGCTGGAAAAGCTGCTGCACCTGAAAAACGCGGTCTACTATAAGCGCGAAAACCCCGGGCAGCTGGCGATAACCACGTCGCCGCAGATCATTGCGGATTTTGAGTTTGAGACGGTGGAGGACTGCTTTGCGCAGCTGGACATCAGCTTTTCGCTCAGGAACAGCGACGCAGATGTGGCATTGTTCACGATCAATGTCAACGGAGAGGACGTTCCCCGGGATCTCATAGAGACTTTGGGAAGCGGAGATATCCGGCTCACTCATGTATATCACCTGGCGGACAAGCTCCCAGCCGGGAAAAACCGCGTCTATGCAGTGGCAAGGACAAGGAGCGGCACGGCGTATATTGCCGCAGGGGATATGCAGGCGACGCTTGTGGGTCATGGTATCTACGGCAATTCCGGAAGCCAGCGCGACAAGGTTTCCCTTTATGAAAAGGCTGCGCGCTGGAGCACGTCATTCCCCGGGGCAGTTCTCATGGGGATAACGGAGACGATCACAGAGGAGGTAACCTGATGAAAGGAAAGGCAACATTCACGCTCACAAAGGCGGACACCGGAAAAGTTATCCGGCAGTTCACCGAGCACAACATCGTGACTGACGCGGCGCAGCGGCTGTTAAATCCGCCGGGCTGCGCCATTATGAACAAATTCAGCTGGTCGGATCATCTCAGCGCGGCGCTTCCGCTGTACAAGAATTATTTCGGAGGTCTGCTGCTGCTTGGGAACACGCTCACGGAAAGGGCGGACAACATCATGCTCACGCCGGACTGTATCCCCATTGCGACAGCCGGGGGAGATTATTCCGGCTCACTTGCCACACGGGGCAGCCTCAATCTCAACGAAAGCTATGAAACGGCTGACGGCTATCATTTCACATGGGATTTCGGCACGGATAAGGCTAACGGCACGATAAAGTGCGCGGCGCTTACCAGCACTGCGTTCGGCAACAGCGGACTTTCCGGTTCGGGGAGCGGCGGAGTGCTTCTGGAGCCGACTCTCATGGCGCCCGGAAGCCTGAATTCCAGGATATGCCGCGCATTGGGGCTATACATCGGGACTTTCAGCAGGTGCACTCATACATACATAACGAGAGAGGGGAACGAAGTCATTTTCCGCATGGTAAAGACCCCGGATCCCGACAGCCTGGGGATAAACGCCGATGTGGGAATGTCGACAAATATCGAGCCGTACAGGACAGTACGGGTGGAACTGCCGATAACGATAAGCAGCATAGCAAAGCCCTTTGTGGACCCGTCTGCCGGAAAGGTGTATTTCTTTTCATCGTCGTATACCGAGGAGGAGATCGTAAAGGTGGATCATGCGGAGGTGAGCCTTTCTGATTTCTCGGTATCGGAGAAAAAGACCTGGATCTTGCCGTCGTATTTTAATGTGACAACGGCGGCGGTCTACGGCGGAAAGCTGTATCTGGCATACAACAATACTATCTGTGCGATCAGCAGTTCCGGCAGCGTTGTGAACAGCTGGCAGGCGTCTTGTGACTCTTACGCGTGGTTTTCCATGCTTGGCGGCGTTCTGACGCTCTCGATAAACGGCAGCACAGGGTATTATTTTCTGGGCGGAGAGTGGTATGGCGCGCCGGGGTACAATCTTTACGGCTTTGGATATTCCTGCGATATGCAGGCGCCGTATTTCCCGGCGAGCCTTATGACATCAAATTACATGACGAGCCAGAACCCGTCGGTCAATCCTTTTCTTGCCGTTGCAGGAAGCTATCTCGCGACAATAAACAACCTCAGCGAACCCCTTGAAAAGACAAACGAGCATACTCTCAAAATAACCTACGATATCACCAACTGAGACATGCTTTGGAAAATTACAGAGCCACCCCTGATGCGCAGTCCAGGGGTGGCTTTCCGCTATTCCATGATATACATAGGTTGAATTCCGGGTTATCAGGGCTTTTTTAAAAAACATCGCTGAGTTGTCGATGAAAACAGATGCCCGTGAATGACAGGATCAGACCTGTTGACAATCCGTAGGTTTAGTGATACAATACAATGAGTCGTATGCCGCAGGTGTGCGTCTAAAAAAATGTGTAAACTGAAAACGGGGGTCAACATGGCAATTGAAAAAGTAAGGGCGTATTTTGAAAAGCTCGGGGTAGCAGACCGCATACTTGAATTTGACGTATCCAGCGCAACGGTGGAGCTGGCGGCGCAGGCTCTGAACTGCGAACCGTGCAGGATCGCGAAAACGCTTTCATTCATGCTGGATGACGGTGCAATTCTCGTTGTGGCGGCAGGCGACGCAAAGGTGGATAACACGAAATACAAGGCTGAATTTGGGAAGAAAGCCAAAATGCTTACCCCCGATGAAGTGGAACAGCTTATCGGTCACGCGATCGGCGGCGTGTGCCCGTTCGCAGTGAACGACGGCGTAAAGGTGTATCTTGACGTATCACTGAAACGGTTTGAAACGGTGTTCCCGGCGTGCGGCAGCAGCAACAGCGCGATCGAGCTCACGACCGAGGAACTGGAGAAGTATTCCGGTTTCACAAAATGGGTCGATGTCTGCAAGGCGTGGGAATGATCTGACAAACGCTGTTTTGGTGTAACTTTCCAGAAGCTAACGTGAATTTTCTCCCGATGTGCGGAAAAGCTAATCTCTGAAAATAAACTGAGGAGATTAGCTATGATAAAGGACGGAGTAATGTATATCGCGGTGCTGGTGTTCACTGCGGCGGTGATCGTGTGCCTGCCCGGGCTGTTCCGGGGAAAGGCGGCGGAGAGATTTTTCAGTTTCGTGCCGCCGGTGGTGCTCATCTATCTGGGGCTTATGGCGCTGTGTACCGCCGGGCTGTGGGATCTGGAGGCGACCTCCGGGGCTTATGGCAGCCTTAAAAATCCCCTGCTGTACGCCATGCTTTTCATCATGCTGCTGCGCTGCGACCTGCGGAAGATAATCCGGCTGGGGCCGAAAATGCTGGTGGGATTTTTCGCGGCGGCGGTCTCTATCGGGCTTGGGTTCGTGGCGGCGTTCGCGGCGATGAGGGGGATACTGGGCGAGGAAGCCTGGAAGCCCCTTGGAGCGCTCTGCGGAAGCTGGATGGGCGGCGGCGGAAACATGATGGCAGTCCAGGCGGCGCTTGATATCGACGAGGGAGTGATGGCGTATGCGCTGGTGATGGATTCTATCTGCGGCACTCTGTTTGTGATGTTCCTGCTGTGGGCGGTGGGATTTCCGGAGAAATTCAACCGCTGGACAAAAGCCGACACCCGTGCGCTGGATTCCGTCGGCGCGGCACTGGAGCTGGAGGCGCGCGGCGACACCCGGAAGCTCACCTGGCAGAACATTATCCTGCTGACCGGCTCCGGACTTCTGGCGGCGGCGGTCTGCACCCGGCTTGGCGGTATTATCGGACAGGCTCTGGCTTTTTTTGACAAGGCGACCTGGACTGTGCTGCTGATAACTGTGCTGGGGGTGTTCCTTGCAATGACGCCGCTGGGCAAGCTGAAGGGCGCGGAGGAGATCTCCAACGTGCTGCTGTATATCGTTATCGCGCTGATAGCCTCTCGCGCGGATCTCAGCGCAATGGGCAATGCTCCGGCGTGGCTGCTGACAGGTCTTATCGTACTGGCGGTGCACGCGGCGGTGATGGTCGCCCTTGCCAAGCTGTTCAGGCTGGATATATTCACCTGCTGCGTGGCGTCGCTTGCGAACATCGGAGGGACTGCCACAGCCCCGGTGCTTGCCGGGACTTACAACAGCGCGCTTGTCCCGGTTGGCGTCATCATGGCGCTGCTGGGGTATGTCGTGGGGACAGGCGGCGGACTTCTGGTGGCGCAGCTGATGAGTATGCTGGCATGACAGGACTGCGCAAATTCTGACCGTAATATCATATAACCGACCGGGACATTGTACTATTGTCCCGGTTTTCTGCAAAATTTGTCTTTTTCCATTGATTTTTTCTGGGTTTTATGATAAAATAGAATATAGTACCGCATTGTGTCTTGCGGTGGAGGACGTGCGTTTTGCGGAGTAGCGGAAAGCGCTGTCCGATAGTGTTGTGTAATTATCCGGATAGATGTCCGGGAAAAGTGCCGGAGGTACCCCGATGGAAATGAAGCCCACATTTGAGCAGCTTTATGAGCAGTATTACACCCCGATACTGCGTTACATACTGAAAAGGATAAGCAGTTATCAGGACGCCGAGGATCTGGCGGCGAACGTTTTTGTGACTGCGTACAGGAATTACGAGGGCTATGACCCCACAAAGGCTTCCCCGGCGACCTGGCTTTATATGATCTGCAGCAGCCGGCTGAAGAACTACTACCGCGACCGCCGGGAGAATATTTCTCTTGACGACGAGGAAAACCCCGTGGACGTAAGCTCCGACGAGCTTATCGAGGACGCAGTGCTTATGGAGGAGCGCAGCAGATTGCTCCACCAGGCGATAGACAGGCTTCCCGAGCGGCAGCGTCAGGCTGTCCGCATGAAATACTTCCAGAATATGAGCGCGGCGGATATCGCAGTGGAGCTTGGAACCACCGCAGGAAATGTCCGCGTGATACTGAACCGCAGCATGGACAAGCTCAAGGAATATCTGGCGGATTATTACGCCTGAGGAACGGGGGGAGAAGCTATGGCACAGGTTTTCAGAAAATCGGCGGTCGAAAGGCTTTCTTCGCCGGAGCAGCTGGATAAGGCAATGGTGGTGACTTCGCCGATGAGCTGGGCTGTACTTGCCGGGGTCGCGCTGATAGTCGCTGCGGCGGTGGCGTGGGCGTTCCTGGGCAGACTTCCGGTAACGGTGGGGGTCACCGGCACGGTTGTCGGGACTGAGGGCGCGGACTGTGTGATCTCGGACAGCACCGGTATCGTCTGTGAGTTCACACTGAATGCAGGCGACAGGGTGGAGCGCGGCGGCAGAGTAGCTGTGCTGGTGACCTCCACCGGAGAGAAGCGCGATATCCTCTCCGACCGCAGCGGAACTGTGTCCATGCTGCTTTTTCAGCCCGGAGACCCGGTGAATTCCGGCAGCGAGCTTGTGAGGATAACTCCCGACAACGCAGGGGGGAAAGCAGTGGTGTTCTACGTCCCGGCGGCTGGGGCGCAGGAGATAAAGCAGGGAATGGAGGCAGTCGTGACGATATCCGGCAGCAAGGAGCGGCGTATCACCGGAGGGGTGGTATCAGTCAGCAGCGGCGCTGTTTCGGTAACGAACATGGATATGGTGCTTGGCTGTGATAACGGAATGAGCGGAGCGTTCGCGTCACAGGGGCCGGTGTATTCTGTGATATGCTCTTTCCCGGAGGACGAGCTGCCCGAAAACGGAATGATCGTCAGCGGCAAGATCGTGCTGGAGCAGTCCGCACCGATAAACCGCCTGCTTTCCGGGCTGAACGGCGCTGCGGAGGGCTGACATGGCAAAAAAATATGCACGCACCCCCACAGTATATCAGATGGAAGCGACGGAATGCGGCGCAGCGTCCCTTGGCATGATACTGGCGTATTTCGGCAGCCATGTTCCGCTTGAAAAGCTGCGCATCGAGACGGGAGTATCCCGTGACGGCTGCAACGCCGGTAATATCATGAAAGCGGCAAAGCGCATGGGTCTTGAATGCCACGGCTACCGCAA
>JALEOL010000081.1 GCA_022766785.1 Oscillospiraceae bacterium
TCCGAAAATATCCTGCCGTTTTCGTCAAGATAACGGAAGCTGCCCTTTACCATATCCGCGCCCGTTTCCATTGCTTTGCGAAGCAGCAGCTCCAGCGCCCTGTCCGTATAATATATGTCGTCCGCGTCGAGAAATGCTATGTACTCGCCGTTTGCGTTCCCGATACCGTTATTTCGCGCTTCTCCTGCGTGACGGTTTTCCTGCTTTATCAGGCGGATACGGCTGTCGCGCAGCGCCGCTTCCTCAATGAGCGCCGCGCTGTTGTCCGCCGAGCCGTCGTCAACGCATATTACCTCAAGCGCGCTGACAGTCTGGCTTAAAATGCTGTCAAGGCACCTTATTATATGCTCCTGCGCGTTATATACGGGAACGATAACAGAGATGATGATCTCGCCCATTGAACTTACCTTTCGTTTATTGCAGGTGCCTGTTCTCTCTGCTTACCCACAGCCTTGAAGCCGTTCGTGGGAACAAACAGGTTGAGAGGTACTTTATCTTTTCTTTTATGCTGAGAGTTGACCGGAGAACGGCTTTTTTATTCGTCCGCATTTCTCGTTTCAGCTTTGACAGCGTATGCTTATCCTCGCCGGAAATATACGCCCTGCGGAATATGCCTGCTCGCTCTGTCTGTGCCCTGGCTTTTGCAAGCGCAGATATCCCGCTGTCATTGCGGAAAAGTTCGCCGCAGGCTTCTATCGCCTTTACCCCGGTAAGCATACGGCTCACAAGCGTACCATTCACGGCGCTGCCCTTACGCCGGCGGTAATGGTAGTATGCCTGCCCGACACAGCATACTCTGCTGCAATTGCTGAAATACTCCGCGCAGAACAGCAGATCCTCGCAGTAAAATATATCCTCGCGCAGCGAAAGGCGTGCGTTATCGATTATGCTTTTTCTGAACAGCTTGTTGCACAAAAATCCCTGATACAGCGTTGTATCCAGCATATTCAGGACTGCCGGGTGCGCCCCCATGGTCTTGATACCGCAGAACACTCTTTTTTCACTTCGTCCGCGCAGATCCAGGAAATATCCGCTGACAGCGCAGTCCGCGTTCTGCCCGAGCATGGCGCTGACGAGGGCGGAAATATGCTGCGGCTCGATATAGTCGTCTGCGTCAACAAAGGTGATAAGCTCACCGGCGGCAAGTCTTATGCCGTAATTTCTGGCAGCGCTTACGCCGCCGTGCTCCCTGACGTGCGCCGTTACCCGTGGGTCTTTTTCTGCCAAAGACCGGCAAAGCTCCGCAGAGCCGTCATCGGAACCGTCGTCTATGACCAGCACCTCAATATTGCGGTGATCCTGCGCGAGCACGCTTTCTATGCACTCCCGGACGTACTCCGAGCAGTTATACACAGGTATCACAATGCTGACAAGCGGATCATTCATTCTCATTCTTCCTCAGCCACTTTCTGACCTGTGCGGCTCTCTCAGGTCCCAGAAGCTGCGCCGCCTTTCTGTTTATGCGGTTTTTCAGCGGCAGCCAGCTTGCATTGAAATGGTGAATGGTGCAGGTGTTTTCGGTAAGGTTCACCTTTCCCGTGTTAAGGTCTTTCGGGGAAAAATATTCTGACGGGTACACGGTTATCCCGTCAAGCCGCTGCAATTCATTCGTCTTTTTCAGTCCCATTTCCTCCAGCGCCTTTGTCACATGCACCACGTTCGGGGTAAGGTCGATACTGCCGTCTGCGGCGATCAGGCTGCGTTGGTCATACTCGTGCAGCAGCCGTTCGATAAACGGGTGATGTGGAATACAGCCAATGACCGCGGTGGAAACGGCGCTGCCGCTCTCAAAGCCCAGAAAAACCTCGCTGTCAAGATATTCCTCGGGAGATCTCAGCATTTCCACGTCTGCGTCAAGGTAGATACCACCGTATTGGTACAACGCTTTCAGGCGCGCGTAATCCGCCGCAAACGCCCACTTCTCCGCTTCAAACGCCTGCCTGACAAACAGGTTTTCGCCGGGGGAGATACGGCTCTCGTCCCAGCGCACGAACTCGAAATCCGGGCAAAGCGCCTGCCAGCCTGCGATATACGCTTTTGCGCTTTTGGGGAGAGCTTTGCCGCCGAACCAGCAGTAATGAATGATTTTAGGAATCATCTTTTTGGATCCTCTTTTTCTTGATAGCGCAAAGCAGCTTTGACGGAACCAGCCACACCGCCAGCGGCTTTATAACATAGACCAAATAAAGCGGAAGCAGACCGTTTTTCCTGAAGCTGTGAAATCTGGTCACGCATTCGTTCCACCTGTGCCGCAGCGTGCGGTTTGTTTTAAGCTCCGGAGCTACGGTATACTCCAGCAGCCTTTCCTCAAGATTAGCGCCGCAAAACCCCTTGGCGTACATTCTCATCAACAGCTCATAATCCTCGCAGAGAATACAATTCGTGTTCTCGGAATATCCGCCCACTTCATTCAGCGCGTCGATCCGGAACATTATTGCGGAATGTATAAACGGCTGTGTAAAGCGAAAGTCCCTGGCGGAAGGCTGCTCGGGGAAAACGTACTCCCCGATTTTTTTGCCGCAGGACAGAACATCGGTATTGCACCCTACAAAAGCGATATCCTCATGCTCCGACAGATATTCGACCTGCTTTTCAAACCGCTGCGGCAGCGAGTAATCATCATCGTCCATACGCGCAACATAGCGCCCCCCGGCATGGGCAAGGCAATAGTTCAGCTTTTGCGCGAGCGTAAGCCTGTCGCAGCGGCGAAGCAGCTTTATCCTGCTGTCGTGCGCAGAGTAATCTTCAAGAAGCTCCATTATCTCACGCGAAGAACCATCGTCGCATATCAGAAACTCAAAATCAACATGGGTCTGCGAAAGGACCGACCGGACTGAGCGTTCAAGCAGCGGCTTTTTTTCCGTGCCGCACCGCACGCCCATTATAACCGATATTTCCGCCATATTCCCTCCTTTCGCAAGGTTTCCATGATACTTTGCCGGCGCAATACAGCGTTATTCACTCGCCGCACTGTATCCTATCTTTCCGTTTTCCGTCAGGTACAAAGTATATCCGCCCATTGTGCCCGCCGCTTCGCAGACGGAGGAAAGCTCCCCGGGAAGCTCCTCTGCACAGATCATCACGATATCGTCGTCGGATAGTGCGCTGTAAGCGGTCGGGGAGCTTATCAGCTCGTATCCCGATCCTTCGGAATATTTGAAAACGCTCTTTGCGCCAAGCTCGTTTTTCAGCGTGAATATTTCGGTTATTTCGCTGCCCGTAAATCCGCCTGCGATACCGCCGAAATCGTTATTTGCTATGTTGTAGTCATACACATAGATATAATATCCGTCGCAGGTCAGCACTTCGTGCGGCTCACCGAACAGCTCGCTGCTTTCGCAGTTAAGGAAAGCGTCACGTTCCTTTTTGCCTTCAAGCAGCAGGAAGCTGGTTCCCTGATAGGTTTCTTCATAATATGAAGTTTGAGAATTGTTTCTTCTGATAGCGGACACGGGATCTACTCCGGCTTTGCTGATACGCACCCTCATATCCGAGCGGACGGTATTTACCGCGCTGTTCCATGTGGTGGCATAGCCGTATTCAAGCCCTTGTTCTTCAAGGTATCTTACAACAGTGCAGCTGTCCGCATAGGCTTCTTTTGCGCCATTAAAGGACGCAGCTTTCGGAATTGCAAGTGGAAGCACGAACATAGCAGAACAGCCCATTGCAAGCAGGTTTTTCACGGTGGTTTCTTTGGTAAGCAGATATTTCACTATGTAATGCGCCGAGAGATAATACAGCAGAAACATAGAGGTGTACAGGTATCGCGTCGCAGTAAGCGTTGTGCAGAAAACCGAAAGAAGCAGTATCTCCAGCACATGAATGCAGGCGAAAGCGGTAAAGAAGCGCATGGCAGGTGTTTCGCTGCGGAATTTGCGTATCTGGAGCGCAGGAAATACTATCAGCAGCAGTATTCCGCCCACAAGCTTGATAACGTTAACTATGCCGTGCAGTGAGAACAGCGAGTATCCGCCCTCTATTCCCATAAGCTGGACGAAATACACAAAGAAGTTTTCCAGTGCGCCGGAAAAATCTTTTGTGAACGACGACATATCGGCGGAGGGCAGGAAGTGATGAATACTAGCGGCGTATTTGAACCCCAGATAACCCAACAGGACAGCCGCAGCCAGTACTATTATTTTTAACGCGGCAGACCTGAATGCCTTTGATTTTAGCGCCTCTCCGAGTTTCTCGCTGTGGTGATCCGCGATATAAATGATCACGATCGAACCGATTAGCGGCAGGCTTATCGCCTGAACGTACCTCATACCCTGACAGCCGAGGAATGCCACAAGCAGCACAGCTCCAATATACTTCCACCGGCTGCGTATTCTGTAATCATCATCAAGACTGTCGATAAACAGCGGCACGACAAGGAATATCAGCATAAGCGGCACAATGTAGGATATCTGGTCGTAAACGATGCGCACGAAGTCCTCGGATATGCCACACATCAGCAGCGGAACATACACCAGCCAGCAATTATTGCGCGACACTCTGCGCGAGCAATAAATCATCAGTGTCACGGCGGCAGCGCAGAATATCAGACACGTTATGCTGAGCATAAGCACCTGATTATCCATGAACAGCGTCAGCAGCGCCATAACAAGGTGCGGTCCGAATATATAGATATCCGCACGGGAGTTCCATTCGGCAGGGATAAGCTGCCCGGTGGATACTATCTCCTCTGCCAGAAGTGCGTGATTTGCCGTGTCAGATGTGATCCTGGCAGGCATACCGGCAAATATGTATATCGTCAGCGAAACTAACACGAATACGCAAAGCCCGAGAAAAAAACGCTCGCATACCGTCAGGCTTTTTATCCATGTTGAAAATCGGTTCAGCAGTGTCCGCTTTTCGGCTTTGCTGTATTTCTGCATTCTTTTACCCCTCATATTAAAGCTATAGATATTTCTA
>JALEOL010000092.1 GCA_022766785.1 Oscillospiraceae bacterium
GTCTGAGGGGAAAACCGTAGGGGGAAAGGGGGGAAATGCCGATTTTTGCCGGATTTATTGGTTCCCCCCTTTCTCCCGAAGGGTTTCCCCTCAGTCCTGTGCGAAAACATTTTAATCAAAAAGCTCCAAACAGCCACTGTCCCTACAATAAATCTCTATCCACAAAAATCAACATATTACCTACAAACAACCCCTGCCCCCACAATAAATCTCTATCCCCACAAATCCACAAAACACCTCCAAACTGCCACTGTATTATTTTTGTGTTCTGTGTTTAGGGAGAAAAGTTCTGCAATATTCCCTGGTGTGCTTTATCACCGTCCCCGAAAGCATCAGTACCACCGGAAGATTGACCGCCGCCATAATTCCGTTGAACATATCCGCTGCTCCCCAGGCGGCGGACATGTCTGTCACCCCTCCGACGGCGGCGAGGGCGGTGTACACGAACCGGAACGGCAGCACGCCGCGTTCCCCTGCGAGGTACTCCGCCGCCTGCGCGCCGAAGCTCCCCCAGCCTATCACTGTCGAAAAGGCGAACAGCGCCACCGCCGCCGAAAGCAGCTTCCCGGCGGCACTGCCGAACACGGTCGAGAACGCCAGTGTCATAAGCTCCGCACCGGTGACTTCCTCAAGGCGGATATCCCGTATCATCGGCGAGCCGTTTTCCCACAGCAGTTCGCCGTTCGCCCCCCGGGACTGCACCCCGGTCAGCTTCATCACGTTTGAGCAGGTAAGCTCTCCCGGTGAAATGCGCACCGTGAACTCCGCTCCCGTGACCGTCCGCAGGCGGCATTCCTCTCCGCTCCCAGCGGTAAGCCGGGGTGCGCCGGAGGTTATCAGCCGGTCGGAGTCGGTAAGCCGGAAATACTGCGGCTGAGTAGTCACGCTGTGAAACGCTTCCTGTGCGGTCATTTCACGGCAGGGGCTTCCCAGCAGCACGAACGCGGTTATGGAGCACATCACTATCGTGTCGAAAAACACCTCGAATATGCTCCACATTCCCTGCACGCAGGGGTCGGATACGTCGGACGCCGCATGAGCCGCCACAGATGAACCAAGCCCGGCTTCGTTCGAGAATACCCCCCGGCGGAAGCCCATGCTCACCGCCTGCTTTACCATATAGCCGTTCACGCCGCCTGCCGCCGCCTCCAGACCGAACGCTCCACGGAATATCATTCCCATAACCTCCGGCAGGCGTGGGATATTCACGGCGAGAATGTACACCGCCGCCGCAATATACAGCGCTGACATCACCGGCACTATCCGGCTGGTAACAGCGGCGGTGCGCTGCTCTCCGTTTCCCTTTCCCAGGAAGAATACCGCCCCGGTCACCGCCGCCAGTATCACCCCGGTGACTATCCCCGGAATGCCGAACCCTGCGCCCATAGCCTGCGCCGCGCAGTTCATCTGCACCAGATTTCCCATGCCGAACGCGGACAGCACGCACGCCCCGGCAAACACCGCCGCCAGGGGTTTTCCGAGTTTGCGCGTGACAGGGCGGCTTTCCAGTCCGTCACGGATATAGTACATCGCGCCGCCCTGCCAGCTTCCGTCCGGCTTTCTGCGGCGGTAGAGATTTCCCAGCAGGTTTTCGGCATAACCCGTCATCATTCCCAGCACAGCGGATACCCACATCCAGAACACCGCCCCGGCTCCTCCGGTGGACAGCGCCGCGGCTACTCCGGCGATATTCCCCGTCCCGAGAGTGGCGGCAAGCGCCGAGGACATTGCCTGGAACGGCGTTATTGCGCCTTGTGTGGTGTTTTTGTGATTGCCGGATAATACCGTATGCCTCAGCCATTCACGGGGACGGCGCAGCTGAAAAAATCCGGTGCGCACAGAAAAATACGCCCCGGACGCCAGCATCAAAGCTATCATCGGCGCACCCCACAGCACGCCGTTCACGCTGTTTATCGCACTGCTCAGCATTCCCACATTACCACCTCCGGACAAAGCTCCATAATATATACTGCCGGAGAGACGGGGATATGTGGAAATATAATAGACATAAAAGGAGAATTTTGTTCATTTTTGTATATTCCATTTTCTTCCGAAAAGTGGTATAATATATTGGGCACCTCTAAAAACCTTGTTTGAGTGAAAATGTGCAGAGCACGCCGCCTGCTTTGTCAAACCTCCTAGCAAGGCATCAAGCCTTGCGTCGTCGGCTTTCCTCGCATTCGTCGCCCTCTACCCATTTTCCATTTTCAAACCGGTTTTTAGAGGTACCCTAATGTGATATCAGGAAGCCGCAGCAGGTGAAAAGCCGTGATGCAGGTTTCTTGTCTGATAAACAGGACATCTGCTGTTTATCATTTATGTGGTCATAACAGGTTTTGGTGCTGTGACCGTGCGGCGGAGAATTTCCGGAGGCGGCGTATGGATTTTCACTATAAGGTACTTCTGATAGAGGACGACATCAGCATGTCGCATTACACAGAAACGATACTTGAACTGAGCGGATTTGACGTGATCCCGGCAAGGAACGCCCGGGACGCGGAGCTTATGGCGAGATCCCACTGCCCGGATATCATTCTGCTTGATCTGGGTCTGCCGGACACCGACGGAATGACGGTGCTTTCTGACGTGCGAAGCTGGTCGGTCTCGCCGGTGATAGTTATATCCTCCCGGGACGAGGATTCGTCCAAGATCGCCGCGCTGGAGAACGGCGCTGACGATTACGTTGTGAAGCCTTACATTAAGCAGGAGCTTATCGCGAGAATAAACGTGGCGCTGAGACATCAGCAGATATCGCATGAGTCGTTACAGAGCCGGGGATCTCTCGACATCGGCGGACTCACGGTAGATCTCTGCAGGCACAGGGTGCTTGTGGAGGGCAGGGACGCGGAGCTTACCCAGAGCGAGTTCAGGATCGTGGCGCTTCTGGCGCAGAACGCCGGGGCGGTGATAACCTACGGCGAGATCATGAACCGGCTGTGGGGGCCAAACTCCGTTGGCGGAAACCAGATACTACGGGTCAACATGGTGAATATCCGCCGGAAGATCGAACATGATCCCTCCCACCCTAAGTATATCTTCACCGAAAACGGCGTGGGCTACCGCATGGCGGCTCCGGACGAGCTGTAGAATAAAAATTCCGCAGACTTAGGTCTGCGGTCAGCTTGTCGAAAAAAGGGAGATTTTGCCCGCGAAGCGGGCATTTGAAATCCGTTTTTTGCCCAGCTTTGCCGGGGCAAAAAACACTTCTATCCCAGCAAGTGTGCGGTTTGGCGGCTATTCCGCCAAACTGTGCGCGCAGCTGGGATGTTTCGGCGGAAAAGTCCCTTTAGGGACTTTTTCGACGGTCTCTCCGCAGGCTTAGGTCTGCGGTTTTTCGACTTGACAAAAACAGAAATGTATAGTAGAATTTCAGTAGTATCATCACAAAGGAGTGATCATTCTGGTAAAAATACGCGATCTGTACAAGAAGTACGAGTCATATTCCGTCCTGAGGGGGCTGAACATGAACGTCGGCAGGGGAGATGTCTACGGCTTTCTGGGGCGTAACGGCTGCGGAAAGTCCACCACGATGAACATCATCACCAACATTATCCCGAAGGACGGGGGAGAGATCGTCATCGGCGGCGGTGAAAATGTGAAGATCGGCTATCTGCCGGAAAGCCCGGTGATATACGGCTATATGACCGCGAGGGAGTATCTGGAGTATATCGCGGCATGCTGCAATATCGACGGGGATATAGCTAAGCGCGTGGACGAGGTGCTGGAGATAGTGGGGCTTACAAAGGCTGCCGATCGCCGCGCAAAGGGATATTCCCGTGGTATGACCCAGCGCCTGGGCATGGGCGCCGCTATCATCGGCAAGCCGGAGCTGCTGTTGTTTGACGAGCCGACTTCCGCGCTTGACCCGGAGGGCAGGGCGGAGGTCATTGAGATAATCGGCAGGCTTAAAAGCACCGGCTGCACCATAGTTCTTTCCACCCATATCCTGTCGGACGTGGAGAGAGTCGCCGACCACATCGGCATAATAAACAACGGCATTATCGCCGAGGAGGGCAGGCTTGATGACATTCTGAAGAAGTATTCCGGAGCGGCAGTTCGTGTTAAGCTGAACCGGCTTGACGAGGAGCTTCGTGCAAGGCTGCTTTCTGTGGACTTCGCCCGGGCGGAGTTCAGCGAGGGGGACGGGACGTTCCGCTTTATCGCGGACGATCCCGGGGAGTGCTCCCGCAGGCTGATACGTCTGCTGGCGGACTGCGGCGCTTCGGTAAACTCACTCAGCACACAGACCGCCAGCCTTGAGGAAGTATTCAGAAAGGTGGTGGGCTGATGCAGATAAGAGCCGGATTTAAGAAGGAATGGCTCCAGTTCACCCGGACTTTCAGACTGGGTGGAGTGCTGCTTTCGGTGCTTGGCTTTGCCGTTGCCGAGCCGCTGATGCTCTGGGGGCTGAACGCACTGCTGAGCCTTGGAATGTCGGCTTCGGTGGAGGCAGCGGGGACAGCCGGAATGGATATGGGTTCGCTGCTGGGATTACCGGGCCTGTCAATGGCGGAGATGTATTTCAGCACCAATATGGCAGAATTCTGCACGACTTCCATGCTTATCATCATGCTTGTGCTGATGTCCCCCTGCGGCGGCGAGCAGAAGAAGCGCGCCACGATCATTCCCTCCTGCACGGGGCTTGGGTATTATGAGTATCTGGTGCCGAAATTCGTCATATATCCCGTTACGGTGTTCCTTACGGGCTTTGCAGGCTGCTGTGTTTCCGGAGCGCTGAACAACGCGATCAACGACGGCGAAAGCGTCAGCATGGGCTTTATCCTGCTGGGGGCGTTCATGTGCGCCGTATATATGAGCTTCATTTTCGTGGTATATATGGCGGTGGGGATATGCACCAGCCGTCCGGGCGTTGTTACGGCGGCGATGTATGTCGGCGTTTCGCTTGTGCAGATGATACTCACCGGGCTGAACCTCACGGATTATCAACCTCTCACCCTGCGTTCGCTGGTTTCCGGGAGAATGTTTATGCAGGATTTCGTGCTGGGCGACAATATCGCCAATATCGTTGTGGCAACCGTGCTTTCTGTTGTTATCGGAGTGATGATGTTCATTCTGACGCTTACGGTGCTTAAAGCGAAGAAGATCAACAATCAGGAGGATAAGCCGGAATTCTGATATTGACTAAACCGGGAGATCGGTGTTTTTGCTGTCTGATAAAGGTGAGATCGGAATTTTTGTGGATAGAGATTTGAAATATAGACAGTGGCTGTTTGGAGCTTTTTGATTAAAATGTGTTCGCACGGGACTGAGGAGACTCCCTTGGGGGAAAGGGGGGAAGTTAGAAAATCCGACAACAACCGGACGGTCCCCCCTTTCCCCTACGGGTTTCTCCTCAGACTCCTCTTCCCCTCTCCCTTGTCCCCCCTTGTCCGGTTTTTCGCGGATACAAAGTGTATGGTACAATTCACAGTGTAACGTAGCGCTGCCGACGGCATTCAGACCCATTCTTATCGGGTGGGTTGTATGCCGAGCAATCCGGGCTTTTTTGGGGCTTCGCCCCTTGCCCCCGTTTTGGCTTAATTTTGTACTCTTTTCGGTTTATTTTCTCAACAAAATGGAAATTTCCAGCGTGCAACAGCAGGCAATTTGTCCGATCAAGCAATCTATGCAAGGGCTTTTTCACGAATGATAAGCGCTCAATAAATTGGAACTTGCCGAGTGCTTAGGCTCTCGTTGTCGCCTTTTATCTTGTTATGCTCAGAGAAAGTGACCAGATAACGGATTTACAATGTACCCAAACATCGGGGGCAAGGGGCGAAGCCCCAAAAAGCCCGGAATGCTCGGAGAACAACCCACCCGATAAGAATGGGACTGTATG
>JALEOL010000111.1 GCA_022766785.1 Oscillospiraceae bacterium
ACAGTGTGGGACTTCATTATATGACCGCGGGGCTGGCAACAGCCATGAGGAAAGTCCGAGCACCACAGAGCAGGGTAACTGATAACGTCAGCCGAGGGCGACCTCAGGGCAAGTGCAACAGAGATATACCGCAGCGAAAGCTGTAAGGGTGGAAAGGCGAGGTAAGAGCTCACCGGATCGCAGGAGACTGCGGTGCCATGTAAACCCTACCCGGTGCAACACCGATTGGTGCGGAGAGTAACGCGTCTGCTCGGCGCGCTTCGTTGAAAGGTGGCTTGAGCGTAATGGCGACATTGCGCCTAGATAGATGGTCATACACGACAGAACTCGGCTTACCGATGGAGTCCCAATCAAGTGAACATGCGGAGTTTTCCGCTTTATACTAATAACCGTTTAAACGAAGGAAAAGATTTGCTGAAAGACAGTACCGATATCTAGGATAAGAAACGCAGGCGTACTATCTGTACGTCAAGTTTCTTTCGTTAGTCCGTGCGGTTTCGCCGCAGGCGAAATTCCGGTCGCTCCGACCGGAAAGGCTGGACATCAGTGAGCGAGCATAAGCGAACCACATTAATTACGATAGCGGTGCTGGATTTCTGCAAAGATTTCCTGAGTTTAAATGGTTATTAGTATTATACCAGTATCCCGGACGACTGTTCCGGGATTTGCGGTATAATATACAGGTCACCCATAAATATAAATCAGGAAAGGAAAGCGACATGGATATCCCATCTTACCATCTGAACTTCGTCAACGAGGAATACGACGAAAACGGCATTCTTACAAAGTTCGGGATAAAATATCCGGACAACTTCAACTACGCCTACGACATCATCGACAAATACGGCGAAATGGAGCCTGACCGCCGTGCGCTGATGTGGGTCGATCTCCAGGGTAATGAAAAGCTGCTGACCTACGGCGATCTCGCAAGGCTTTCCACCAGGGCGGCGAACATGTTCCGCGGCTGGGGTATCAGAAAAGGCGACAAGGTAATGCTGGTGCTAAAGAGAAACTACCAGTACTGGTACGCTATACTGGGGCTGATGAAGATAGGCGCGATCGCTATCCCGGCGACCCACATGCTGACAACAAAGGACTTCCAGTACCGCTTCCAGGCTGCGGACGTTTCCGCAGTCATTGCCACTGCGAACGCTGACGTCGCGCATTATATCGACGAGGCGGACGAGCTTCTGGGCGACAGGCACCTGCGCGTAAAGGCTATCGTCAACGGCACTCATGAGGGCTGGCGCGAATTTGACGAGGAGATCGAAAATTACCCGGACATCATGGAGCGCGTCCCCACAAAAGCTGACGAGCTTCACCTGATGTACTTCACCTCCGGCACCACAGGATATCCCAAAATGGTGGTGCACGACCACACCTACGGTCTCGCTCATATCCAGACCGCAAAGCACTGGCAGAATGTCGATCCTGACGGTATACATCTCACCATAAGCGACACCGGCTGGGGTAAGGCGGCATGGGGCAAGCTCTATGGTCAGATGGCGATGGGGACCTGCGTTTTCGTGTATGATTTCGACAAGTTCATTCCCGATAACATGCTGAGGATAATGGAAAAGTACAGGATCACCACATTCTGTGCACCTCCGACAATGTTCCGTTTCTTTATCAAAGAGGGTCTCGAAAAGTACGACCTTTCCAGCCTGAAATACTGCACCATCGCCGGCGAAGCGCTCAACCCCGAGGTGTTCAACAAATGGTACGAATACACCGGCATAAAGCTCATGGAGGCATTCGGGCAGACCGAATCCACCGCTATACTCGCTAATATCAAAGGCATGACACCCAAACCGGGCAGCATGGGCAAGCCCTCTCCGCTGTACGATGTTGATTTAGTGGACGCCGACGGCAATACCGTCCCCGTGGGAGAAGTGGGAGAGATAATTGTCCGGGGCGAATACTGCCGCACCCCGGGACTTTTCCGCGGCTACTACAACAGCAAGGAGCTGACGGACGAAGCATGGCACGACGGCATGTACCACACCGGCGACACTGCCTACCGCGACGCGGACGGATACTACTGGTACGTCAGCCGAAACGATGATATCATCAAATCCAGCGGCTATCGTGTAGGGCCGTTCGAGGTAGAGAGCGTTCTTATGATGCACCCTGCCGTGCTGGAATGCGCTGTTACCGGCGTCCCCGACCCGATCAGAGGTCAGATCGTCAAGGCGACTATCGTGCTGGCACGCACATTCACCCCAAGCGATGAGCTTGCGGAGGAGCTAAAGAGCTTTGTAAAGCGCAATACCGCTCCCTATAAGTATCCCAGAGTGATTGAGTTCGTTGATGAGCTTCCCAAAACCATCAGCGGAAAGATCATGCGCACCGAGATACGCCGCAGGGATATGAAGAAATACAGAAAATGATCAGCGGTTACGAAGTATAGATCATACGGGAGGGCAGGAATGCTCTCCCGTTTTTGTGTAGGCGAATGACTTGTAATGCAGTTCTTCGCTAAAAAAATGATCCCCTCCATGTTTCAGGAGGGGATAAATTCATATATCTCTGCCAATGGATCAGCGCGCGAATTTCTCCGGTTCCGGCTTTGCCGGAATTCAAATCCCACTCCGGGATTTGAAAGGAGAAATCTGCATATCTGACAGTCGTCGTACCAAAGGTCAGATATAGGCGTAGTTGGACTTACCGTTCTTCTTAACTGAGTACATCGCGTCGTCCGCCTTACCGATGATGTATTCAACACGGGTATTATAGTCGTCCTTGATCATGGAAATACCAATGGATACGCTGACCGTAAGGTGTATACCGTCGCACTCAAAGCCCTCGTCCAGCTTGGAGATGATGTCCTGGGCAACACGGGTCGGATCGTTGATCTCGGCATTGCGTACACATGCAATGAACTCGTCGCCGCCGTAACGTCCGGCAAATCCGAACTCGTTTACCACGCTCTTGATAGTGCGTGCAACGAATTTCAGCACCTGGTCGCCGGTCGCGTGGCTGAACTGGTCGTTGTAATGCTTGAAGTCATCGACATCTATAAACAGTACCGCCATCTCGCTCTTACGCGCCTCGGACAGGTTGATCTCGTTGTCGATCTGGCTTTCAATGGTCTCACGGTTATAAAGCTCGGTGAGCGCGTCAAAGCTTGCGCGTGCGGTAAGCTGCTGCTCGCTCTTCTTAGCGCGGTCGATATCCAGCATAACGCCGACGATCTTCAGAGGATTGCCTTCCTTGTCCTTCAGCGTTGCGGTTCTGATAAGCACCCAGATATAGTCGCCGTAGATGTTCTTCATACGGTACTCGTTGTGCTTGAATTCCTCGCCGTGGCTCAGCTTCTCAAGATCCTCCTTGTAGCGCTCGGCGTCCTCCTCGTGGAGCTTTGCCTTGAGCAGGAAGCTGTCGCCGAAGTGGTCGGACGGCGCACGATAGCTGAACTTCTTGTTGAAGTTGTTGGTGAAGAATACCTCGTTGGTCTTGAAGTTCCACTCGAAGATGATATTGTCGGACATCTCAGTAATGGTGCGGTATCTGTCCTCGCTTACAACTATCTCATCAAGCAGGTTGTTGAACGCACGGGACATCTGTCCGTACTCGTTATTGCTTACCGCGGTAGGGATACGCGCCTCGTGGTCGCCGCGGCGCACCTTTTCAAGGGTCTCCTCGATGACCTTCAGCGGCTTTGTGGTGAGGACAGAAACAACGATAGCGCCTGCAATGGCTACCAGTGCCACCAGGACAGTTGCAACGACTATTCCGTTTCCGGCGGGCAGGGCGTAAGAATTGGCATTACCCTTCACCGCGCAGGAAGCGATTGCATAAAGCCCGTTCTCGCCGCCGGTCCTTGAAACAGACGCATACCACTGCTCGCCGTCCTTGCCGGTGTAGGTGATTATCGGAGAAACGCTGTTTTCGCCAAGACCGTCAATAACCGACTTGAACGACTCCTCAGGGAATTCGTAATACAGCCTGATCTTGAAATTCTCGCCGCGCGCGTAGTTGTGATTTTCGGAGGAGTCCGCCACAGCAACAGCGCCGTTATAGAACGTGCTTCCGGCAGAAGTCTTGTACATGTAGCCCTTGGTAGAACCCATCTTGTAGTTCACCAGCAGGGTGTTATCGCCCACCTTCCTGCGCAGGAACATGGTGGGGTTAGTTCCGCCGCCGGTGGCATTGGGATTGGCAACATCGTTGAAGAACAAAGCTCCCTCGGCATATGAGGAATATGCCTCAAAGTTGTCGATATGGGTGTTGGACTTACCGCTGCTGCCGCAGAAAACATCTCCGCTGCTGTTCACCAGCATGATGGACTCAATGGTCTCATCATTCGCCGCCAGCATCGAAATGTAGTTTCCGGCTGCGTCAGAGGTCTTGCCGGTGGAAAGAGCCGTCTGCACCGGTGCATAGTTCAGGATAGTATCGGCATGCTTTGTCGCTGTGTCGATATATGTCTGAAGGGTGTAGCGCTCGTTGTCCGCCATTTCAAGGATAGTTTTGCGGAACTCCTCGTCGCCGTTCTTGGTCAGCACAGTGTTTGCAAACACCGTGTAGATGACCATCGGGACAATGGCAAACAGCATCGCACTCGCCATCAGCATGGTTCTGATCTTCATATATACTCCCCGTTTCCATTTTCTGCAAAGGCAGATTATTACAGATCCATCTACGGTGCGGAAAACCGCAGATGACATGGTTATTCGTTATTAGTATAACATAAAAAATCTCATCTGTAAACACTTCCACAATAATTATTTAAGCGAATTCATTATTTTTATCAATTCTGCACAAATCACAGAAAATCATTTTGTTCACAATATGGAGAGGGAAAAAAACTATTGCCTAAACCTCATAAATGTGATATAATAATTAATAATGTTCATCGCACGCAGTCGGAGGGGACACTGATGGGAAATGTTATCAAAGCATACAGATATCGCATAGTTGACAACAGCGCATTTGAGATGCCGCTGCCTATGAAATTCACTGTCTGGAAGGCTGACGCCCCGGTAGCGGACTACCTGATATCCGAGGAAGAACAGGTCACATACAGCGTGATCACCCGTTATAAGGAACTTATGATCACCACGATACACCGTCCTCTGGACATTTCCGACATATATTACATGTTCTCCTGCCGGGTGTTCCAGGATCGGACTCCGTTTGCCCAGCCGATCCTTGAAAGAATGAAACTGGAGAAAT
The DNA here is from genome assembly GCA_022766785.1 of Oscillospiraceae bacterium. Lineage (GTDB taxonomy): Bacteria > Bacillota > Clostridia > Oscillospirales > Ruminococcaceae > CAG-115. Next base: position 5,179 of record JALEOL010000111.1, read on the forward strand.
ACAACGTCTACAATATTCTCCGCAGGACTCACGGCGTCAGCCCCTACGATGATTACTGGATACGTTTCGACGGCGAGACTCTCACCTTTGACGAAGCTGTGGAGGATTTCGACAAATACCTGATCGGTCCCGAAGTTCAGCCCGTCCCGGTGGTGTCCTATCCCAACGGTTCCGGGATCGGACAGCCGGTAAAGCAGGATATATCCGAAAAGAAGCTGGACGAGATACTTAACCAGAACAAGGTGAATGTCGCAGATATCGTCGCGGAGTCCTCAAAGCCGGTGTCCATCGCGCCGGATACCTCTTACGAGCCCCAGAAAGAAGTCGAAAACAACAAGATGTCCGCCGACGAGATAGAAGCGTTGCTGCGTTCTGTCGGGCTTGACAGCTCCAATGAATTACCGGACAGTTCTTCCGAAAATCCGCCGGAAGTTGACCCGTCCAGCCGCTCTGTCACCGAGCCCTCCGGCGGCAAGATGTCCCAGGAGGATATCGAAAAGCTCCTCGCCGCGAACTCCGCGCCCAGTGAGCCTGAACCCCAGCCCGAACAGCCCTCCGGCGGCAAGATGTCCCAGGAGGATATAGAAAAGCTCCTCGCCGCGAACTCCGCGCCCGGTGAGCCTGAACCCCAGCCCGAACAGCCCTCCGGCGGCAAGATGTCCCAGGAGGATATAGAGAAGCTCCTCGCCGCGAACTCCGCACCCAGTGAGCCTGCGCCCCAGCCCGAACAGCCCTCCGGCGGCAAGATGTCCCAGGAGGATATTGAAAAGCTGCTGAACAGCATGCAGGAGGAAGCAATGAAATAGTCATATTTCACAAAAAATTC
>JALEOL010000010.1 GCA_022766785.1 Oscillospiraceae bacterium
AGTTGCCCCCAAACGGTTTTCAAGACCGCCTCGTTATGACCGCTTCGATACCTCTCCAAAAAAAATGGAGCTGCTAATCGGAGTCGAACCGATGACCTCATCCTTACCAAGGATGTGCTCTACCAACTGAGCCATAGCAGCGTCTCATTTTTTTATGTGATCAGGAACCGGATTTCTCTCTTGTCCCTGACGACTATATTATTATACCACAGTGATTTCGATTTGTCAATAGTTTTTTTAAAAAAAACTGAATTTTTTTTGTTTTGTGTAGAATGACTGTCTGCAGCAGATTATTTTTCCTCAATGCCCAGAAGCGAAAGCACTTTGCTGGCAAGTTCCTTTGGAAGAAAAGGCTTGCGCAGATAGGATCTGACCCCGAGCCTGATAGCCTCGCGCACCGTTTCCTCGTTTGCGGAAGCGGTCAGGAACATCACCGGGATATCTTTCAGGCGGTCGGACTGGCGAATGCTGGAAAACGTGTTGAAGCCGTTCAGCATTGGCATTTCGAGGTCAAGCACAATGCAGTCCACCGGGGGATTGGCGCGGTCTCTCAGGTATTCCAGGCAGCGCTTTCCGGAACTGGCGGAAACGACCTCCAGATCAAGCTTTTTCAGTATGAATTCGCACATCTTAATCGTTATCTTGTCATCGTCAACGACCATCACTCTCTTTTTCATGAGCCGCCCCCCCCGGGAAGAAATCGGTATCAGTAACCTTACTGGTATTAATTATAACATACTTTCGCAAAAAATGCAAGATAGTAAAGCGAATTGTGTCAATTTTTTCTGATTTCCTGTCGAAAAAATTCCACGTGCCTGACCCGGAAGGCAGGTCAGTATCGGACGGATTTCGACAATTCTTCCGTTTTCTGTATGTTATGAAATCAGTTTCTGATGTTGCAATACATTGCGTGTAGTCCTTCCAAAAGAATCGCCCCGGCTCAGACGCGCTTTGCCGGGGTTGTGTTATTCGTCGCGCTTGGTTTCGCAGCGCTTGCAGATGTCGGAGATAGTTTTGTTCCGGGTGCCGCATCGTGAGCATATCCACTCGGTTGAGGTTTTTTCTTCCTCTGCCGGAGTGGGTGAAACGGTAGCCGGAGCGGATGAAACGGGAGCCGGAGCGCTCTCCGCGGGTGTCGGGATATATCCGGTGGAAGTCGGCTGTATCGGTCTGGGGATTTGCACAGCGCCGGAGACGGTGTTCATCATGGAGCGGTTTTTTTTGCGGAAAAGCGGCGGTTTTTCATAGCAGTGCTTTGAGTTGTAGGACGCGCCTATGCCGTCCAGAGTGGCGCACACCACGCATAAAATCGCAGCGATGATCATTGTGGGGGAGGAGTGTATCGAGATCATATCCTTGTATTCACCGGTATCTATGAAAAGGGGGACGAACGCCAGAAGTATCGCTGCTGCGTCGATAAGACCAAAGTGCACCGGGATATAACGGTCGCCGCTTCCGGGATACTGCACGAAATGTACGATCAGAAGCACCAGCCCGATAATAAGCCCCACAATGATACCTATACTTATGAAAATGAAAATAGTCACGGATGCGACAATGCCAGAAATGGTATCATCCCCAAGCATCCAGCCAAAGTTTTTTACGACCGATGCTACATCTTCTGCAATGTTAAATGAGTTGAACACCGTAATGTCAAAATCGACAGAGAGTAATGATATGGAATACAGCGGCGTAAGCATTAGTATGTAGATGATGATCGCGGTGAACGCGGTGGCAATGCTGAGCTTTTTCCTATCCCGGAGGAGCTGCGCTGATACTGCTGAACGGGGGCGCCCTGCTGCTCCACCGTGACAAGCTCCATCATCGGCGCGCCGCAGCCCGGGCAGAATTTCGCGCTGTCATCTGTTCTGATACCGCATTGACTGCAAAACATATTGGTCTCCTTTTAGACGGTTTGTGCTGTAGCCCTAAAATAATAGTGCGTTGAAAACGGGCTGTAGGACATTCCGCTTTGTGGCTTTGCCTTTATCAGAATTATACCACAAAACTGTTTTACTGTCAACCGGATAACCAATTATTAATACCCAAAAAACAAGATCCCCGGGGATTTCCGGGGATCCGTTTTTACTTGCTGAATGAAGCCATCAGCTCGTTCAGGGGGATATCAAGATACTTTGCGATCGTGATAAGCTCGATATCTGTGATAAACCTCTGACCTGACTCCATACGCTGAACCGCGTTCTTGTCGATGATAAGACCCATCTCGTTCAGATCGTCTGCGACCTGGCGCTGGGAGATACCACGCTGCTTGCGTACTTCGTGCATTTTGAGACCTACAAGATTTTTGCGGCCGTCTGCCTGATTTTTGAACATATTCAGTCCTCCTGTCATTTCTGCTTGTTTTATCATTATACAACAAAGACACAAAAAAATCAATACCTAAATTGATGTTTTTTTGAAATCAAATGATATTTATGTGAAAGTTGAGCGATATTATCGTTATTGTCATTTTCGGCATTACTGTAAGAATGATTAGTGTACTATAATAATATGCTTTGCACGGAATAAAATAAAAACCGCTGACTACATTTGATATGTGTCAGTTCGGGAGAGCGATATGTGACAAACCGCATGACACCGCGGTTCAGATATCCATTTCAGAGTTGTATACTGGTAAAATATGTAGTTGTATGTATATTATAGCATGTTGTCTGTAATTTGTCAAGCCCGGCACAAAGATCGAATAAATATTGTTGACAAATAATAATAAAAGGTTTAAAATAGTGTATAGCAACATTGGGAGGGAAAACGAGTGGAACAGCTGAATATTTTCCTGGAGCATATCTACGAGGCGTGCTCACAGCGCGGCAGGACGCTTCCGAACATGCTTTCCGAGGTGATGGAAATGGGATATACGGGGCTGGAATGCGACCTTTGGCGGCTGGACGACCGGGGGCTTTTGCGGACATTCAGCGGCTGCGGAATGAGGGCAGTTTCAGTGTACGGGCAGTACGACCTGGCGCACGACGCAGCCTGTATGTCCGCTGAGAAAATGAAGCGCCACCTTGATACTGCGGCGTATTTCGGGGCTGGAATAATTCTGGTTATCCCCGGCTTCTTCCGACCGGAGGACGACCGGGAGAGCTTTTTCGGGAGAACCTGCGAGCAGCTTTCCGTGCTTTGTGAAATGGCGCGGCAGTACGGGATCACGGTCACGGTGGAGGATTTTGACGATGTGAACTCACCGTGCTGCGACACAAACGGGCTTGAGCGGCTGCTGAACGGCTCGCAGGGGCTTCGCTGGACGTTCGACACCGGGAACTTCGCCTATGTCCTTGAAGAACCTGCGCAGGCGTATTCAAGGCTGCGTAAGTATCTTTCCCACGTCCATATCAAGGACAGGAGCCGGGACAGCTCCCGGGGGCTTCCGGACGGAAGCAACGCAAAGGCGGACATCTCCGGCGCGCTGATGTACCCCTGTGAATGCGGCGGCGGATATGTCGGCGCGGAGCAGCTCGTGAAGCGGCTGATCGCGGACGGCTACACCGGGACGTTTTCCGCGGAGCACTTCGGCGCGGCGGATCAGCAGGAATACATGCGCAGATCGGCTGACAATATAAAAGGGTGGATAAAATGATAAGAGTACTTGTGTGGAACGAATACCGCCACGAAAAGCAGCAGCCGGCTGTGGCTGACATTTACCCCGGAGGAATACACCGGGCTATCGGGGAATATCTCGGGGAAAGCGGCGGTATCAGCGTGAGATATGCCTGCCTGGACGACCCGGAGCAGGGGCTTTCTTTGGATATACTGGACAATACCGACGTGCTTGTCTGGTGGGGACACATGGCGCACGGCGAGGTGACGGACGAAAACGTTGAGAGGGTCTGTCGCAGGGTAAACGCCGGAATGGGACTTATCGCACTTCATTCCGCGCACCACAGCAAGGTGTTCCGCAGGCTGTGCGGCACCTCCTGCAACCTGAAATGGCGGCACGGCGACCGGGAGCGGCTGTGGACGGTGGTGCCCTCTCACCCGATAGCCCTGGGCGTTCCCGAGCACTTCGAGCTGGAAAGGGAGGAGATGTACGGCGAGCCGTTCGATATCCCCACGCCGGACGAGGTGGTGTTCATGGGGTGGTTCGCCGGGGGAGAGGTGTTCCGCAGCGGCGTGACCTACCGGCGCGGTGCAGGGCGGATATTCTATTTCCAGCCCGGTCACGAGGAATACCCGGTATACCACAACGGGAACGTGCTTAAAATAATCGGCAACGCGGTACGCTGGGCGGCTCCCGGAGAGAACGCCGCGATGATAGAATGCACAAATCCCGGAGCACTGGAGGTGTGAATATGTTCAGGATAGACGATACTGTCAGAATAAAGAAGTCCGGCGTTGTGGGAACTATTATTGATATAAACTGCGCCGCCGGAGCTTACACATATGTGGTGGACACCGACAGCGGCGAGGACGACGAGGATACCTTCGGCTCCATGACCGCAGTTTTCTGCTGCGCTGAGGAGGAACTGGAAAAGGTCTGACGCCGGCGCATAAACTGGCGAATATTCGGCAAGTTGCTGAAATTTCTGACAATATGCGAAAAAATGCTCAAAACATGTTGACAATATGACCGAATTGTGATAGATTAAAATTATGTATTCAACACCGAGGGTATTCTGCGCGAAACTTGCAGAATAAAATCCCCAGGAATGAAAGGCTGAACCAACAATGTCAAAATATAACGTAGTGATTGTCGGCGCAGGTCCGGCAGGTATTTTTACCGCGCTGGAAATGCTCCGCAAAGGCTCAAAGAAAAAGATACTGATAGTCGAAAAGGGCGTGTCGGTCGAGAAAAGGGCGTGTCCCAAGGCAAAGACAAAGGTCTGCATGAATTGCAAGCCCTACTGCCATATAACCACGGGCTTTTCCGGCGCCGGGGCGTTCTCGGACGGAAAGCTGTCGCTGTCCTGCGAGGTGGGTGGAAACCTCCCGGAGCTTATCGGAGAGCAGCTTGCGCAGGAGACCATTGACTACACGGACAAGATATACCTGGAGTTCGGCGCAGACCCCCATGTCGAGGGCGTCAGCGACCCGGACAGGATCCGCGAGATACGCAAGAAAGCGATCAACGCAAACCTGAAGCTGGTGGACTGTCCTATCCGCCACCTGGGCACGGAAATGGCGCACCAGCTGTATCTGCGCATAGAAAAATACCTGCTGGAGCACGGAGTTGACATCATGTTCTCCACGCGCTGCGAGGATATCGTTATAAAGGACGACGAGTGCACCGGAGTGATAGTCACCGACAACAACGGCTGCAACAGCCGGGAAATAGCCGCGGACAGCGTAGTTATCGCCACCGGAAGAAAAGGTGCGGACTGGCTGGAGCACACCTGCGAGAGCCACAGCATAGCTCATCAGCCTGGCACGGTGGACATCGGCGTGCGCGTTGAGGTCAGAAACGAGGTCATGGAGGAGGTAAACGCGGTGCTGTATGAGTCCAAGCTCATCGGCTATCCGCTGCCTTTCAAGAACAAGGTACGCACCTTCTGCCAGAACCCCGGCGGATTTGTCAGCCAGGAGAACTACGACAACGACCTTGCCGTTGTGAACGGGCATTCCTACAAGGATCTGAAATCCGACAACACAAACCTTGCGATACTCTGCTCCCACAATTTCAGCGTGCCGTTCAATCAGCCGATAGAGTACGCGCAGAAGGTGGGCGAGCTTACAAACATGCTGGGCAACGGGCACATAATGGTGCAGCGCTTCGGCGATATCCTGGACGGAAAGCGCACCTGGGCGAAGGAGCTTAATTTCTCCAACGTAAAGCCCACCCTCCCGGACGCTGTTGCAGGCGACATCACCGCGGCTATGCCGTACCGCACCATGACGAACATCATCAACTTCATCAAGGCGGTCGACTGCGTTGTGCCGGGCTTTGCCAGCCGTGAAACGCTGCTCTATTCGCCGGAGCTGAAATTCTACAGCAACCGTATCAGGATGGACGAGCATTTCAATACAAACATAAAGGGTCTGCACTGCCTGGGCGACTCCAGCGGCTGGACGAGAGGGCTGATGATGGCTTCCGTAATGGGCGTGCTTATGGGCAGAGAGTTGACAGAGAGGTAAGCGGAAATGGAGCTTTTAAAGGAAAGGATCAGGAAAGACGGCGTGATAAAGGAGGGCAACGTCCTCAAGGTGGACAGCTTCCTCAATCACCAGATGGATATCGCGCTCATCAACGAGATGGGAAAGGAATTCCGCAGGCTGTTCCCTGACGAGAGCATAAACAAGATACTCACCATTGAGGCTTCGGGAATAGGAATTGCGTGTATCACAGCGCAGTATTTCGGCTGCCCGGTGGTGTTCGCGAAAAAGACCCAGAGCATAAACATCGACGGCGAGGTTTATTCCACGCAGATAAAGAGCTTCACGCACAACCGCACCTATGACGTTATCGTGAAGAAAGCCTTCCTGTCACCGCAGGACAATATACTTATCATCGACGATTTCCTGGCGAACGGCTGCGCGCTGCTGGGACTTATCGACATCGTGAAGAATGCCGGAGCGAAGATCGCAGGCGCCGGTATAGTTATCGAGAAAGGCTGCCAGTGCGGCGGCGAGCTGGTGAGAAGCCAGGGTATCAGGGTGGAATCACTTGCAATAATAGACTCGATGGATCCCGTCAGCGGCTGCAAGTTCCGCGACGAGGTAAAGGCATGATCATAGCGGCGTATGCCGTTAGGATAAAGAATGACACCTCCGCAGACAGAAAAATATTCACCTTATTACCGGAGATGTCCGAAAAAACACGCGGTTCACCGCGGAAAAACAAGTTACAGGGAGGAACAACACCAATGAAGAAGAAAATACTCGCGGCATTAATGGCAGCGGCAATGCTGCTTACCGGCTGTTCCGGCGGAAACAGCAGCCAGGACAGCAGCGCGTCCGGAAGCAGTTCGGCAGAAAGCGGCACCGATTCCACAGCGGCAAACAGCGACATCAAGGTAGGATTTGTCTACATCGGCAGCATCAACGACGGCGGATATACACAGGCTCATGACAAGGGCAGACTCGCTATCGAGGAGCAGCTGGGCGTTGAGACTGCTTACATCGAGAACGTTGAGGAGAATGTATCCGCAGTTACCACCGCCATCGACACACTTATTGAGGAGAACGGCTGCAACCTCATCTACACCAACTCCTTCGGCTTCATGGACGGCACGGTTCAGATGGCAAAGGATTATCCTGATGTGAAGTTCGCACACTGCTCCGGCTATCAGAGAGCAGACAACATGTCCACCTATTTCGGCAAGGTTTATCAGGCGCGTTACCTCACCGGTATCGTTGCAGGCATGAAGACAGAGAAGAACTACATCGGCTATGTTGCAGCAAAGCCCATTCCCGAGGTTATCCGCGGTATCAACGCGTTCACACTGGGCGTTCAGTCCGTTAATCCCGACGCAAAGGTAGAGGTATACTTCACAAACACCTGGTATGACCCCACCGAGGAGAAGAACGGCGCTCTTGCACTGCTTAACAAGGGCGTTGACGTTATCGCACAGCACCAGGATACCACTGCTCCCCAGGTGGCTGCACAGGAGAAGGGCGCATACTGCATTGGCTATAACTTCCCGACTCCCGACGCTGCTCCCGATGCTTACCTCACAGCGGCATGCTTTGACTGGGCGACATTCTACGTTGACGACTGCAAGAGAGCTATCGACGGCACCTGGACAAGCCGCGCATACTGGGAGGGTCTTTCCGAGCACATGACCTATATTGACACCCTGACCTCTCTGTGCGCTGAGGGCACCCAGGAGAAGGTGGACGCTGCACAGGCTGCGATCATCGACGGCACTCTCGAGCCGTTCACAGGTCCTCTCTATGACCAGGACGGCACCCTCAAGGTCGAGGAAGGCGTAAAGATGACCGACGACGAGATCTGGAACATGGATTGGTATGTTCAGGGCGTTATCACTTCTGCCCAGAACTGACGCTGAATAACACAGGCAGACGCAGGCTGCGCAACAGTCTGCGCTCTGTTTGTTTTCACGAGCGGCGCAGAGATGTGCCGTTTGTGAAAGCACGCAGACCCTATCAGGAGGTAAAAATGGCTCAACCGTATATAAAGCTGACCAACATATGCAAGAAATTCGGGACTGTCCAGGCGAACAAAAACGTCTGTCTGGAGGTGGACAAGGGCGAGATACTGGCGCTGCTGGGCGAGAACGGCTCCGGCAAGAGCACGCTGGTGAACATGCTCAGCGGTATCTACACTCCGGACAGCGGCAGGATAGAGATCGCCGGCAAAGGGGTGGTGTTTCACTCCCCGAAGGACGCGATAAAGGCAGGCATCGGAATGATACACCAGCACTTCAAGCTGGTAGATGTGCTGACCGCCGCCGAGAACATCGTTATCGGTCAGGAGAAAAGCGTATTCGTCAACCGGAAAAAGACTGCGGAGCGGATAAAGGCGCTCAGTGACAAATTCGGGATATCTATCGACCCGGACAAGAAGATATACAACATGTCCGTCAGCGAGAAGCAGACCGTGGAGATCATGAAGATACTCTACCGCGGCGCGGACGTGCTGATACTGGACGAGCCTACCGCCGTGCTCACTCCGCAGGAGATAAAGGGGCTGTTCGCGATACTGCGTGAAATGAAGGCGCAGGGCTGCTGCATAATTATCATCACCCACAAGCTCGCCGAGGTAATGGAGATCTCCGACCGGGTAACGGTGCTGCGAAAGGGCGAGTCTATCACCACCGCAGTCACAAAGGACTCAACACCCCAGCAGCTCACGGAGATGATGGTGGGCAGCGCCGTTTCCCTTGACATCGAATGTCCGAAGGAGAAGCTGAGCGAAAAGCCGGTGCTCTCCGTGGACGGGCTGATAAAGCGCTCGCCGGACGGCGTTCCGGTGCTGAACGGAATGACCTTTGACGTTTACGGCGGCGAGATACTTGGCGTTGCCGGGATCGCCGGAAGCGGTCAGAAGGAGCTTTGCGAGATCGTGGCAGGACTGATGAAGGCGGACGGCGGCTCGGTGAAATTCGAGGGCAAGGAGATATTAGGACTGTCGCCCCGGGAGATACTTCGGCACGGCGTCAGCATGAGCTTTATCCCGGAGGACAGGCTGGGCATGGGTCTTGTGGCAGGAATGAGCGTCATGAACAACGTCATTCTGAAAAGCTATAACCGGAACCCAGGCCCGTTTCTGGACAGGAAATTCGCCAAGACGCTTGCGGAGCAGATAGTAAGGGATTTTGACATCTCAACGCCGTCTGTATATCACGAGGTGAAGAAGCTGTCCGGCGGCAATATCCAGAAAGTACTGCTGGGACGTGAGATATGGCTGTCGCCGAGGGTGCTTATCACAGCGTATCCTGTCCGGGGACTGGACATCGGCGCGTCCTATAACATCTACCACGTCCTCAACGAGCAGAAGAAAAAGGGCGTTGCGGTGCTGTTCATCGGCGAGGATCTTGATGTGCTGAAAAGCATTTCCGACCGGCTCATGGTGATACATGACGGCGCGGTCGTGGACATAGCAGACCCCGGGAGCGTCACCAAGGAAGATATCGGCATGATGATGCTGGGACATAAACCGGGCGAGGAGGCGGACAGGGCAGTATGAGCATCGCAGACAGAATACACATAACAAAGCGGGCAGGTTCTTCCGGCTGGCAGTCCGTACTTACCCGGGTGCTTGCAATAGTTGCGGCACTGGTGGCTTCGGGGCTTATCATGCTGATAATGGGGTATGATCCGCTGGAGATCTACGGCAGGATAATCACCTCCTCCGTGACCTCCGCAAGAAAGCTGCGCGAAACTCTCAACAAAACGATACTGCTGACGGTGCTCTCACTGGGTATCTCAGTGGCGTTCCGCATGAAGTTCTGGAACATCGGCGCAGAGGGGCAGTTCTACATGGGAGCGTTCGGCGCGGCGCTCGTCGCGTTCGGTTTTCCGGAGCTTCACCCGGCGGTGCTGCTTCCGCTTATGGGATTATCCGCGTTGGTGTTCGGCGGTATCTGGGCGATAATTCCGGCGCTCATCAAGCTGAAATTCTCCACCAGCGAAACCCTTGTCACGCTGATGATGAACTATCTCGCGATAGCCTTCATCGCTTATCTCGAATCAGGCCCCTGGAAGGACCCCAAGGGTCTGGGCGTTGCAAAGATCGCAATGTTCCCGGATAATGCGTCCATGCCGGAGGTACTGGGAGTGCACGCCGGGTGGATAATCACGCTGGTACTGGTGGTCGTGATGACGGTCATGATGAAGTACTCCAAGTTCGGCTATCAGGTGGACGTACTCGGCGAGAGCGAGACCACCGCGCGCTACGCCGGAATGAACACCGTAAAGGTGACGCTCATCGCCGTTGCGATATCCGGCGGACTCTGCGGACTGGGCGGCTATATGCAGGCGTCAGCAATCGAGCATTCGATAACCAGCCAGCTTTCGGGAGGGCTTGGATTTACCGCGGTGATAACCGCATGGCTGGCAAAGCTGAAGCCGCCGGTGATCGTGGCGGTGTCCTTCGTGTTCGCGATGCTGCTGAAGAGCGAGGTGTCGCTCCAGGCGCTGAATATGCCCTCGGCGATCACCGGTATCATTCAGGGCGTGATCATATTCTTCGTGCTGGGCAGCGAATTCTTCGTCAACTACAGGATCTCGTTCCGCAAGGCTGAAAAGGAGGGCTGATATGGATTTTCTCAACGGTTTCGGGTTGTTCCTCCAGACCTCGATACAGTGCGGCACGAACATTCTGTTCGCGATCGTTGGCGGAATAATCTGCGAAAAAGTCGGAAACACCAACCTCGGTATTGAGGGCATGATGCTTATGGGCGCGTCCGTGGGATTTATGACCGCCTGCCTTACCGCAAATCCGCTGCTGGCGGTGCTTTTTGCAGGCGTTGCAGGACTTGTGGGAGCGCTGATCTACGCGTTCATCACGATAACGCTCAGGGGAAACCAGGTGGTGACCGGTCTGGTGCTGACGATATTCGGCACCGGAGTCGCAGGGTTTATCGGTAATATGCAGATGAGCGAGGGGGTAACGTTCTCCAGCCAGACCGTTCCCACCGAGGTAAAGAGCGCGTTTGCCGCCTATGAGATCCCCGGGCTGTGCGAGATACCGGTGATCGGCAAGGCGCTGTTCTCCCAGAGCATTTACGTTCAGCTGGCGATAGTTGTCGCGGTGCTCGCTTATTTCTACATGAAAAAGACCCGGTTCGGGCTTAATATGCGCGCAGTCGGCGAAAACCCCGGCGCCGCCGACGCCTCCGGAATAAACGTTGCTCTGTACAAATATGTGCATGTGCTTGCCGGCGGCTTCCTGTGCGGTATCGGCGGAGCGTATTCCTCGATCGCGTCGCTTTCCCAGTGGCAGGAGAACGTCACTGCCGGAGCAGGCTGGATCGCAGTGGCGCTGGTAATTTTCAGCACCTGGAACCCTCTCAAGGCTATAATGGCGGCATACCTGTTCGGAATGCTCCGTGGTCTTAAATACGAGATGCAGGGCTGGGGAGTTCAGATATCGCCACAGCTTATCGAAATGGTGCCGTATATCGCCACGATCGTGGTTCTGATAATCATCACGATCCGCAAGAAGCGCGAGAACCAGCCACCGAAAGCGCTCGGCGACCCCTATTTCCGAGAAGAACGATGATCTGTTCCCCCGGGTTTTCCGGGGGAAATTCTTGTTTTGGGGAATTCGGAACAGGGAAAATTGTAAAAAATCCCCTTGACTTATTTGTTGAAATGTGCTAAAATTATATGTTAGGAGCTGCTGACTGTCAGCGGCGATCATTCAGAAAGAGGGACTGTAAAAATGACAAAGATAGATGTTTTCTCCGGATTTCTCGGAGCAGGCAAGACCACTCTTATAAAAAAGCTTCTCAAGGAGGCATACGCAGGCGAAAAGCTGGTGCTCATCGAGAATGAGTTCGGCGAGATCGGCATAGACGGCGGCTTCATGAAGGACGCCGGGATACAGGTCACTGAAATGAACCAGGGCTGTATCTGCTGCTCACTGGTGGGAGATTTCGGAAAGGCTCTCCAGCAGGTGCTGGATCAGTTCCACCCGGACAGGATACTCATCGAGCCGTCCGGTGTCGGAAAGCTGTCCGATGTGCTCAAGGCGGTCATGGGGATAGACAGCGGCGAGATCGTGCTCAACACCTACACGACTGTTGTTGACGCTTCCAAGATCAGGATGTATATGAAGAATTTCGGCGAGTTCTACAAGAACCAGGTAGAGACCGCCAAGACGATAATCCTCAGCCGTTCCCAGAAGCTCAGCGAGGACAAGCTTGCCGAGGCGCTTGCGATGATACGCCAGCTGAACGAGCATGCAACAATAGTCACCACACCCTGGGACGACATCAACGGAAAGCAGATACTCGAGGCTATGGAGATAAAGAACAGCTTCGCGGAGGAGCTGCTCAATGACGATATCTGCCCGGTATGCGGTCATCACCACGATCATGACGAGCATGAGCATCACCACGACCATGAGTGCTGCCACCATGACCATGACGATGATGAGCACGAGCATCATGACCATGAGTGCTGCCACCACGAACATGACGAGGATGAGCACGAGCACCACGACCATGAGTGCTGCCACCACGACCATGACGAGGACGAGCATGAGCACCACCACCATGACGGCGAGGAGTGTGGCTGCGGACACCACCATCATCACCATCACGGTCACGACGCGGACGAGGTATTCAGCAACTTTGGTATCGAGACCGCGAAGAAGTTCACCCGTGAGCAGCTTGAAAATGCTCTGTCAAAGCTGTCCGGAGAGGAGTACGGCTCTGTGCTCCGCGCAAAGGGCATAGTTCCCGGTGCCGAGGGCGTGTGGTATCATTTCGACTTTGTGCCCGGCGAGTACGAGGTGCGCACAGGCGCGGCGGACGTCACCGGCAGAATGTGCGTGATCGGCGCAAAGCTGGAGGAGCAGAAGATAAAGGATCTTTTCGGCGTATAACAACTCCGCCCGGGGCAAAACCCGGGCACGGTATTATCACAAAGAGTATGAGGGAATAGTGAAAGGAGCGCACAATGGAGCTTCCTGTATATTTGATAACCGGATTTCTTGAGAGCGGCAAGACGTCGTTCATTCTCGACACTATCCGGGATAAGCAGTTCTCAAAGGGTCAGCGCACGCTGATCATCGCCTGTGAGGAGGGCGAGGTGGAATACGCCCCGGATATCCTAAAGGCGGCAAAGGCAGAAGTGGAGTTCATCGAGGACGAGGAGGATTTCAACCCCGAACACCTGCAAGAGCTTGTCAAAAAGCACCGTCCCACCCAGATAATGCTGGAATACAACGGTATGTGGAGCCTGCGCACTATGCCGCAGAAAGCGCCGAAGGACTGGATATTCTACCAGATATTCATGTTCGTTGACCATTCCAGGTACCAGGTCTACATGAACAACATGCGCCAGCTGTTGTCAGATAATTTCTCGGTGGCGGACATAGTTGTGTTCAACCGCTGCGAGAAAAACAAGGTGGACAAGAAGTCGCTGCGCCGCAGCATAAAGGCGCTCAATCCCAGGATAGACATGATGTTCGAGTACACCGACGGCAGCATTGAGCAGGGCTTCCAGGGGGACGATGAGATGCCGTATGACCTCAACGCCGACCCTATCGAGATAGTGCATGATGATTTCGGTCTGTGGTATGTGGACATCATGAGCAGTCCCGACCGCTATACCGGCAGGAACGTGCATGTGCGCGGAATGGTGTTCCGTGCTTCCAACGTTCCGAAAGGGTATTTCGTTATCTCTCGCCGGGCAATGACCTGCTGCGCGGACGATATCCAGGTGGTGGGGATACTTGTGAAGTCCCCGGAGGAGAGCAGCTTCAAGGACGGCGAGTGGGTCGAGGTCACCGGCAGGGTGATCGTGGAGAAGCAGGCGGCGTACAAGGGCGAGGGGCCTGTTCTTGCCGCCCGTGAGATAAAGCAGACAGCCCCTGCTGCAAGCGAGCTGGTCTATTTCAGCTGATGGAGAAATTGTTCACAGTACGCCTGGCAGCTGACGAAAACGCAGTCGAGATACTTGACCAGACCCTGCTGCCCAACCGGGTGGAATATCTCAGGCTGGAGACCCGGGAGCAGCTGTGGGAGGCGATCTCCGAGCTTCGGGTGAGGGGGGCTCCGGCGATAGGCGTCTGCGCCGGGTTCGGAATGTACGTTATCGCAGGGAAGATCGCCGGAGATATCCTGCCGGAGCTTCGAATGGCGGGGGAGTACCTGGTTTCCTCGCGTCCCACGGCGGTAAATCTCAGCTGGGCAGTGAACAGAATGCTCCGCTGTGCAGAGGAGAACAACGGCAGCCGGGAGAGAATGCTCACCGCGCTGAGGGCGGAGTGCAATGCTATCAGCGATGAAGATATCGCCACCTGCCGCGCCATTTCCGAAAACGGGCTGACGCTGGTGAAAAGCGGCGACGGGATACTCACCCACTGCAACGCCGGAGCGCTTGCGGCGGTGGAATACGGCACGGGGCTTGGAACGCTGCTGCTCGGGAAAGAGCGCGGCTGGGAGTTCCACGCCTACTGCGATGAAACGCGTCCGCTGCTCCAGGGGGCGAGGCTCACCTCTTTCGAGCTTGACCACGCCGGGATAGATACCACGCTGATATGCGACAGCGCCGCTTCCATGCTGATGAAGCAGGGGAAGATACAGGCGTGCTTTGTCGGCTGCGACAGGGTGGCTGCAAACGGCGACGTCGCCAATAAGATCGGCACGCGGTCGGTGGCGGTAAACGCGATGTACCATGGTATACCGTTCTATGTGTTCTGCCCCGGTTCAACGATCGATTTCAGCTGTGCCAGCGGCGACGACATAGTTATCGAGGAGCGCGGCGCGGATGAGATCCGGGAGAAGTTTTTCGCGCAGCCGGTCGCGGAGAAATCGGTGAAGTGCTGGAATCCGGCGTTCGACATCACCGATGCAAAGCTTGTCACCGCGATAGTTACCGAGCGAGGTATCGCGCGTTACCCATATACAGAATCGCTCAGGGAGCTTTATCCGGACAGGAAAAGCCCGTCTGAAGCAACGCGGTAAAATACTACGGAAAGGAACGCACCCATGAAAATACGTTTCTACAACGCAAAAATACTCACCATGCAGGACGAGAAGATCATCACCGGAGAGCTTCACACCGACGGCGACAGGATAACCTTTGTCGGCGGCGGCGAGATACCCGGAGGCACCTTCGACCGGGAGATCGACCTTTCCGGGAAGCTCATCATACCCGGCTTCAAGAACGCCCACACCCATACGGCGATGACATTCCTGCGCAGCTTCGCGGACGATCTTCCGCTGAACGACTGGCTTTATCAGCAGGTTTTCCCCCACGAGGCAAAGCTGACGGAGGAAGCAATATATGTATTTACACAGCTGGGAAACATGGAGTACCTGACAAGCGGTATCACTTCCAGCTTTGACATGTACTTCAAGCTGGACAGCTATGCTCGTGCCTGCACCGATATGGGATACCGTTCGGTATTGTGCGGCTCTATAAACGACTTCGGCGGCACTGTCGAGGGCATTGAGGAGGAGTACAACAAATACAACAGCCTGGATCCTCTGATAAGCTATCAGCTTGGGTTTCACGCGGAATACACCACCAAGCGCGAAACACTGGAGGGTCTGGCGAAGCTCTCGCAGAAGTACAAAGCGCCGATGTACACCCACAGCAGCGAAACAAAGTCCGAGACCGACGGCTGCCGCGAGCGCTATGGAATGTCCCCGACGCAGCTTTTTGAGAAGCTGGGAATGCTGGAGTACGGCGGCGGCGGCTTCCACTGTGTGTGGTTCGACGAGGAAGATATGCGTATAGCGAGGGAGCGCGGATTGTGGATCGTCACCAATCCCTCCTCCAACCTGAAGCTTGCAAGCGGAATAGCGCCGCTTTGCGAGATGAAGCGGCAGGGGATAGACCGCATGGCTATCGGCACCGACGGAGCGGCAAGCAACAATTGCCTGGATATGTTCCGGGAGATGTTCCTTGTGACCGCTTTACAGAAATACCGTGAGAATGACGCGGCGGCGTTTCCTGCGTTTGACGTGCTGAAAATGGCGTGTAGCGGAGGCGCGCTGGCAATGGGGCTTAACGACTGCGACGTACTCGCCCCGGGAAAGAAAGCCGACCTTGCGGTGATAGACCTCATGCAGCCCAACATGCAGCCGGAGCACAATATAGCAAAGAACCTGGTTTACGCCGGAACAAAGCAGAATGTGGTGATGACCGTCGTGAACGGAAAGATACTGTACGAAAACGGCAGGTTCACAACGGTTGACGCCCCGGAGATATATTCCAGAGCCGGAAAACTCGCCCGTGAGATCTGCGGTTGATATAAGATTTTTGGGAGAACAGCAATGCTGCGCTCCCAATTTTTATTTATGTATTGACAACGATGTCGAAATATGATATAATAATGATAATGATTATTGTTTTGCTTTGGGAGGGCAGGCGAGAATTATGAATTTTTCCAGACAAAGAGAGATAATATATGACCAGGTGATGAATTATCCCACGCACCCGACTGTTGAGGAGGTCTACAATGCGTTAAAGCCGGATAATCCAAATCTCAGCCTGGGAACTGTTTACAGAAATCTGAACCAGCTCAGCGAAGCCGGAATGCTGATGAAGATACCGATCGCGGACGGTTCCGACCGATTTGACGGGAGAACAGACTGTCACTATCACATGATCTGCGATAAATGCGGGCGCGTTTTTGATATCGAGCTTGACTGCCTTGACGAGATACCGCAGACGGTCATGAGAGAAAACGGACACAGGATAACGCGCGTAACGCTGAACCTTAAAGGCGTATGCGCCGGCTGTCTTTCCGAAGAAAACCCGGAGAACTGACCGTTCTGATTTGTGAAACAATTTCCTTTAATAAAAAGCCGTCTTGTGAAAATAATACTACTGCAAGGGCGAAGTGAAAATGCTTCCGCTCATGCAGAGAACGGAGCGGAAGCTGCGTATCTCACAACACTTTCTATAAAAGGAGATCAATATCATGGCTTCTAATAAGCAGACCAAGAGCGCACTCAATTCTATCAAGATGCAGGCAGCAAGCGAAGTAGGTGTTCCGCTGAACAGCGGCTATAACGGCGACCTTACCGCTAGACAGGCTGGTTCTATCGGCGGTCAGATGGTTAAGAACATGATCGCTTCCTACACCCAGAACAACGCTCAGTAAACAAACCATAAAAAAGGCTCCCTCGCAGTAGCGGGGGAGTTTGATTTATTTAAAATAAAAAATGATATTCCGCGTTAAAGGATAATGCAGATAAGTCCTCCGCAGCCGTCGTTGATTATCCTCTGTATCGTCTCCTGGAGCTTCATCCGGGCGTCCGCAGGCATTCTGTAGAGCTTGTTGTGAAGTCCCTCGTTCACCAGTTCGTGCAGGGATTTCCCGAAAATGTTGCTCTCCCAGATCTTCTTGGGGTTCTCCTCAAAATCGGTGAGAAGATACGCGATAAGCTCCTCTGACTGCTTCTCGCTGCCAACGATAGGGTTTATCTCGGTGGTGATATCCGCCGACATCATGTGTATGGACGGCGCGCTTGCCCTCAGCCGGACGCCGTATTTTCCGCCCTGCTTGATTATCTTCGGTTCTTCAAGCTTGAGTTCGTCCATTGTGGGGAGCACTATCCCGTAGCCCGTCGCCTCGACTTCTTCAAGGGCGCTGCGTACCCGTTCGTATTTCTGCCGTATCTGCGCCAGCTCTATCATGCAGGGCATGAGGTCGCTCTCGCTGTGAAGCTCCAGACCGGTGGTCTCGCCCAGAATACGGTAGAACAGCTCGTCTTTCAGCCTGATGTCGATAACCCCGGTGCCGGTGCCGAGGTCGATATCCGTCGGCTCCGCACGGTCTACATATTCGCACTCCGATATCTCTCCTGCGCAGCCGCGAACGCTGCTTATCCCTGTGACCTTTCCTGCGGCGGCGCGTATGCTGTCGAGAAGCTCCCGGCGCAGCCAGTGCTCGCGCTCCAGGGAATTCACCCAGCGCGGCATTTTTATGCGTATCTCGCTGACGGGGAATTGCAGCAGAACCTTGCCCAGAAGCTCCTTGATCTGCTCCTCAGTGATGTCAAGGCAGTTCACCGGCATTACCGGCGCGGAGTATTTCTCCTCCATTTCGGCGGCGAGCTTTACGCTTTCCGGGGAGTTCGGGGACTGGCAGTTAAGCAGCACAACGAACGGCTTGCTGATCTCGTTCAGCTCTGAAATAATGCGCTCCTCCGCCTCCTGGTATTCCGCGCGGGGGATATCGGTTATGCTGCCGTCCGTGGTGACGACTATACCTATGGTGGAATGCTCTGTAATTACCTTGCGCGTGCCCACTTCCGCCGCCATGTTGAACGGTACCTCCTCCTCGAACCAGGGGGTCATCACCATTCTGGGGGCTTCGTTCTCGATGTAGCCTATCGCGCTGGGCACTATGTACCCCACGCAGTCTATAAGCCGGACGTTCATCTTCACACTGTCGTCAAGGGTTATGCTGACTGCCTTTTCCGGGACGAATTTCGGCTCGGTGGTCATGATCGTTTTCCCGGCGGAGGACTGCGGAAGCTCGTCGTTGGCGCGCTCTCGCTGGAAATCATCGGTGATGTTGGGTAATACAAGGGTGTTCATCAGTCGGGTGATGAAGGTGGATTTTCCCGACCTCACCGGCCCGACTATCCCGAGGTAGATGTTGCCGTCGGTACGTCTGGCAATATCCGAATAAATGGAATTGTTCATGTTCATGCTCCTTAAACCATTGGAATTATGATCATGCCGGACAGCTCAGCGTCCCGGTCGTCGATCCCGTTTTCACTCATGACCGCTTCTACGGTGGTGTTGCAGCGCTTGGCGATATCCCAGCAGCTTTCCCCGGCGCTGGTGTAGCATATCCTGAGGGAATAATCTCCGCATTTCTCCCGTGGTTTGTCCTCGTGCACAGTGGCGCTGCTTAT